>NZ_JBHYJA010000008.1:49808-126260 GCF_042740355.1 Streptomyces sp. NPDC059010
TACACCGCGCGGGTCCCCCACCCCCGGCCCCCGGCGCCCACCCGGGGTGTTGAGGGCGCCGGGGGGTTTGGGGGGGCCCTGTGGGGCGTCGCGGCCGCCCCGGCGGCACCAGCCGGCGAGGCGCGGGTACAGGGCGGCGAACAGCTCGGACGCCGCCTCGTCTCGGGACCGTATCAACGCTCTCCAACGCTCTCCGTGGTCGTGCACGACACTCGCCGGCAGGCCGACAGGCCATCAGAGCCTGTGAAAGCCCTCAGGCCGCCGTCTTGCTCAGCACCGCGAACACGATCACGTTGTCGCGGTACTCCTCCCCCTCCCGCGGCCCCCCGCAGGTGATCAGCCGCAACTCCGGCCGGTCCACGTCCCCGTAGACCTCCTTCGCCGGAAAGTCCGCCTTGGCCACCGTCCGTACGGCACTCACCGCGAACTCCGCCGTGCTGCCGTCCTCCCTGCGCGCCACGATCCGGTCGCCCCGGTGCAGCCGGGCGAGGTGCCGGAACACCCCGTCCCCGTAGGCGCCCACTGTGACATGGCCGAGGATGACCGACGGGCCGACCTGGCCCGGCGTCGGCGAGTGCCGGTACCAGCCCGCGCGGTCGTCGGCCGCGATCGGCGGCACCTGCACCGTGCCGTCCGACCCGAGCCCGAGACCGATGAGGGGGGTGTCGACCTCGATCGCCGGGATCCGCAGCCGGACCGGGACCGAACGCCCCAGCGCACGCCCCGAGTTCGCGGACGCCGACCCGGCGGACGGGGACTCCCCGGACTTCCCGGACTCCCCGGCCCCCTCCGCCCCACGGTGCCGCCGGGAGCCCGCGCTCGTGGCGTCCTGACCCGCCTCGTCACCACCGCAGCCCACCAGCAGCGAGGCCAGCCCCGCCGTCGCCGCCGTCGCGAACGCGCGCCTGGACAGCGGCGTCACGCCTCGTTCGCCCGCCGACGCCGTACGACGAACGTCGTCGCTCCACCGGCGAGGAGCAGCGCGGCCGCTCCGCCGCCGATCAGCCCGCCCTGTTCCGTCCCGGACGACGAAGACGTCCCCGCGACTCCGGTGTCGGGCGCCCCCGACGGTACGACGGACACCTGGCCGGCCTCCGACGGCACCCGGGTCGGCTCGGCGCTCGGCACCGCGCTGGGGTCCGTGCCGGGCGGGCGGGTCGGCTCGGCGCTGGGGACCGGGGAGGCCGACTCCGAAGGGGCGCTGGTGGAGGTCGGGCTGGGCGCCGGAGTCGCCGAAGTCCCGTCGGCGAACGCGGGCGTGACGCCCGCCAGCAGGGCGGTGCAGGTAAGTGCCAGGGCACTGAGGGCAGTTCGGCGCATCGATTCGCTCTCTTTCGTCGGCCCGGCCGGTACTGCCGTACGCGGCGGACTGGGTGACGGGTCGAGCGGAGAGACGACTCGGCGGCGGGGCAGGTTGTAAAGAGAGGGCAAAGCCGAGCGGGGCCGTGCCGCTCGGCGGCCCGGTGCCCTTCCGGTGGAGCGAGCGTGCCCGGGACCCGTCCCGCGTGCACGGCGTCACGATTGCGGCTCAACGGGCGTCAGGCTTGGTGAAGTTGGGTACACCCGTGGCCTGCGCGGTTACCGTGTGCAGCATGCCCTGTACGGAACGGACGGAGTCAAGGCTCGGTTGATCACGTGACAGACACTTCCCCCACCGTGGTGATCCTCACGGCGCTTCGCGTGGAGCACGAGGCCGTACGGAAGTTCATCGTCCGAGGAAGGGAGGTGCGTCACAGCGACGGCACGATCTTCCACTGCGGACGTTTCCGGGGCACCGACTGGCATGTCGCCCTGGCCCGAACCGGCGAGGGCAACGACTCCGCCGCGGCCATCGCCATGCAGGGCCACCAGATGTTCCGGCCCAAGGCCCAGCTCTTCGTGGGCATAGCCGGTTCCCTCAAACCGGACATAGCCCTGGGGGACGTCGTCGTCGCCAGCAAGGTGTACGCGATCCACGGCGCCCGTGCGAGCGGTACGTCCTTCCAGGCACGCCCCACCTCCTACCAGGCGGCCCACCCGCTGATGCAGGCCGCGCACTCCGCCGAGTCGAAGCTGGGCAACAGGCTTCGGGTGCACACCAAGCCGATCGCCGCCGGTGACGTCCTGCTCGACAGCAGCGAGTCCGCGCTGCGGGAGTGGCTCAGGGAGCACTTCAACGACGCCGCCGCCATCGAGATGGAGGGTGCCGGCACATCCCGGGCCGGTCATGTCGCGGGGCTCGACACCCTCATCATCCGCGGGATCAGCGACCAGGCCGACGGGAACAAGCGGAACGCCGACGCCTCCGGCTCGCAGGAGGTCGCCGCCGCCAACGCCGCGACGTTCGCCCGCGCCGTCCTCGCCAAGTTCGGCACCGAGCCCGACGGACCGGGGACGACCGGCGGTGGGGAGCTCCAAGGGGCACACCAGGAGCCGACCCCGGTCGGTTCGTCCGTTCTCCCTGATCCGCCTGTTCCGCCCGTTGCCAATGTTCAGTCCGTTCCGCACGTTCGGTCCGGCCCCCGCACGCCGCCCCTGCTCTCCCGCCGCCCCCGCCTCGCCTGGCGCAAAGGGGCCGCCGCGGCCCTGGCCGTGGTCGTGCTGGCCGGCTCCGGCTGGCTCGTCAACAGTTGCGGCAAGAGCAAGGAACCCACCGGCCTGCCGCACTGCGACGACGCGAACTCCCCGCCGCTTCGCATAGCCGCCTCGGTCGACCTGTCGACGGAGCTGCGCCGGGCCGCGGAGGACTACGGTCTGCGCCGCAGCGGCGACATCTGCGTCCGCGTCGAGGTCTCCGAGGTCAACTCAGGCACCGGGATGGAGCGCCTCACGAAGGGCTGGAGCGGCGACGGGGAGCCCAACGTGTGGTCACCCGCCAGCAGCGACTGGCTGGCGCTGGCCCGTGCGCGGGCGGGCAAGGAGACCGCGGGCCTGTTCCCGAAGTCGGCGCGGGCGATCGTGAAGAGCCCGCTGACCATCGCGATGCCCAAGCCGATGGCCGAGGCGCTGGGCTGGCCGGAGAGCGCGGTCGGCTGGAAGGACCTCGCGGAGTGGGCCAAGGACCCGCAGGACTTCTGGCGGGACCGCAAGGAGGAGCAGTGGGGGCCGCTCAAACTCGGCAAGACCAACCCCGGCTACTCGACGTCCGGGCTCGACGCCACGATCGGCGCCTTCTACGCGGTGACGGAGACCAGCGGTGAACTCTCCGTGCGGGACATAGAGAAGAAGAGCAACCAGGACTTCGTCCGGCAGATCGAGAAGTCCGTGGTGCACTACGGCGACACCACGCTGACGTTCCTCAAGAACCTCCGGGAGGCGGACGACTCCGGCGGCTCCCAGGCGGCGCTGGACTACATCTCCGCCGTCACGGTCGAGGAGAACTCGGTCGTCGCCTACAACAACGGCTACCCGTGCGGCGCGCTCAGCGCGGAGCCGGGCTGCGCGAAGACGAGCAGGCCGGAAACACCGCTGGTGTCCTTCTATCCGGCGGACGGCGTCCCGGTCAGCGACCACCCGTATGTGCAGCTGAACAACATGACCCCGGCGCTGCGGAGCGTCTCCGACGACTTCCTCGGCTATCTGCACGACCCCGCGGTGCACGAGAAGCACTTCACGCCGTACGGCTACCGCACCCACCAGGCCAAGCCCACCGGCCTCGTCACCCAGGACAACGGCGCCCTCCCGAACACCCCGCTCAAGGACTTCTACCCCCCGCGCGGCGCCGTCCTCGGACAGCTCCTCCAGGCCTGGCCCACGCTGCGGCGCCGGGCCCATGTGCTCGTCGTGATCGACAACTCCACGTCGATGAACGAGGACGTCCCCGGCAGCGGCAAGACCAAGATGGAGCTGCTGAAGGGGGCCGAGTCCGCGCTGTTCGGGGAGTTCGCCGCCACCGACGAGGTGGGGCTGTGGAAGTTCTCCAGCGCACCGTACGCCGACGACGACCACCACTATCTGCCGCTCGTCCCCATCGGCCCCATGGGCGGCGCCGTGCCCGGCAAGTCCGGCAGGATCCGGGCGGGGCAGCTGAAGGCCGAGGTCGACGGACTCGTACCGGAAGGGGCCACGGGGCTCTACGGCACGACCGTCGCGGCGGTGCAGACCATGCGTGAGGACTACGACCCCACCGCGATCAACGCGGTCGTGCTGCTCACCGACGGCCGCAACGAGGGGGTGCCCTCCGACCCCACCACGCTGGAGGACGTCCTCGCCAAGGCCGGACAGCCCAGCGAGCGCGTCAGGGTCTTCACCATCGCGTACGGCTCCAAGGCCGACGAGGACGACGCGACCGGCAAGAGCGTGCTGGAGCGGATCGCCTTCGAGAGCGGCGGGCGGGCCTATGACGCGCGGGAGCATCCCGAGACGATCAGGGAGGTCCTGACGAGCGTGATCTCCAACTTCTGACCGACTCCTGGTGAACCGACCGCGGGCGGCATCCGTACGATGAGGGCGTGACCGCCCGTGCACAGCACCATCGTGCGCTGCGGCTCCCGATGCAGGGGCCGTGGCGCATGCTTCTGCTGCTCGGGCTGCTCGCCGGGGTGGTCGCGATGCACGGGCTCGGACCCGGCAACACGGTCACGGCAGCCTCCGCCCACCACCCCCACGCGCGCGCCATGACCGCCGCGCACATGCCGGCCACGACCGACGAATCCGTCTGCCACGGCGGCACCACGGGCGGCGGGCACGCACAGCACGCCGACCCGACCTGTGCCTCCGGTGCCGTCGGCGCGGGGCCCGCACTGCCGGCCCTGCTGCCCGACCCGGCCGGCGGTGCCGTCTCCGGCGACCTCGACGGCCGTTCCGTGGCCACCGCGCCCGAGGGCGGACGCGCGCCTCCCTCGCTGGCCGAACTGCAGATCCTGCGGACTTAGGACAAGGCCGAGCCGTTCCCCCTGCACCAACGCCGGGGGCGTACGGCACTCAGCCATGCCCGTGCCGCGCCCAGGTGCGCGGCGACCCACGCACCTCGCAGGAGATCCAGCATGACCAGCAAGACCAGCAGTCGTACCCTGTTCCGTCGCGCCGCCCTGGCCACGACGGCCGTCACCGCCGCCCTCGTCCTCGCCGCCTGCGGCGGTGACGGAAGCTCGGACGGCGCCGCCGACGCGCCCGCCGCCTCTTCCCCGGCGAGCACCGGCGCCCACAACGACCAGGACGTCACCTTCGCGCAGGGCATGATCCCGCACCACCAGCAGGCTGTGGAGATGGCGGGGATGGCCGCCGACGGCGCGTCCTCGGCGGCGGTCAAGGACCTCGCCGCGCGCATCCAGAAGGCGCAGGACCCGGAGATCGAGACGATGTCCGGGTGGCTGAAGACCTGGGGCGAGGACGTGCCCTCGGCGATGCCCGGCATGGACCACTCCGGCGGTCACTCGTCCGGCGGCGGGTCGGGCATGGCAGGAATGATGGACCAGGAGGACATGGACAAGCTGTCGAAGGCGTCCGGCAAGGACTTCGACACCATGTTCCTGACCATGATGATCGAGCACCACGAGGGCGCGGTGGAGATGGCCACCACCGAGAAGACGAAGGGCCGGTACGGCCCCGCGACCGAACTGGCCGACGCCGTCATCACCGCCCAGACCGCCGAGATCAAGGAGATGAACAAGCTCCTCGGCAAGAGCGGCGCCTGACGCGGACGCGCTCTGAGGTAGGCGGGCTCTGACGCAGGCGGGCCCTGAAGCGGGCGGCGAGGAGTGGCTCACATCGGCTCACTCCCCGCCGCCCGCGATCTCTCCGACCCGGCCCACTCCGTCAGTTACGGCCTCAGACCCAGCCCCCGCCGGTACGACGGCTGCGGCCCCGCCCGGTCCACGATCGCGGCGCATGCCGGGCGGGCCGCGCAGTCCGCGGCGGGGTCGGCCGGGGTGAGCCGCGTGTTGTCCTTGAACTCCAGGTCGTGCGGGTCGCCGCAGTCCGGGGCGGGTGGCCAGCCTCCGGGGTAGTCCCGGCGGGGCAGCCAGTCGGGTACGGCGTCGTCCCAGAAGTTGCCGCGGTAGCGGATGTTCCGGACGGGCCGGTCGCCCCACTCCTCGCTGCACCCGCCGATCGAGGCGCGGTAGCTGTGGACGGCGTTGTCCCGCACGGTGATCCAGTTGCTGCTGTCGTCGGTGTAGATGCCGACGTTCCACTCGCCGTACGCACTGCCCGTCACCGCGTTGCCGCTGACGACGGCGCCGTCCGCGTGCGAGGTGCCCTGTTCGCCGCGCAGATAGATGCCGCCGCCGTCGGCCAGGAGGCGGTTGGTGGCGAAGACCCGGTTGCCGACGATGCGGTTGCCGCGCATCAGGCCGCGCAGGTCGTCGCTGGGGCCGGAGAGGATGCCGGTGTAGGGCACGTGGTCGACCTGGTTGTGCGCGATGGTCGTCTCACGGCCGCCGGTGTCCCAGATGCCGGAGGCGGCGTGGTGGTCCGCCGCGATGTGGTGGATCCAGTTGTTGGTGATGCGGTTGCCCCGGTTGCTGCCCTTGGTGTCCGGCGGCAGCACGCCGAGTACGACACCGCCGTCGGAGATGTCGGTGAAGACGTTGCCGTCGACCGTGTTGTGCGAGCTGTTCTCGGAGAACTCCAGCCCCTGCGCGCCGAGATGGACGAACCGGTTGCCCCGGAAGGTGATGCGCTCGGCGGTCCGGAAGGCGACGTTCCCCGGCACGGTGAGCAGCCGCGGCTCATCCGCCCTCTCCCCCTTGCCCGGCCGCAGATACATGCTCCAGGCGGCGGCGAACCCGGCGGGCTCGCTCGGCGCCAGCCACCCGGCATGCGCGAACGTCAGCCCCTCGAAGGCGATGTCGTGCACCGGCCGTCCGGGGCTGCCCGTACCGCTGACCAGCGTCTCCAGCACCGGCGCCGTCACTTTCGCCCGCCCCATGTCCTCCCCCGCCCTGGGCCGGTACAGCAGCTCGTGCCGCCCCGGCCGGGAGCGGTCGAGATACCAGCTGCCCGGCTTCCCGAGGAAGCTCGGCGAGTTCTCGACGTCGGACGGCATGGCCAGCAGCTCCGCCCCGTACAGGTCACGGGCCAGCCGCCAGCACGGCTGGTCCATCCGGATCGTCGTCAGATCGCCCGGCCCCCGGGAGACACCCGCGACACCGCACCGGCCCTCGACGTAGGCGAACCGGAACCGCAGCTCGATGTCCTCGGGCACCCGCCAGCCACGGGGCACGGCACTGGTGGTGGTCAGGCCGCCGGACGTCACCTTCAGTTTGCCGGGGATGCCATCGCCCTGACCGGCCCGCGCGGCCCGCCTCCCCCCGACGTACAACTGCCGTGTGTCGAGCGCCCCGACGTCCGCCCGCCACACCCCCCGCCGCGCCGGATCGGGCCGCCACCCCCGGATTTCCCGGCCACCGCTGAGGGTGACCGGCTCCTGCAGGGCGGTGCCGTAGCCGTACGCCCGGTAGACCACCCGATGCCCGCCGCGCCCAGAGTCCCCGCGCGCCTCCGACATCCGCAGCGGAGCGCTCAGCCGATACGTCCCGCCCCGCAGATTCACCACGATGTCCGAGGTCATGGCCCCCGTCCCGGCCCGCACGGCCTGCTGCGCCCTGGCGGGCGTGGCGAACGGCCGCTCGAAGGTGCCCGGCCACCGGTCGCTCCCCCAGGGCGCCACATACAGCTGCTGTGCGGCAGGCCCTCCGCCGTGCGCCGACGCCGACGTCGGGGGAGCGGCTGCCCAGGCCCCACCGGACACTGCCACTATCAGCGCCGATACGACCGCCCCGACCCGCAGGTCCGCCATGTTCCCGCTCCTCCCGTTCGCCGGACGTGTCCATGGTCGGGCGGGGGCGGCACCGGGCGCGTCGGCCGATCGTCGCTCGCTGTGCGTCTTTGGTAGCGGCTGGGGACGCCGATGTGTGCCGACGCGTCCGACCGAAGACGGAGGATCCTCCGAGGCACGGCGGAGCGGCGGCTCAGCGGCGCGCCCCGACCCCGGCCTGCTGGGACACGCGGCGGTAGTGCTCGCTGCTCGCCAGCAGTTCGTCGTGGGTGCCGGTGGCCGTGACCCGGCCGGCGTCCAGGACGACGACGGCGTCGGCGGCGCGGATCGTGGAGTAGCGGTGGGCGATGACCAGCAGGGCGCACTCGTCGGTGATCCGGCCGATCGAGCGGCGCAGGGCCGCCTCGTTGGCCGCGTCCAGGTGGGCCGTCGGCTCGTCGAGGAGCAGGAGCGCGGGGTGGGTGAGGAGGGAACGGGCCAGGGCGACGCGCTGGCGTTCGCCGCCGGAGAGGCACATGCCCCGCTCGCCTGCCTCCGTGTCCAGTCCGTGCGGGGAGCGGGCGACCACCTCGGTGAGCTGCGCCAGTTCGATGGCCCGGTCCAGGTCGGCCGGGTCCGCGTCGGGCGCGGCGTACAGGAGGTTCTCGCGCAGCGTGCCGTACAGCACCGGCGCGTGCTGCTCCACCAGGCCGATCCGGGCGCGGTGCGCGGCCGGGTCCAGGGTGCGGACGTCCCCGCCCTCGAACAGGACGCGGCCGGCGTCGGGGTCGTAGAAGCGCTCGGCCAGCGCGAAGATCGTGGACTTGCCGGCGCCGGAGCTGCCGATCAGGGCGACGTGGCCGTGCCGGGGGACGGTGAAGGAGACGCCGCGCAGGACCGGGCGGGAGGGGTCGTAGCCGAAGCGGACGTTCTGGAAGTCCAGTACGGGGGTGCCGTCCCCCGGGGTTGCGGCCCGCCGGGCGGCACGGGGCTCGGGTTCCCGTGGGAGGTCGAGGACCTCGGTGATGCGCCGCAGCGCGCCCAGCCCCTGGCGCATGGTGCTCAGCGCCTGGAAGAGGGCCGCGACCGGGGCCATCAGATACAGCATGTAGAGCAGGAACGCGGCGAGTTCGGCCACCGCGGCAGTGGTCGAGGCCCCCGCGCCGTCCGCGTCCGCCGCCCGCATGCCGCCGATCAGCAGCACCAGCAGGAACGAACCGTTGATGGTGAGCATGACCGCCGGGGCGATCACCGCGTCCAGGGTGCCGACCCGCACACTCTGGGCGTACGCCGTCCGCGCCTCGGCCCCGATGCGCAGCGTCTCGCGCTCCTCGGCGCGGCTGGCGCGCACGGTGCGGATGGCGCCCAGCGCCCGCTCCAGCTCGGCGGTCATCGCGCCGGTCGCCTGCTGGGCGCGCAGCGAGGCCCGTTCGATGCCGCGCAGCACCGACGCCACCGCCAGCGAGCCGACCACGATCACGGCCAGCACCAGCAGGAACAGCACCCAGTCCAGCCACACCATCAGGGCGACGACCCCGACGAGCCCGATGGTGCCGGTCACCGCGTCGGTGAAGCCCTCCGAGACGAGCAGCCGCAGGGCGGTGCTGTCGGCACTTGTGCGGGCGATCAGATCGCCGGTGCGATGGCGGTCGTACGTGCGCATGGGCAGCCGCAGCAGCTGGGCGATCAGGTCGAGACGCAGGCCGAGGACGACGCCCTCGCCGGTGCGGGCCAGCGCATAGCGGGCCACGCCCTGCACAGCGGCCTGGGCGAGGAAGAGGGCCACGAGCAGCCCGACCGGCCCACCCGTCGCCGCCCCCTCGCCCGCCGCCTCGATGACCCGCTTGACCACCAGGGGCTGGGCGAGGGCGAGCGCGGAGCCGGCCAGGGCCAGCAGCGCGGCCCACCCGATCCTGCGGCCGTGGCCGCGCAGGACGCGGCGGATCTCCTGCGCGCCGGTGCGAGGCCGCCCGCCGGTCATTGCGCCGGTCATTCCGTCGGTCATTTCGCCGGTCATACGGCGCTCCGTACGCCCTGAACTCGCGGTACATGCTCGGAACCGAACCGCGACAGCACCGTGAACCCGGTGCGGACGCCGGGGATGTCCGCGAGCACCTCCCCGTACAGCTCGGCCCAGGCGTGGAACGCGAACCGCCCTCCGATCGACGAGCGCTGCCGTGCGACGACCACCTCGACCGGCAGACCGAGCGTGCTGAGGTGGACGGCGAGGGCGTACGACCGGGGCAGGCACAGTGCGTTCGGGTCGGCCAGGCGCAGAGCCGTGAGACAGGGCAGTACCTCGCGGCGGGCGAGGCGGATCGCCTCCGGCGGCTCGGTGTCGTGCCGTGTCACGGGGCGCAGGGAGTGCAGATACCGCTGGGCCTCGGGCCAGCCGCGCCGCCTGAGCAGACGGGCGGCCCGAACGGTGCGGGCGGCGGCGAGCACACGTGCCCGGCGGGGTGGACGGGCCGGGGCCGGGCCGGGGTCCCACAGGAGGAACTCCCAGTCGGCGGTGGGGTTGTTCATGGCAGTGTGCCGGGCTCGGCCAGGTGGCTCTCGGTCAGCCGGCCGGTGAGCGTGGCCAGGCCGTCGCGCAGGACGGCCTCGCCGGCGTCGATGCGCTCGCCGAGGTGTCGTACGGCCTCATCGGTGGTGTCGTAGCGGAGCGCGGCCTGAAGCATGAGCGTGGCGACGGGGTTCAGCTCGTAGTACGCGCCTTCGGTACCGGCGAACAGGACCCCGGTGCCGTCGGCGGGGTCGAAGACGGTCTGGTCGGTGAGATGGAGCAGCGGCATGGCGTCATCTCCGGTCGTGGGTCGCGCGGACGGGCCGGACCCGTCCTTCCAGGTTGCCGTCCAGGTCGCGCAGGAAGAGCTCGACCATCGCGGAGCAGATCAGGTTCTCGGCGTTGCGGCGCAGCGCCCGCGGGTCGGCCAGCACCTCGGCGAGCCGGCGCGGGTCGACGACGCCCAGCGCGGTCAGCCGGGCGTCGGGGGCGCCGAGGACGCGGGCGAGGGCATCGGGGTGGCGCAGACACCAGGTCTCGTCGGGGGAGCCCAGCCAGGTCCGGCCGTAGTGCCGCCAGACGTCGGGCGGCAGCCGGTGGGCGGCGGCCAGCCGCAGCACCGGTTTGTCGATGGTGCGCCCGGCGTGCGGGATCAGGCGGTAGGCGTCGGGCAGCCGGGCCGCGAGACACCGCAGCGACCGGCCGCCGAGCGGTTTGACGAGGTGGATGCCGCGCGGCCGCCACAGGGCGAGGTTCAGGGTGTGCTCCTGGGGCGCGAAGTCCGGGTCGTACGACTCGGGCGCGGCATCCGGGTGCGGGACGAGGAAGTCGCTGCCCAGTTCCGTCTCGGCGAGCGCCTCCGGATCGGCGTAGAGGGAGTAGGAGGGCCGGGCGCTGCGCAGCAGCCGGCTCAGTTCCCAGCGGGTGCCGAGCAGTCCGCGCAGCATCCGCCACTTCTCGTACGGCGGCACGTCCGCGGCGCGGACGTCGTGCAGCCCGTAGGACAGCGGGCCGAAGAGCATGTCCCCCTCCAGGCCGGAGGCGAGGACCCGTACGCCGTCGGCGGCGATGCGGTCGGCGAGGTGTTCCAGGGTGCGCAGCCAGACGTGGTTGAAGGGGTGGGGGAGGTCGCGGACGGTGGCGAAGTAGTCCTCGTCGTCCGCGACCCGGTCGATGGTGACCAGGGGCACGTCGAGGTGCCGGCAGACCTGGCGGGCGTACGCGGACTCGTCGGCCGAGGGATCGTCGGTCCCCATGTGGTACGCCGTGACGTCCACGCCGTGGTCGGTGAGCGCGGCGAGGACGGTGGCCGAGTCGACACCGCCGGACAGGAGGATGCCGACGCGGCCGAGGCCCGTCCAGCGGCGGGTCTCCTCCAGCAGCAGGTCGTAGGTGAGGTGGGCGTACTCGCGCAGGGAGGTGCGGCGGGGCAGGTCGAGGGGCGTGGCCCGGTCGTAGGTCTCGGTGTGGGTGGAGCGGGGGCCGAGGACGGCGAACCGTCCGGGGCGCAGCAGGGGACCGAGGTCCGGGTAGAGGAGAACGTCCTCGCCACGGCAGCTGCGCCAGAGGGTCTCGCGGTCGAAGTCCGTCAGACGGAAGTGCGCGTCGAGGAGGTCTCTCGGGTCGGGAGACCAGGAGACCTGCCCGCCGGTCCCGCTGATCCCGCGGTGGAAGATCTGGTCGGGGCTGCACAGCCCGCGGAATATGAGGGTCCCGTGCGGGGTGGCGACACCCCCGGAGAGTTCCGGAGGGAGGGCCCTGAGCATACGGGCGAGAGTCTTGTATTGCCCCTCGGACGTGACATTCGTAATACTCCGAGACGTGACATCCGTAATGCTCTGGACGAATTCCAGGGATGGACGGAATGCGGGTCGACCGACGAAAAGAACACGACGGCTCAACCATTGAAACGAGAAATACCCGTCGGATGTGGCGGCCCCTCCCCACCCGTTTGTCGCAGCAGGTGAGGGGCCTGAACGACGATCCGTCACAGGATGTTGCCGTGGCCTAGGAGGTCGGGAACACCGCGGCGAAGCTGCCCGGTTAGTTCTTCGATCCGGCCTAGGAGGACCACTGTCGGGGCTGTGTACCTCAGCATGTTCTTCACCTTCTTTCCCTCACGATCAATCTATTACCACCTACCTCGAATATCATCCCGAAACCGAGCCGGAACAAAAAAATTGGGGCTTTTTTTGGCAGACCAAAGATTCGACACGGATGCATGGGCGGTACGCGGGATCCGGGTCACTCCCGCTTTTCCGCCCGTCGGATCGGCAGCATCGTCGGAGCCGGCTCGTTGTCCAGGAAGTCGAGGACGATCCGGTTGACCTCGGCGGGCTTCTCCAGCGGCAGCGCGTGCGAGGCGCCGGGGACGACGGCCAGTTCGGAGCCGGGGATCGCGCGGTACAGGGCGACGGTGTGCTCCAGCGTCATCAGGTCGTCGTCGCCGACGAGGACGAGGGTGGGTACGGCGATACGGGCCAGGTCGTCGGTGGTGAGGTCCGGCTGCGTGGTGATCATCTCGGTCAACTTGCCCGCGACGACGGGCCAGTGGTCCGCGCCGTCGGGCGACACGGCCTCGTACATCTCACGGAACGGCGCCATACCGGGACCGTCGGGATCCAGCTCCGTGAACATCGCCGGGTCCGCAAGGCACTCCGGGGCCGGACGGAAGTTGGCCCCCATGGCGACGACCTTGCGGACCAGGTCGGGCCGGGCGAGGGCGACCAGCAGGGCGACGATCCCGCCGTCGCTCCACCCGACGAGATGGGCGGGCCCGCCGACGACCGTCTCGATGAAGGCGACGGTGTCGTCGGCCATGTCCTGGTAGGACAGCGGCCCCGCGACATCGGGCGTACGGCCGTGCCCCCGGCGCTCGGGGAGCAGCACGCGGTACCTCGCCGCGAGGTCCCCGCGCTGTGCCTGCCAGGTCTCGTTGGTGCAGAACCCGCCGTGCAGCAGGAGCAGTGGATCGGCGTCGCCGTCACCGTCGGCGTCGTACCACGTCCGCACCCCCGGCAACTGCACGTATTCGCCCATGGCTGAGGACTCCGGCCTCTCGCTCCGCCAACGCTCACAGCCAGTCTCCGCCGCAGGTCACCCGCCCCGCAACGCGGCGCGGCACATCAGCCGGCCCGCCCGAGCCAGTACCCGAAACCCCGCCGCGTATGGATCAGCGCCGGCTCCCCCGGATCGCTGTCCACCTTGCGACGCAGCCGCGAGACAAGCTTCTCGATCGCCTCGTTGGCCCGGAAGTCCCCCCAGACATGGCGGCCGATCTGCTCCTTCGACAGCACGCACCCGGCGTTGACGAGCAGATGGCGCAGCAGGCGGTACTCGGCGGGCGTCAGGTCGAGGGAGCGGGTGCCGCGCCGGGCCCGGCAGGCGGCGGCGTCCAGGACCAGGTCGCCGTAGTGCGGCAGGCCCGGCTGCCGTTCCGGGCCCCGGCGGCGCAGCAGGACCTCGACCCGGGCGAGGACCTCGGCGATACGCAGCGGCTTGGTGACGTAGTCCTGCTCGCCCGGGCCGAGTTCGGGGACGAGACGGTGGAGCGAGTCGCAGGTGGTGAGGAAGAGCAGCGGGGCCGGGGGCAGCCGGGTGAGGTGCGGGAGGAGTACGGCGTCCCACACCGCCAGGTCGAAGCCGTGCTCGGTCAGCCGGGTCATACCCTCGGCACCGGTACCGGCCGTGCCGACCCGGTACCCGGCCAACTCCAGTGTGGTGCTGAGCAGTTCACTGTCTCCCGGATCACCGGCGACGACCAGCACCCGCTGTCCGTCCCCGCGCGGAGGCGAGGGTTTCTCCAGGAGGTTCGAGAGCTTCGCGGTCATGGCGACACCCTTCGTGTGGGGGGATGCGCTGTGCGCCGGGGTGGTTCGGGGTGGGTCGTCGGGCTGGGTTCGTCAGGCGGTCGGGCCGAGGTCGGCCGGGATCTCCGCGTGGGTGACGAAGTCGTCGACCAGGCGGTGGAAGAGCCCGGCCAGCCGGTGCAGGTCCTCGTCGGACCAGTCGGCCAGGGCCATGGCCATGCCGACGCGATTGGCCTCCCGGACACGGTCCACGGCCGCCCTCCCCGCGTCGGTGAGCTCGATGCGCTGGGCACGCCGGTCGTGCGGGTCGGCGGCCCTGACCACATAGCCGCCCCGCTCCAACCGCTGCACCTGGCGCGTGACATGGGACGCCTCCACCGCCAGCAACCCGGCCAGCACGCCGGGCCGCATCGGTTCGGTGTCGGCGAGGCGGCGCAGGATCGCCACGGCGGCCCGGTCCAGGGCCAGACCGGCCAGGGCCATCAGGGACTCGTGCTGTCGCACCCGGCCCGCCAGATAGGCGACCCGGGTGAGGCACTTCTCGATCTCCACGATGTCCGTCGGGACGGGCGACGCTGCTTCATACGAGGGTGCGGCCATGGCCCACACCGTACAGCAAATGCTTGCTTGACTTAAGTAACCCAATCATGCTTGCCTAAGTTAAGCAATAAAGAGCACGACCGCAGACCGGGGCCGCCTTGAGCGGAGGACGGCCCCACGCGCCGCCCCGTGGGGACGGGCACCGGCGCGGTCACCGGCCCGGCGGCGAGACGACTCCCCCCTGTCCGCCGCCGGGCCCGGTGACACCGACTGCGCCCGTGATCACCCCCCTCGGATCACCGCACCTCACCACTCCCCTGTGGACCCACGCCCTGTTGGAGGCCCCGCCATGTCCCACGCACTCACCCGACCCACGGACGGCACGGAGAGGAAGTCCGTCGGGCCGAACGCCATCGTGGCGGTGCTGGCGCTCGCCGGGATCGTCGTCTCGCTGATGCAGACGC
The DNA here is from genome assembly GCF_042740355.1 of Streptomyces sp. NPDC059010. NCBI lineage: Bacteria > Bacillati > Actinomycetota > Actinomycetes > Kitasatosporales > Streptomycetaceae > Streptomyces > Streptomyces sp. NPDC059010. The sequence continues at coordinate 64,806 of NZ_JBHYJA010000008.1, forward strand.
TGGTCATCCCGATCGTCCCTGAACTGCCGAAACTCCTGGACGCCTCCGCGTCCGACACCGCCTGGGCGGTCACGGCGACACTGCTGGCCGCGGCCGTGGCCACGCCCGTCGTCGGGCGGCTCGGTGACATGTACGGCAAGCGGCGGATGCTGCTGGGGAGCATCGCCCTGCTGGTGTCCGGGTCGGTGGTGTGCGCGCTGGCCGAGTCGCTGGTGCCGATGATCGTCGGGCGGACCCTGCAGGGCCTGGCCGCGGCGGTCGTCCCGCTCGGCATCAGCATCCTGCGGGACGAGCTGCCCGCCGACCGGCTCGCCGGATCCACCGCCCTGATGAGCGCCTCGCTCGGCGTCGGCGGCGCGCTCGGGCTGCCCGCCGCCGCGTTCATCGCCGACAACTGGGACTGGCACCTGCTCTTCTGGACCTCGGCAGCGCTCGGTGTGGTCGCCTTCCTGCTGGTCCTGGCCGTCGTACCGGCGTCCAGGGCGCGGACCGGCGGTCGCTTCGACCTGGTCGGCTCGCTCGGCCTGTCGGCCGGACTGGTCGCGCTGCTGCTGGCCGTCTCCAAGGGCGCCGACTGGGGCTGGACCAGCGGTACGACCCTGGGTCTGGGCGCCGGTGCGGTCGCGGTCCTGCTGGCCTGGGGCTGGTGGCAGCTGAAGTCGCGGCAGCCGCTGGTGGATCTGCGCACGACCGCGCGGCCGCAGGTGCTGTTCACCAATCTCGCCTCCGTGGCGCTCGGGTTCTCGATGTTCGCGATGTCGCTGGTGCTGCCGCAGCTGCTCCAGCTGCCGGAGCAGACCGGGTACGGCCTCGGCAGGTCGATGCTCACCGTCGGCCTGGTGCTGGCCCCGCAGGGCCTGGTGATGATGGCCATGTCCGCCGTGTCGGCCGGGGTCACCAAGGCCAAGGGGCCCAAGGTCACCCTGATGATCGGCTCGCTGATCGTGGCCTCCGGGTACGCGCTGAACATCGTGCTGATGAGCGAGGTCTGGCATCTGGTCCTGGTGTCCTGCGTCATCGGCGCGGGCGTCGGCTTCACCTACGGCGCGCTGCCCGCGCTGATCATGGGTGCCGTCCCCGAGTCGGAGACGGCCGCCGCGAACAGCCTCAACACCCTGATGCGCTCGCTCGGCACCTCCTTCGCCAGCGCCATCGCGGGCGTCGTCCTGGCCCAGATGACCACGGACTTCGGCGGTCACGCCCTGGCCTCGGAGAACGGCTTCAAGGTCGTCATGGCCATCGGCGCCGGAGCGGCCCTGCTGGCCTTCGCCGTCGCCACGCTGATCCCGAGGCAGCGCACCGCGGGCGAGTCCGCCGACCGGACGGCCGCCGAGGGCGAGTCCGAGCGGACGGTGGTCAGGGCAGGTTGAAGAAGATCATCGGGTTGTGGTGGCTGTCCCGCAGAGGCAGGCCGAGGGCCAGCTTCCGCTTGACGTCCCGCAGTCGGTCGTAGGTCTCGGGCGCGTGGGCGCGGGATGCCGTGAAGTACGGCGTCCCGCGCTCCGCCAGCCATCGCAGCACCACCGCGCCCTCGGTGAACGGCAGCGCCCGGCTGCCGTGGAAGACGTCGTGGACGCAGACCGGGATGCCGCGCGTCAGACGCGGGAACAGGTGCTGGAGGTACCAGCGGGCGAAGCGCGCCGAGTGGGCCGCGTCGACGAACAGGAAGTCGGCGGCGGTGGGTATCTTCTCCAGGTTCCGCCGGGCGTCGCCCTGCGTGAAGGTCCAGCGGCCGGCGCGGAGATCGGCCGGGACGCCCCGTACGACGTTGTCCGTGATGTCGTACGAGTGGAGATGGCCGGTGCCGTTGTCACGCAGGGCCTGGAGTATCCAGGTGGTGGACCAGCCGTGGAAGGTGCCGATCTCGACGACCGTCTCGGGTCGGCTCTCGCGCAGCAGGAGGTAGGTGATCTCCGCCTCTATGTCGTCTAGTTGGGCCTGCATCGACTGCGGGGGAGCGAGCAGCCGGCGCTGCTTCTCGCGGACACGGTCGAGGTCGTCGCCGTAGGTGCGGTAGAGGCCGGTGACGTGGTCGAGGTCGATCCGCTGGGGTTGGACGTGCATGTGCGCTCCGTGCGTGCCGTTGGTGTGGTTGTGCTGGACGCCGGCACGGTAAGAGAGTGCTTTGCGGGGGTACGTCACACTGGGGTGCCAATTGCGTTGTAGCACTGGGGTATTACGACGATGGGCACAGCTCTGCTCTGCGGCTACGGCGGCTCAAGGCCGTTCCTCAGGAGTCACCAGCCCCGACTCGTAGGCGAAGATGACGAGTTGGGCCCGGTCGCGGACGCCGAGCTTGGTGAGCAGGCGCGTCATGTGCGTCTTGACGGTCTGCTCGGCCACGACCAGCTCGCCGGCGATCTCGGTGTTCGACAGCCCCCGCGCGACCAGGTACAGGACCTCCGTCTCGCGCGGGGTGAGACCGTTCAGCCTCAGCCGGGCCTCCCGGCGGGCGGCGGGGCGGCGGCGGGCGTAGCCCTCGATGAGGCGCCGGGTGACCGACGGGGCGAGCAGCGCGTCACCGGCCGCCACGACCCGTACGGCGTGCACGAGTTCGGCGACCGGGGAGTCCTTGAGGAGGAACCCGCTGACGCCGGCCGCCAGTGCCTCGTCGATGTGGTCGTCCAGGTCGAACGTCGTGAGCATCAGCACCTTCGGGCGGTGCGTGACGCCGGGTGGCGGGTCGAGGAGCTGCCGTGCGGCCTCCAGTCCGTTCATGCCGGGCATCCGTACGTCCATCAGGACCACGTCGGCATGCGTACGACGGCCGGCCTCGACGCCGAGTGCGCCGTCGGGGGCCTCGCCGACCACATCGATGTCGCTCTGCGCGGCGAGCAGGGCGGCGAAGCCGGAGCGCACCATGTCCTGGTCGTCGACGATGACGACCCGGATCACGCCGGGCGCCGCACCGGAACGGGAGTCCTGCGGGGACGTGGACGACGTGGACGACATGGACGTACTCCTGGGACGGGGGTGACCGGCGTCCACTGTCGCCGCACGCGCCCCGGGCCCGCTTCGGCCGAACGGCCGGGGTTGGGGGCTCACGTGGGGGTGAGGCTCGGCCGAACGGCCGAGGCGACGGGCCGTTCGGGAATCAGAGACTGGAGTCCTGGGCGAAGCGGCCGGGAATCCCGATCCGAGCGGCCGGGTTCATGAGTCACGACCGTCGATGAGCGAACCGAGGAGGAGCAGCACATGTCCGAGGCAGGACGGACCGAACCCCCCGCACGGCCCCACGCACAACCCCGTGCACGCGTGCACGAACTTCGCCTGGTGGTCACCGCGGCCGACTACGACGAAGCCCTGCGCTTCTACCGGGATGAGCTGGGCCTGCCCGAGCGCGCGGCGTTCTCCTCCCCCGACGGCCGGGTCACGATCCTCGAAGCGGGCCGGGCCACGCTGGAGCTGACGGACCCGAACCACGCCGAGTTCATCGATGAGGTCGAGGTCGGCAGACGGGTGGCGGGCCACATCCGGGTCGCCTTCCAGGTGGACGACTCCACGGCCACGACGGCGAGACTGGCGTCCGCCGGAGCCGAGGTCATCGCGGAGCCGACCCGCACCCCCTGGAACTCCCTGAACTCACGCCTGGAAGCACCCGGCGCGCTACAGCTGACGCTGTTCACGGAACTGGACGAACGCGCGTAGACCCGTGAGAACAAGCCGAGAACGGGCCGCCCTATGCTTCCCCGCTCCCGCCCGGGAGCTTATTCGTCCGTTTCGGTGATAATTGGGGCATGAGTACGGCGACGTTTGTACTAGCGGCCACGTCGAGTGAAGTACTCAACGTGATCGCCGCCTTCGTGGGTGGCCTGTTCATCGCCGGCGCACTGGTCTGGGCCGTGCAGTTCGGCATGCGGGTCCGTGATCGAGAGCTGCCCCGGCCCACGGCCGACGAGCAGCCGCATCTCCCCGACACCGGCCCGGTCCACGAGGTCCGGGAGATCAGGGAGCCGGACGAAGTTCCGCACGCACACGGCAAGGAACGGCTTCTGCCGCACGAGCTGCACCACGCGGGCAGCAAGCGCAGCGACGACCAGCACCGCAGGCGCTGGCTCCCCGGCAAGAGCGGCTCCTTCGGCGGCGGCGGTCTGGGTCACGGCTGAGCCGGGGCCCGCGCAGGCACAGGGCCGGACGAGCTGATCAGCGACCTGCTGCCGAGGCGTCTTCGCGCAATGATGTTCCAGGTGAAGCGCCGGTCGAAGCGCCAGGTGAAGTGCGAGGCGTCTCCGTCATGTCCGGCGCCGTGGCCAGGGCCAGGATGACGAAGAAGTCGACGCCCACCATGATCACCGACCACACCGGCGCGTACGGCAGGAACAGGAAGTGCAGCACCATGCTCATCGCCGCCACGAAGATGCCGGTGATCCGCGCCCACCAGGCCCCCTTGAGGATGCCGAAGCCGACGACGGCCACGACGACGCCGAGGACGAGCAGGGTCCAGCCCCAGCCGGTGAGGCTCATCTCGAAGACGTAGTCGCCGACACGGCCGTACACGTCGTCCTCGGCGATCGCGGAGATGCCCTGCAGGATGGCCAGCAGCCCGTTCACCAGCATCAACGCACCGGCGAAGAGGAGCCCGCCGGTGACCCAGCCGGGCACGGAGGGGGCGGCGGGTCGCTGTCCACCGGAGGTGGGACCGGCGTGGGCGGACGGCCAGGCCACCCGGGAGTCACCGGGGGCACCAGGGGCACTGTGGGCCGCATCGCTCGCATACGACTGCGATGACGACGGCGACGGCGACGCCGACGCCGACGCCGACTGCGACTGCGGCTGTTGCTGGCTCATGACTGCCGTACCCCACTTCTCCGGTTCTGCGGTCGGTACGACGATGGGTTCGGCCGAGGGCGGTCACCACGGGGGAAAGGCCGATCGGGTGACGCCCGGAGTGCGGTGACGGGCACACCGCCCTTCACTGAAGAGACCGGAACCACCCCTTGGAGCCCACCATGCCCGGTCCCCGTACACGGCGGAGCACGACCACCGTCCTCCTGACGGCCGCCACCCTGGCCCTCGTCACCCCCCTGACCTCCTGCTCGGACGACGACACCCCCTCCTCGGTGGCCAGCAAGGCGGCGTCGGCCTACGCCTCGGCGACAGCGGAGGCCGGCCGCCAACTGGACGAGATCAAGGGCGGCATCGACGCCAAGAACTCGGTACGGCTGGGCGACACCGAGACCGACTCCGACGGCCGTACGACGGTGGAGGTCACGGCCGAGAACACGACCGACTCGACGAAGTCCTTCGCCGTCCAGGTCAATTTCAAGGACGAGGACGGCAATCTCCTCGACGCGGCGGTGGTGACCGTGTCGGACGTGGCTGCCAACAAGACCGCGAACGCCACGGCCCGCAGCACACGCGACCTGAGCGGGGAGGTACAGGCGGAGGTGGAGCGGGCGGTGCGCTACTAGCCGTTCGTCGTGCCGGTGTCCTCTGAGGTCGTTTCCGTGTTCGTGAAGAGCACCTCGCGGGCCTGCTCCGCGGCGCGGATCATGCTCTCGCCGACGAAGTCCACGAAGCGGGCGATGTTTTCGAGGCGGACGGCGGCCGGGGTGCCGGGGCCGAGGATGTCGACGCCCTGCCGTGCGGTCTCGGCGAGCTGGGCCTGGGACCGGGCGGCGGCGATCATCCCCTGGTACCAGAGCTCGTTGTCGACCACGTAGCGGTCGCGGCGGCGTTCGTCGCGTTCCCGGCGGATGAGGTCCAGGCCTTCGAGGAACGTGACCGCTTTGGAGATGGACGCCGGGCTGACCTGGAGGCGCTGGGCGAGTTCGGACGCGGTGAGGCTGCCCGCGTCGGTGGTGTAGAGGGAGGCCAGCACCCGGGCCGTCATCTTCGGCAGCCCCTGTTGCATGAACAGGGTGGTGAACGTCTCCGTGTACTCGCGTACGGCCTCGGCGTCGCGCCCGTCGGCCCGCGCGGGCGCCTCCAGTCCCTGGGGCGTGGCCTGCCTGCGCCGGTGGGCGCGGCGTTCGGTGGCGCGGTGGGCCAGGTCGGCGCGGTAGGCGGTGGGGCCGCCGTTGCGCATCACCTCACGTGTGATCGTCGAGGTCGGGCGGTCGAGACGCCTGGCGATCTCCGCGTAGGCGAGCCCGTCGGCCACCCCCAGCGCGATCTGCTGGCGTTCCTGCTGGGTGAGCCTGCCTCCCGGCATCGCGACCTCCCTTTCGTGCTTCCTTGCCGTACTTCGCACTTGACGCCGTCAGCGTAGCCTTCAACCTCGATTCATTGCAACGGATGGCAATGATGTTGTTGCGTTAGAAGCAAGGCCATTGCAACAATTTAGTAGCTCCTGCCTGCAGTTATGCCACCCATGCGCAACGAATGCGTTGCCGAATCATCGAACGCAACGTAGCTTTTCCATCGTCAGAAACAACGACGAGCTCAGGAGAGCACGATGCAGAAGTTCGACACCCCCGCCCCGATCGCCGCCGTCCTCGACATCCCCGCGGGGCGCATCCAGTTCATCGCCGCCGACCGGGCCGACACAGTCGTCGAGGTCCTGCCCGCGGACGCCGCCAAGGGCCGCGACGTGAAGACGGCGGAGCAGATCGAGGTCACCTACGGCGACGGCGTACTGCGGATCGAGGCCCCGGAGCCGAAGAACCGGGTCCTCGGACACACCGGGTCCGTCGAGGTGACCGTCCAGTTGCCGGCCGGCTCCCGTGTCGAGGCGAAGGCGGCCGCCGCCGAACTCCGCGGCGTCGGACGGCTCGGCGACGTCACCTTCGAGGGCGGCTACCGCTCGGTCAAGCTCGACGAGGCCGCGAGCGCCCGCCTCTCCGCCCAGGACGGCGACATCACGGTCGGCCGCCTCACCGGCCCCGCCGAGATCAGCACCCAGCGGGGCGACATCCAGGTCACCGAGGCCGTACGCGGCACGGTCACCCTGCGCACCCAGCAGGGCGGCATCTCGCTCGGCGCCGCCCGCGGAACCTCCGCCTCCCTGGACGCCGGCACCGGCACCGGCCGTATCCACAACACGCTCATGAACACCGACGGCGCCGACGCCGCCCTGACCGTCCACGCGACCACCACCTACGGCGACATCACCGCCCGCAGCCTGTAGTCGCCCGCAGCTTCCGAAGGAGCACTCCTCATGACCGACCTGGCCATCGCGGCGAACGGGCTGCGCAAGTCCTACGGCGACAAGACCGTCCTCGACGGCGTCGACCTCGCCGTACCGGAAGGCACGGTCTTCTCCCTGCTCGGCCCGAACGGCGCCGGCAAGACCACCGCCGTGAAGATCCTCTCCACCCTGATCTCCGCGGACGGCGGACAGGCCCGGATCGGCGGCCACGACCTGGCCGTCGACCCCCAGGCGGTGCGCGGCGCGATCGGTGTCACGGGTCAGTTCTCCGCCGTCGACGGTCTGATCACCGGCGAGGAGAACATGTGGCTGATGGCCGACCTGCACCACCTCTCCAAGCGGGAGGGACGGCAGGTCACCGCCGAACTGCTGGAGCGTTTCGACCTGGTGGAGGCCGCGAAGAAGCCAGCCTCCACCTACTCCGGCGGTATGAAGCGCCGCCTGGACATCGCCATGACGCTGGTCGGCAGTCCGCGGATCATCTTCCTCGACGAACCGACCACCGGCCTGGACCCGCGCTCCCGGCACAACATGTGGCAGATCATCCGCGAGCTCGTCACCGGCGACGGGGTCACCGTCTTCCTCACCACCCAGTACCTGGAGGAGGCCGACCAACTCGCCGACCGCATCGCGGTGCTCAACGACGGCAGGATCGCGGCCGAGGGCACCGCCGAGGAACTGAAGCGGATCGTCCCCGGCGGACATGTACGGCTCCGCTTCACCGACCCCGCCGCGTACCGGAGCGCCGCCGCCGCGCTCACCGACGTCTCCCGGGACGACGAGTCGCTGTCGCTGCAGATCCCGAGCGGCGGCAGCCAGCGTGAGCTGCGCTCCGTCCTCGACCGGCTGGACTCGGCCGGCATCGAGGCGGACGAACTGACCGTGCACACCCCCGACCTCGACGACGTCTTCTTCGCCCTGACCGACGGCGCCACCGAAATCCCGCCCCAGCCCAACCAGTCGAACCAGCCGACCCAGCCGAACCAGTCCAACTACTCCAAGGGGACCGCCCGATGAGCTCGCTCTCCCTCGCCGTACGCGACTGCTCCACGATGCTGCGCCGCAACCTCCTGCACGCCCGGCGCTACCCGTCCCTCACCCTGAACCTGCTGCTCACGCCGATCATGTTGCTGCTGCTGTTCGTCTACATCTTCGGCGACACCATGAGCGCGGGCATCGGCGGCGGAGGTGCGGACCGCTCCGTGTACATCGCCTACATCGTCCCGGGCCTGCTGCTGATGACCATCGGCTCCACGACGATCGGCACCGCGGTCTCCGTCTCCAACGACATGACCGAGGGCATCATCGCCCGCTTCCGCACGATGGCCATCCACCGCGGCTCCGTGATCGTCGGACACGTCGTCGGCAGCGTGCTGCAGTCGATCGTCAGCGTGGTCCTCGTCGGCGCCGTCGGCGTGGCCATCGGCTTCCGCTCCACCGACGCGACCGTCCTGGAGTGGCTCGCGGCCTTCGGACTGCTCGTGCTCTTCGCCACGGCGCTCACCTGGATCGCCGTCGGCATGGGCCTGGTCAGCCCCAATGCCGAGGCCGCCGGCAACAACGCGATGCCCCTGATCCTGCTGCCGCTTCTGTCCAGCGCCTTCGTCCCGCTCGGCGCGATGCCGGGCTGGTTCCGGCCGATCGCCGAGTACCAGCCGTTCACGCCGGCCATCGAGACCCTGCGCGGTCTGCTCCTCGGCACCGAGATCGGCCACAACGGCTGGCTCGCCGTCGCCTGGTGCCTGGGCCTCGCGGTCCTCGGCTACTTCTGGTCCACCTCGAAGTTCAACGACGACCCGAAGTAACCGCCATGACCACGCGGGCCACCTCCCGCACCCCGTCCCGCCCGAGGGCGGCGTACACCGACACCGCGTCGGAGTGCGCCGCCCTGTTCGTGTGCGGGGAGGGCACTCCTCCTGGGACGCCGTTCCTAGGACGCCGTCCGAGTACCGTCGCGAAACAGATCCTCGGCGTCCGTCGCCTGCACCGCCCTCTGCGCCCAGACTTCGAGTTGCCCCAAGTCGGAGCAGGCCTTCACACGGTCACGAACGGAATCCGGGACCGGGATGCCGCGCCAGTCGAGAATCCGAAGAATCATCGAGGCTCGCTCCTCCTCGATGCCTTCTTCCCGACCCTCTTCCCGCCCCTCCGCGCGGACCTTCTCGGCGACCTCGTGCCGGAAGAAGTAGTTCACCGGCATCATCAGCTCCTTCCAGATCTGCCTCGCCTGGGCATCGACCAGGCATGACTCCACGAACTGCGCGAGCATCCCCGCGCTGTCGGTGTCGGTGGTCGCCAAGGCTGCCGCCAGCGGTTTCAGTATGGCAGCGGCACCTCGGCCCTTACCATGCGTCATCGCCGAGAACGCCGCGAGGAATACGTCCCGCTTGGCTTCCTCCTCAGAGGCGATGAGCGGCACGTTCTCCGGGCTCAGCACCAGCGGTCGTACCGTGAGCGAGTGCCAGCCGGGCAGGCCCAGGCGGATCGGCTGCGCCGCCCAGCGAGCGGTGGACGCGCTCTGCGTCAGCACGATCAGCACCGGCTCCCAGCGGTACTTCGCGTACAGGTACGAGAGGTAGTACGCCCAACTGCTCCGCTTGCCGTCGTCCCGCTTCCCCTGAGACTCGACGACGAGCAGGTACGTCCCCTCATCCGTCTCCGCCTGTAACAGCGTGTCCACGCGTCGCTCGACGGGCTCGATCTCCGTCAGGTCCGCGTTGAGGACCGCGAACTCGCGCGGTTCGGGAATCGGGATGCGCAGCACACGTTGAAGCGTGCGCGTGAAACCTGCCGGGTCCTTCTGGCAGAGCTGATGCAGACCTTCGTGCGGCGAGCTGACCATCCGCCCTCCTTTCCATACAAAGCGATCAACGCGCTACGCCGCGACGAGGTCACACCACACGTACTTGCCCCGACTCCCGTTCCTGGCCAGCGGCTGCCAGCCCCAGAGGTCGGCGCAGGCGCGTACGAGGGCGAGGCCGCGGCCGTCTTCGGCGTCGGCCTTGGCGAGGCTGGCCAACTCCCTCGGCGGCTCAGGGGGTTGTGGGTCCGCGTCCCAGGCGCCGATGCGCAGGACGCCGGCCGACCAGCGGACTCGGAGGATGGCGGGGCCCTTGGTATGGAGTACGGCATTCGCCATCAGCTCCGTGGCGACGAGTTCGGCGGTGTCGGTGAGGCGGATCAGGCCGTGCATGGTCAGGATCAGGCGGAGGGTACGGCGACAGATCGTGACGGCTCGGGGGTCGTGGGGGATGGAGAGGGAGTACTCCCAGGGTTCGATGGGGTGGGTGTCTCCGGTTTCGAGCATGCGTAACTCCTGGAGGACTGTGGGGAGTTGGGGTGGCGGGCTCCAGTGGCAGTGCCGCAGCCGTCGTGGCAGGACGGAGTGGTGCGCTTCCGGGGTCCGGGGTTCCGCAGCGTGTGCGTCGCGTCACCGACGGTAGGGTAGAAATTCTTACCGCTGCAACCTCTTCGCATAACCTGGCACCCGAACGAGGTGTCCCAGAGAGGCAGTTACCTGGATGACCATGCGGAACCAGCCCACGGCGCGGCAGATGCGTTTGGGCTCCGAGCTGCGCAAACTGCGGGAAGCCGCGGGCAAGTCAGCCAAAGAGGTCGCCGGTCTCCTGGGGTCGAGCTCGGCGCACATGAGCCAGATCGAAGCCGGCAGCTCGGCCATCAGCGAGGAGCGGCTACGCAGGCTGGCGGCTTACTGCGCTTGCACGGACGGGGAGTTGACAGAGGCCCTCGTGGCCATGGCAGCCGATCGCACCCGGGGCTGGTGGGAGGAGTACCGGGGAGTGCTGCCCCCTGTGTACTTGAACGTCGCCGAGGTCGAGCACCATGCCACGTTCCTGCGCGAGGTCGTGATCACAAACGTGCCCGGGCTCCTCCAGACCCCGGACTACGCACGCGCAGTCTTCGGATACATGAACCCAGATCTGCCGGTCAGCGAGTTGACGCCTCGCGTGGAACACCGAATGAGGCGACGCGCCGTCATCGAGGGCGACGACCCCACCCCCTACGAGACGATCGTCCATGAGTTTGCGCTGCGCACCCGAGTCGCGGATCGCGACGTTTCCCGCAAGCAGCTCCAGCAGATCCTGGACCAGATCGAGCAAGGCCACGCGGTCGTGCGCGTCATTCCCACCGACCAGGACGGCTTCGGCGGGGCAGGTGCCGCGATGCTCTACACCGGTGGTCCCGTACTCCAGTTGGACACCGCACTGCGGGATTCCCCCAGCGGCACCCTGTTCATCGACGCGCAACCCCAACTGCGGGGGCTCCGAACGCTGTTCTCTAGGGTGGAGAAGGCGTCGCTCAGCCCTACGGCGTCCCGGGATTTCATTCACCGCCTGACGAAGGAACTGTGAGGCGCCCCATGGCCCAAGACATCCACTGGCAGAAGTCGAGCTTCTCCGATGGCAGCGAGGGCAGCACCTGCGTCGAAGTGGCCGTCACCCCCACCACCCTCCACCTCCGCGAATCCGACCACCCTGCCACCGTCCTCACCACCACCCGCACCCCCCTCACCCACCTCCTCCAGGCAATACGCAGCGGCGAGCTCAGCGACCCCCCGTCGACCTCGCCACGGTGATGTGGATCTGCTCGCTCATCGCGCTGACCCCGTTCAACGTCGCCGTGGCCTGAAGGCGGCCCGCCCCGGGCGGCAACGTGCGGCCGGGTACGCAGGACCAGGTGCTGTCGGGTGCCGCGGTGGTCGTGCAGACCTCCTCCTCCAGGGCGTCGCGCACCGTGACCTGGGCGCCCGGGTAGGCCGTGCCCGATGTCCGCGGCGTTGTGCTCAGCGGCACGCCGGACTGGGGGCGGTCCAGGGTCGGCTGGGGCAGCCCGACCGTCACGGTGCAGGTGCCGCGCTGCCGCACCGTGCCGTTCGCGTCCCTCAGGATCAGGGCGCAGTCGGGGAGACGGGTGCCGGGTTCGGCGTCCGGGGGGACCGACAGGACGAAGGGGAACGTGCGGCCCTTCCCCATCGCCTCCCGCTCCGGCGCCGCCGAAGTGGACGTCCCCTCGAAGGTGTACGTCGCGCTGCTGCCGCCCAGCGCCACCTCCCCCCGGTACCCGAGAGCGGTGAACGGCGCCCCCGTCACCCGCGCCTTCGCCGGTGCCGTCAGCGTCAGTACGGAACCCGCGCCCAGCGGCAGCCCTTCGTACCCCCCGACCTCGACGATGCCCTCCCGCCCGGGCTCGATGGTCGCCGACGCCCAGAGGTCGTTACCGGCAGAGCCTCCGGCGCCCTCACTGCCGTAAGCCATCCCCGAGATCCCTGGCATCGCCGATATCCCTGCCATCCCTGACATGACCATCACGCCCGCCACGGCCAGCAACCCTCGAATCGATGTCTTCCGGCACCAGCTCATCGTCGGCGGAGCTCCTCACACACGCGTCGGCGGCCCCCTGCCTGCGATTCTCCCGGCCCGCGCCCGCCGATGCCGCGCGCTGTTCGGCCGTACGGGGCAGACGGCGCGTGTCCGGGCGGGTGACGGCCGTCTGCGCGGCGCAGGGTGGTCGGGACTGTCGTCGTCGAGGAGGAACCCGTGAAGCGTCGTGCCCTCGCCGCCCTGGCCGCCGCCGTCACCGTCGTCGTCACCGGACTGATGCTGTCCGCGGCACCGGCCACGGCCCAGGACGGCCACGGCAACATCGAGCGGAACGAGTGGAACATCCCGCTCATCGGATTCCGGGTTCTGTAGGACGGAGGAACGGATGAGTGGATGAGCGGTGACGTGTCATCCGTCCGCCTCGCCGCCCTCTCCGTCCCCCTCCCCGTCCCCATGTCGCACCGCCCTCTTCACCTCCGCCTCGGCCTCGTTCCGCGCGGTCCCCTGTTCCTTCGCGTACTCCGTCACCGCGTCGTGGACGTCGCGGGCGAGGTCGCGCCAGGCGCGCCAGGCGGTTTCGTATGTGTCGGTCTGGAGCTCGGTCCACGGCGTGTGGGCAGGCGGCCCGTAGCGGTCCCGTAGTTCCTCCACCCGGGTGTGCGCCTGGTCCGCCGCCCGTTGCATGGCGACCAGCTCTTCGAAGGTGCGTGCCATGTGTTCGGATCCTTGGGGAGCGGCGCCGCGCTACCCGGTTCGCCACGCCGCCCTCAGCCCGTCCCGACCACCCCGACCACCCCTCCGGGCCATCCCCGCTGCGGCACACTGAACCCCGATGACCGCAGAGCAGAGCCGCCCTCGCACCGTCGCCTCCGGACCGCGGTCCGTGGCAGCCCAGTCGATCGAGATAGCCAGCTCGGGGGACGGGGCCCACATCGAGCGGCATGTCCACAACTGGCCCCAGCCCGTGCCCTCCCCGGCGGAGGTGGAACCCGGTGGGGAGAGCAACGTTCCCTGGAGCGACCCGCGGCTCTTCGTCGGCCGTGAGGACGCTCTCGCGCAGCTCGCCGTGGAGTCGGCGGACACTCGGAGCCCGCACGTGCAGACGGTCTGCGGGCTCGCCGGCGTCGGCAAGAGCACGCTCGTCCAGCACCACGTGCACCGCAACCGCGACCGGTACGCCCTGACGTGGTGGATCACCGCCGACACACCCGGCAACCTCACCGCCGGGCTGGCCGCCCTCACCTTCCGTCTCAACCCGGCGCTGCGGACCGCCGCCACGAGCGAGGACGCCGCGGAGTGGGCCATCGCCTGGCTGAGCGGCCACGGCGGCTGGCTCCTGGTCCTGGACAACGTGGAGGATCCGGGCCATATCCGCCCTCTGCTGCTGGACTCCATGGCCGGCCATCTCGTCGTCACGACCCGCCGCGACCTCGGTGTCGAACCACCCGGCACACGACTGCGCCTGGAGGTGCTCGGCGAGGAGGAGTCGGTCGCCGTACTGACCGGGATCACCGGGTGCGGGGACGACGACGCCGGTGAACGGGCGGCCGCCGCCCGCCTCGCCTGCGAACTCGGGCACCTTCCGCTCGCCCTCCAGCAGGTCGGGGCGTACGTCGTGCAGACGCGGAGCACGTTGGCGGGCTATCTCCAGCGGCTGAGCACGGATCCGGAACGACTGCACACCGCCGTACCCGAGGGCGGTGATCCGGAGCGGACGGTCGCCCGTATCTGGCATCACACGCTCCAGGACATCGACCGACGCGACCCGGCCGCCGTAGGGCTGCTGCGGGTTCTCGCCCATTTCGCGCCCGACGACATCCCCCGGGAGGCGCTCGGTCACGCCCTGGCCCATGCCCTGGGTGATCTTCTCGACCTCGACCGGGCCCTGTCCCTCCTCAACAGCTACAGCCTCATCACCCTCACCCCCGCCTCCGTCTCCATCCACCGGCTCCTTCAGTCGGTCATCCGCAGTTCCCTCGGTCCGCAGACGTCGAGAAGGCGCGTCTTCTCGACCTCGGCGCAGCTGGCGCTCAGTCGCAGCCGGCTGCCGTGGCGGCGCAGGAAGGTCTGTCACATCGACGCGGAGATCGTTCCGGACATCGCCGCCGCCGGGCAGGTGCTCCAGCACGTGGTGCGCGCGACGGACCCCAAGGATCCGAAGTACTGGCCCCGCTGGCGCGTTCTGCTGCCGCACATCGAGGCGCTCCTCTCACACGCCTCGGACGACGACCGGCTCCTCCTGCGCGATCTGCTGACGCACACCTGCTCCTACCTCGTCTCCCAGGGGCTCGACGCCCGCGCGCTCCGCTATGGCGAGATGCTGCTGGAGGCCGGAGAGAGGTTCCGGACCCCGGACCATGTGCCGCCCGGCATGATCACGGCGCTGAACATCCTCACGATGATCCACTGCAGTCTGGGGAACTATCCGGCGGCGTGCGAGGCGGGCGAGCGGGGTCTCGCCCTGAGCGGGGCGCTCGACGACGGGGAAGGGGAGCTCCTTGAGCACATTCAGTCCGCCAACAACAATCTCGCCGCCGTCTATCGGGGCCTCGGCCGCTACGAGGACGCGCTCCCCCTCGATCAGAAGTCCGTGGAGATCGCCGAGCGCCTGCACGGGCACCACCCGCTGACGTCGGTGTCCCTGAGCAACCTGGGCCGCACCATGGAGAAGCTCGGCCGCTACGCCGAGGCCCTGGAACTGGCCCGCAAGGCGCTGGACATCAGCCGGGACACGATGCCGGCCGCCCACCCGACGTACCTGACGAACCTCAACAACCTCGCGACCGTGTACCTCTGTCTTGAGCAGTACGAGGACGCCGAGCGGGTCAACCTCGAACTGCTGGAGCAGTGCGAGGAGTCCCTCGGCGGAGATCACCCCTTCGTCTCCATCGTGCTGAGCAACCTGGCGACCACCTACTGCCGGACGGGCCGTGACGACGAGGCGCTTCCGATCGCGGAGCGGTCCGCGGAGATCAGCGCGGCAGCCCTGGGGGCGGACCATCCCACCACCCTCACGAACTTCCACAACCTCGCCCACATCCACTGCACGCTGGGGCGGCACAAGGAAGAGGTCGCCATCGCCGTGGTCGCCCTCAAGACCAGCCTGGACACCTTCGGCCCGGAACATCCCCTGACGGAGCACCTCGCGGCCCCCCTGTCGCACCATTCGGACCTCTTCCAGGAGCTGCTGTCGGGGCAAAGCCCTGAAGGAGGTTCTGAAGGAGGTTCTCAAGGAAGTCCTGACGCAACCTTGGGCGATTCAAAAGGCCGTCCATAACCCCGTGCGCGTACTCCCGTACGACTGATCCGTACGACCGATACGTACGACCGATCCGTACGACCGCTACCGCACAGGAGGCAGCACCGTGCGCTTCACTCGGCACGCGACCGGGACTCTTTTCGTCGGCGGCGCCCTGACCTTCACGCTCGCCGCGCTCGCCTATCCCTCGATGCTCGGCTTCAGCACCGTCGCCAGTTCGCAGACGCGGGTGATCGCCCAGACGCCGACCGGGCCGCTGACCGAGGCGGACCGGGACTTCGTGGTGAAGGTGCGGGCGGCCGGGCTGTGGGAGTACCCGGTGGGGAAGATGGCCCTGCAGAAGGGGACCACCGACGCCGTTCGGACGGCCGGGCGGCATCTCGTCGCCGGGCATGCCGCCCTCGATGCCACCTGCCGGAAGATCGCCGTGCGGCTGAACATCACGCTGCCCAACCAGCCCAGCCCCCAGCAGCAGGGGTTCGTCGCCACGCTCAGCGCGGACAGCGGCAGGCAGTTCGACAGCGACATGGCGAACATCCTGCGCACCACGCACGGCCAGATCTTCGGCACGGTCGCCAAGATCCGGGCCACGACCGAGAACTCGCTGGTCCGGCAGCTGGCCGACCAGGCCAACGACACCGTCCTCGACCACATCACCGTGATGGAGAAGACGGGGCTGGTCGACTTCGACCAGGTGCTGTTCCAGGAGACGACCCCGCCGAAGCTCCCGGCCGACGACACGACCCCGCCACCGCCGTCGGCCGGTGAACCACAGGTGACCCTCAAGCCCTGAGGTGTCCTACGTCAGCCAGGCCGTCGTGTCCGGCCCCAGCCTGCGTCCGTCCAGTGGCGCACTCGCGATCACCACCTCACCCTGCGGCAACTCCACCGCCGTATCGGAGAGGTTGGCCACGCACCGCCAGCCGTCGTGCCGGGTGAAGTCCAGTACCCCGGGCGGGGCGCCGTCCGTCCAGGACAGTTCCTCGCCCTCCTGCAGTTTGCGGCGCAGGCGCAGGGCCCGGCGGTAGAGCTCCAGGGTGGAGCCGTCCACGCCGTCCTGGGCCGCCACCGCGTACCGCCCGAAGCCCGACGGCTGCGGCAGCCAGGAACCGCCCGCGCCGAAGCCGTACGACGGGCCGGTCGTCGCCCATGGCAGCGGCACCCGGCAGCCGTCGCGGCCCTTGCGGACGCGGCCCGTCTGTTCCCAGATGGGGTCCTGGAGGACCTCGGAGGGGAGGTCGGCGACCTCGGGAAGGCCGAGTTCCTCGCCCTGGTAGACGTACGACGAACCGGGCAGCGCGAGCATGAGGAGGGTCGCGGCGCGGGCGCGGCGCAGGCCCGCCCGCTCGTCGACGGCCGGGGCGTGGCCGCCGGACAGGAGCCAGGCGTTGTCGTCGGTGCCGGGCGGGAGCATCAGGCGGGAGGTGTGGCGTACGACGTCGTGGTTGGAGAGGACCCAGGTGGCGGAGGCGCCCGCCGCTCGGGCCGTGGCGAGGGAGTCGGTGATGATCTGCCGGAGCTCCTCTGCGTCCCAACTTCCCTGGAGATACTCGAAGTTGAACGCCTGGCCGAGTTCGTCCGGGCGGGCGTACAGGGCGCGGCGGGCGCTCGGGTTGACCCAGGCCTCGGCCACCGCCATGCGGGGCGGGCGGTAGGCGTCGAGGATCTTGCGCCAGTCGCGGTAGATCTCGTGGACCTCGTCGCGGTCGTAGAAGGGGTGGGTGCCGGGCGGGAAGCGAGGGAGGGACTCCTCGCCGCTCAGCTCGGGTGCGCCCAGGTCGCGCAGCGGTTCGCTGAGGTCCTTGGCGAGCGCGTGGGCGACGTCGACGCGAAAGCCGTCCACACCACGGTCGGACCAGAAGCGCAGGGTGGTGCGGAAGTCGGTGCGGACGTCCTCGTTGCCCCAGTTCAGGTCCGGTTGCTGGGGTGTGAAGAGGTGCAGGTACCACTGGCCGTCGGGGACTCGGCGCCAGGCGCTGCCGCCGAACACGGACTGCCAGTCGGTGGGAGGGAGTTCGCCGTGCGGTCCGCGGCCGTCACGGAATACGTAGCGCTCGCGGGCGGCGGAGCCGGGACCGGCGCGCAGTGCCTCCTGGAACCAGACGTGCTGGTGGGAGGTGTGGTTGGGGACCAGGTCGACGATGACCTTCAGGCCGAGGCGGTGGGCCTCGGCGGCCATGGCGTCGAAGTCGTCCAGGGTGCCGAGGCGGGGGTCGACATCGCGGTAGTCGGCGACGTCGTAGCCGCCGTCGGCCAGTTCGGAGGGGTAGAAGGGGCTGAGCCACAGGGCGTCCACGCCGAGGGCGGCGAGGTGGTTCAGGCGCTGGGTGACGCCCTTCAGGTCGCCGAGGCCGTCGCCGTCGCCATCGGCGAAACTGCGCGGATAGACCTGGTAGATGACGGCCTGGCGCCACCAGTCGGGGTTGCGGGACGAGACGTCGGGTGTGGGGGTGCGGACGGTCACACGGTCTCCTCGTCGGGTGCGTTCGGGCGACAGTGAGAACTCTGTCCACTTGGCCCGAAAAGCGAACACCGGGAGGACCGGAGAAGATCATTCCTCGTGTGATGGAATTGTGATTGCCGTTTGAACTTCCCTTGTGTTCCCGCAGGTTGACAGCGTTCTCCGGTCGCCCGACGATGTCCTCACGCTGTGGCACATGTGACCAATGAGCCCAGTGTTTCTTCTTCGACCACTCACCCCACGATGGGATACGCATGTCCATAGCGAGACGTGTCATCGCGCGACGCCTGTTGGGGACGGGCGCCGCGTCGCTCGCCCTCTGCGCGGCCACCGTCGCCTCCGCCTCCGGCGCCTGGGCCACCGGTTCGCACGGCGGTGACGGCTGGAAGTCCGGCGGCAGTTACCGGCCCGGCACCGGCGCCGGTACGGAAACCGCCACGGACCGCTGCCAGTTCTCGCTCGACGGCACGAACTTCTACGACTCCGTCAAGGTCGACGACCAGAACCTGAAGGTCACCGGCGACGGCAAGGTCCACATCACCGTCCGCGCCGCCGCCGACGCGGGCACCTGCACCGCCTCGCTCGCCTCCTACCTCGCCCACGGGCCGACCTTCGCCGCCTCCGGTGAGCAGGTCTTCGTCGACTTCGACTCGGTCACGCTCAAGGCCGGCCAGACCGACACGCTCGACATCGCCGTGCCGGACGCGGGCTGCTTCGGGCAGATCGACCTGTACCGGGGCGCGGTGAAGTTCGACGGCAAGCCCGACGCCAACGACGGCTTCGAACACGGCGACCTGCCCAAGGGCCCGGACCACCCGGTCATCAAGGACAAGCTGATCGCGGCCTGGAACGGCGGCACGAAGGACTGCACGACGGAGCCTCCGGCCACCGAGGAGCCGCCGACCCCGCCCGCGACGACACCCCCGGCCGAGCCGTCGGAGCCGCCGTCCGAGGAGACGACGCCCCCGGCGGAGGAGACGACGCCGCCGGCCTCCGAGACCCCGTCGACCGAGACCCCGACCCCGGAGCCCTCCGAGTCGACGTCCTCCCCGGCGGTGCCCCCGGGCGGCCTCGCCAAGACCGGCGGCAGCAGCGCGACCGGCCCGATCGCGATCGGCGCGGTGGTCCTGGTCGCGGGCGGCGCGGCGTTCGTCGTGGCGTCGAAGCGGCGGCGTACGGCACGGTCCTGACCGACGGCACGGTCCTGACCGACGGCACGGTCCTGACCGACGGCACACGCTGACCGACGGCACGGTCATGGCTGACGGCATGTGAAGGGGCCCGGGGGTGATCCCCGGGCCCCGTTCGGCGTGCGTGCCTGAGCCTGGCGTGCGTGCCTGAGTCTGGCGTTTTCTCGTTCGGGCCGGTCAGGCTTGCTCGACCGTCGTCAGGTACAGCTTCACGAAGCGGGCCACGTCGACGTCCAGGGCCACGTCCACCAGCCGCAGGTCGCGGGTGCCGGTGTGCAGTTCGGACTCGCCGAAGCGGGGGCGGCGGTCGACGATCGTCTGGCCGCGGGTCGGGCCGGGGGCGAGGGAGACCTCCACGGGCAGGAGCCGGGTCGTGATGCCGGCCGGGTCCACGACCGTGCAGACCGCACCCGCGTCTCCGATGCCGCCGGCTTCGGAGTCGGGGCCGACGTCGGGCGTGGCCGGGCGGTGGGACAACAGCTCACCGGCGAGGCGGGCGCCTGGTTCCGTGCTCGCCCGCAGGCGCCGTACATCCGCGCCGGGGACGACGACCTGCTGGAAGACGTCCAGGCCGTACATGGTGATGTGTACTTCGGCGGAGAGCAGGATCGCTGCCGCCTCCGGGTCGTGCCACACGTTGAACTCCGCGACCGGCGTGGCGTTTCCGCAGGCCACCGCGCCGCCCATGAAGACGATCCGCTCGATGTTGCGGGTCACCTCCGGGTGCGTGCGCAGCAGCAGGGCGATGTTGGTGAGCGGCGCGGTGGGGATCAGCGTCACCGGGCGCGGGGACGCGAGGATCTCGCGGCGCAGCAGCGTCACCGCGTCCACGTCCGCCGGGGCGCGGGTCGGGGCGGGCAGGCCGATGTCGCCCATGCCGTCCTCGCCGTGTACATGCCGCGCCGAGCGCGCGGGCTCGATCAGCGGACGTCCGGCCCCCCGCGCGACGGGGATGTCGGGGGCGCCGGCCTGCTCCAGCACGGTCAGGGTGTTGCGTACGACGCCGTCCACGTCGGTGTTCCCGGCCACGCAGGTGACCGCGCGCAGGTCCAGCCCCGGGTGGCGCACGGCGAACAGCAGCGCCAGGGCGTCGTCGACGCCGGTGTCACAGTCGATGATCACCGGGATGGGCTGACCTTCGGCGTTCGTCACGGCGAGGCTCCTCTCGACGAGGTGGGGGGCGGGCCCTACGGGAGTGACCCTACGACGACGTCACTCATCGCCCCACAGCCTGCCGCCGCGCGCTGCGACGCGCTCGGCGATCCGGGCGACCAGTTCCGCGCCGGAGACGGCGCCGGGCCGACACCCGTCCCGTAGGCGTAGGGCCACGAGGTCGCCGTTCGCCGCGGCCTCCCGCTCGCCGATGACCGCCTGGTACGGCACCAGGCGCGCGGCGCGGACGCGGGCGCCGAGGGTGCCGTGTTCGGGACCGGCGAGTTCGGCGCGCAGGCCCTGGTCGAGGGCCCGGCGCAGAAGGCTCTCCGCCTGCTCGATCTGCTCCTCCGAGACGGGGAGGATCGCCAGCTGCACGGGCGCCAGCCACGCCGGGAACGCGCCGCCGTGCTGCTCGATCAGGTGGGCCACCGCCCGCTCCACGCTGCCGATGACGCTGCGGTGCACCATGACCGGGCGGTGCTTGGCGCCGTCGGGGCCGATGTAGTGCAGGTCGAAGCGTTCGGGCTGGTGGAAGTCGATCTGGACGGTGGAGAGGGTGGATTCGCGGCCGGCGGCGTCGGCGATCTGGACGTCGATCTTGGGCCCGTAGAAGGCGGCCTCGCCCTCGACGGCTTCGTACTCGATCCCGTCCAGGACGTCTTCGAGCAGCGCGGTGGCCCGGCGCCACAGCTCCGGGTCGGCGACGTACTTGCCGCCGTCGCCCGGGAGGGACAGGCGGTAGCGGGCCGCTCGGATGCCGAGGTCGTCGTAGGCCCGGCCGATGAGGTCGAGGGCGGCGCAGGCCTCCTCCACCGCCTGTTCCAGGGTGCAGAAGATATGGGCGTCGTTGAGCTGGATGGACCGGACGCGGGTCAGCCCGCCGAGCACACCGGAGAGCTCGGAGCGGTACATCCCGCCCAACTCGGCGATTCTCAAGGGCAGTTCGCGGTAGCTGTGGGAACGGGACCGATAGATGAGCGCATGGTGCGGACAGAGACTCGGCCGCAGGACGACCTCCTCGCCGCCCAGCTTCATCGGCGGGAACATGTCGTCGCTGTAGTGCGCCCAGTGCCCCGAGATCTCGTACAGCTCCCGTTTGCCGAGGACGGGCGAGTACACATGCCGGTACCCGGCGGCCCGCTCGGCCTCCCGGACGTACTCCTCCAGCACATGCCGCACGACGGCCCCGTCGGGCAGCCAGTACGGCAGCCCCGCGCCCATCAACGGATCGGTGTCGAACAGGTCGAGCTCACGGCCGAGTCGGCGGTGGTCGTACATGTGGATCTCCCTCGCTGGGGGGCGAGGAGCCGACGGGAACGACAAAGCCCCGGGGCACTCGCCCGGGGCTTCGGATTCGCTCAGCTGTCAGCGCGCCGGGACGGGGTCCGGCGTCGTCGTGAGAGACGGGTTGGCGCGCTGCATGGGGCGACGGTAACAGCGGGTGGGTGGGCACGTCGCGGCGTTTTCCGCCGGCTCGGCGCCGTAGCCACCGTGGCCACTCGTCGAGAAGTGCCCTCGCGGTCCTGGAGGGCCTCGTGTGCCTCGTGTGCCTCGGGCCGCGGGCGGGCGGCCGTCACCCGGACGGACCGGCGCGCTGGTGGACGTAGTGCCGTGGTGGTGCCTTAAGAACACGTACCCGGCCCTGGGCGCGTCCCCGTCCCCGGCACAGGAGGCTCGCGATGCCCCGTCCCCCGGCCCGCACCGTCATCGCCTCGACGCTCTCGGCAGCGGCCCTGCTGTCCGCGTCCGCGTGCTCCCTCGGCGACCTGGACAAGGCGATCAAGGGGGTCCCTGAAGCGGTCGCCCCCGCGGACACCTCCGCGCCGCCCACCCCGGCGGCAGCCCCCACCCTCACCGAGGCCCAGGCCCGTGCCGCCCTCATCAGTGCGGAGGACCTCGGTGAACCGTGGGTTCCCACCAAGGGCTTCGCGACCTGGCGGGACGCCATGCTCAAGGCCGACACCGAGAACGCCGACTGCAAGCGGCTGCTCGACGCCCTCTACGCGGAGGAGCTCTTCGGCCCCGACGCCCGTACCCGCGCGTCGGTCGGGCTGGACGACGAGTGGGACGAGGCCCAGCTGCGCTACCAGATCGTCGCCCACCGGCCCGAGGACCTGGACCGGACGCTGAAGTGGCTCGCCGGCCTGCCGGGCGAGTGCGGTGAGTTCACGGCGGTCGCGGGCGGCGGTGAGCTCACCGTCAAGGTGAGCGAGGCCGAGATGCCGGAGGTGGGGGACGCCCGGCAGGGACTGAGGATCGTCCTCGGCGCCGGCTCGGAGTACGACGAAGGGCCCGTGCTCACGGTGCACGTCGCCGCCGTCCGGGTGGGCGACGACGCGATCGCCATCACCAACGGCGGCCTGGGCGACGTACCCGCGGACGCCACCTCGGCGGCCGTCGAACTCGGCACCCACCGGCTGGCGGAGGCCAGGAAGCGCGGCAGGCAGGACGTCTGACGGATGCCGACGGACGTCTGGCGGGCGTCTGGGGGGCGTCCGGCGGGCGTCTAACCGAGGCGGTCGACCGCCTCCTTGGCCTCCTTCAGGCCCGCGCCGGTGATCTCCCGGTAGAGCTTGATCGCCGGGATCTGCTTGCCCTGCCGCACGAGCGCCACGACCTCGTCCATCCGGGGCTCCTGCGCACTCAGCCCCAAGTGGTCGAGAATCAGGTCGAGTTTGCGCTCGACCCGGGCCGCTCGCCGGTCGGCCTGCGAAATCCGGCTCTGGATGCTCCAGACCGCCGTGATGCCGACCACGAAGAAGAAGAGACCTGCTATTTCCATGGTTGACGATCCTAGGCACGCTCCGTACGCCCTGGTCCGGCGGCCTAGTCCCCGTCGGATTCCCCGTCGGATTCCCCGTCGGATTCCCCGTCGAAGTCCGCGTTGAAGTCCGCGTCGAACCGCAGCCGGTGTGCCACCACGTCCCGCGACACGTCCAGTGCCGTACGGCCGTAGGCGAACGCGTGGGCGCGCAGACGGGCCAGTGCCTCGTCGGTGCCGATGGCCAGTTGGGCCATGATCATGCCGGTGGCCTGGTAGACCAGGTTGTGGTCGGTGGCGAGGCCGCTCAGCCACTGGTCGTCCTCGGGACCGCCCGTCTCCTCGTCGCGCGGCAGCGCCATCAGCGCCACGGTCATCATCCCGGCCACCAGCCGCGCCGTCCGCAGATCCCGGTCGGTGAGGTCGCCAGGGGTGTCGCGGTAGAGGTCGAGCGTGCCCACGCACACCGTGTCGTTGCCGAGCGGCAGCGAGTACACCGCCTGCACCCCGGCGGCCGTGGCCTGCTGGGCGAAGACCGGCCAGCGCAGCACGTCCCGCCCGGCCGTCAGATCGCGGGCGAGCACGGGCGTACCGCTCTCCGCCGCCGACTGGCAGGGACCGTCGCCCAGGGTGGCCTGAATCTCCGTCACATACGCGGCCTGCGCACTGCTCGCCCCCAACTGCACGGGCAGACCGTCACTGTGCAGCGACACGCTCGCGCCGGTCACCGGCAGCAACTCCACGGCGACGTCGCACAACTGCCCCGGTACGTCTGCGGGACCCGCACCGCGTACCCGGTCGGCCCTCGCGTCCCCAGCACCGCCGCGCTCCGGCCCCGGCTCACCACGCTGCTCGTCTCTGGGCCGCACGGCAGCCTCCTCTTTCCGAGCGCGGCCTGCTTAGGTCGAATACGGCCCTCGGGGCCCTTCCACCGCTCCCCCCGGACGACGCCCGACTACCCCTGGCCCGCCCCGCGAAACCCCGTCGGCGGCCGCCGTCACAGCCTCTTAACGCTTCTCGTACGGGTTCGCCGGCTGTGCGACCCGCCGCACCGACCCCGCGTCCAGGACGGGCGGCCAGGCCCCGTCCGTACCGAGCGCGCCCTTGGGATGCCAGGTGCCGGTGACGGTGACCCAGGTGTCGGCGGGCGGCGCGTCCGCGCCCCGGATCTCCACCTTGCTGGTGGTGGCGTCGGCGGCGCAGCAGGCGACGAGGAGACGGGTGACGTACCAGGTGCCGTCGGCGTCGCGCGTGACGAACCCGGTCAGCCGCACGGTGCGGCCCGCCAGCGAACGTCCCTTGTCGTAGATCGCCCGCGAGCTGAATTCCCCCAGGGACAGCGGCACCGGGTTCCCGGCGGGCAGCGCGGGAAAGGTACCGACCCCTTGCGCCGCACGCTGAGCCGCCTCGCGTTCGGCGCTGTAGGAGCCGAGGGCGGGGGGAGGGAAGAGCAGGAGGGCGAGGGCGGGGAGGGTGAGGAGCCAGGCGACGCGGGGGCTATGGTGGCCGCCGTGCTGATCGTGGGCGTGGGAATCGTCGCTGTGCTCGCCGTGCTCGCCGTGCTCGCGTTGCTGGTCGCGGCCGGCGTGTTCGCCGTGCTCAGTGTGCTGGCCCTGCTCGGCGTGCGGTTCCTGTTCCGATCGCCCGACGAGCACCGCGGCCACCGCCAGCAGCACCAGCAGAAGCCCGGACACGACCAGGTACGGCCGTAGTCCCGCCTGCACGTACCGCAGATACAGCTCGCTGAAGAGCGAGATCCGCAGAATCGCCGCGCCCGTCAGGAGCAGCAGCACCGCCGGTCCGTGGCGCCTCACAGCAGCCACCACCCCACGAGCGCGCTGCTCGCCACGGCCACCACCCAGGTCACGGACGAGAACCGCAGGGCGAAGGACCGTCCGAAGGTGCCCGCCTGGAGGGCGATCAGCTTCAGGTCCACCATCGGCCCGACGACCATGAAGGCCAGCCGTGCGGTCGGTGAGAACCCGCTCAGTGAGGCGGCGACGAACGCGTCCGCCTCGCTGCACACGCACAGGACGACGGCCAGGAGGGCGAGCAGCAGGACCGACAGCCAGGGGGAGCCGGTGAAGAGGTCGAGTACGGAGCGGGGCACGGCGATGCTGAAGGTCGCCGCGGCCGCCGCGCCGAGCACGAGGAAGCCGCCGGCGTGCAGGAAGTCGTGCTGCAGCCCGGCGGTGAAGGCGCGCAGACCGGTGGCGGTGGGGTCGGTGTGCCGTTCGGGGAGCCGTAGCCACTTCTCGCGGCCGAACCGGGCCCAGAGCCAGCCCATCACCACGGCCGTGCCGAGCGAGGCGGCGAGCCGCCCCAGGACCATCTCCGGCTGCCCGGGAAAGGCGACGGACGTGGCGACCAGGACGACCGGATTGACGGCGGGTGCGGAGAGGAGGAAGGCGAGGGCGGCGGCCGGGGCGACCCCGCGTCGCATCAGGCTCCCGGCCACCGGCACGGACGCGCACTCGCAGCCCGGCAGAACGACACCGGCGGCTCCCGCGACGGGCACGGCGAGGGCCTGGTTGCGCGGCAGCAGCCGGCTGAACACCCGCTCCGGTACGAAGGCGCCGATCGCCGCCGAGACGACCGTGCCGAGCAGCAGGAAGGGCACGCCCTGCACCGCGATGGCCGTGAAGACGGTCCACCAGGCGGCGACGGGCGGGGTGTAGAGGTCGAGCGCGAGCACGGGGCCGAGGACCGAGACGACCGTGGCGATGGCGATGAGCGCGGTGCCGCCGAGCACGGCGTACACGAGCGCGCGTACGACGACACGCAGCCCGTCGACGACGGTTCGCCGATTCTCCACGCGCCTGTCCCCACCTGTCCGAACCCGTTCGAATACGCCTGCGCAGGCTAGCCGGTGGGAGCTGTTGGGGGCCTTGGGATCTTCAAGGAGAGGGCTGTGAGGGGGGCGGGTGCCGGGGTGCGGGGCGGAGGTGGGGGCGGAAGTGGGTGGGGCGCAGGCTGGTCGGTTGGGGCCTGTGGGGAGCCTTCGGGGCCTCACGGTGGGGGCTGTGAGGGGGACGGGTGCCGGGTTGCGGGGCGAAGATGGGGGTGGGGGTGGGTGGGGCGCAGGCTGGTCGGTTGGGGCCTGTGGGGAGCCTTGGGGGCCTCAGAGTGGGGGCTGTGCGGGGGCCGGGCCCAGGGTCGTGGTGCCGGGGGCCGTGCGGTGGCCGAGGCCCGTTCGGTAGGCGTCCAGGGCCGCCTCCACCCGGCCGGTGCGGCGGAGCAGGTCGCCCAGCAGTCGGCACAGGTCGGCCAGGTCGCCGGCCGCGCCCGCGCGTTCCAGCAGGCTGAGGGCGCGGACGTAGTGCTCCTCGGCGCTCTCGGTGTCGTGGGCGTCCTCGGCGATGATGCCGAGGAGGCGGTGGGCGGCGGCCGCGTGCAGGGCGCCGCGTTCGGGGCCGAGAGCCTGTCCGCAGGCTCTCGGGTCGCTGAGCACCTCGTGGAGCAGGGCGGCGGCCTCGTCGGACTTGCCGCGCCGGTGCAGTACGTCGGCGAGTTCGACGGCGACCTGGCTGGTGTAGAGGGCGGCGCGCCGGGCGGTGAGCATGGTCTGGGCCTCGCGCAGTTCGGCCTCGGCGCGCTCCAGGTCGCCGTGCTGGGCGTAGACGTAGCCGCGCATCCAGTGGCAGTTGGCGAGTTCGGTACGGATCTGGAGCTGCCGGTACAGCTCGGCGGCCTTGGCGAGGGAGGCGTCGGCCTCGGCGACCCGCCCCTCGGCGAGGAGGGTGCGGGCGACGGAGCGGTGCATCCGGGCGACCAGGGCCGGGTCGGCTGCCTTGGGGGCGAGGGCGAGGGCGTACTCGGCGGCCTGGGCGGCGCGGGCGTGGGCGCCCATGTCCATGTAGGGGCCGATGACGCTGGCGTAGAGCAGCAGCAGGGCGTCGGGGTCGTGCAGTCCGCCACGGTTGAGCTCGTCGAGAGTGGACTCCAACAGGTAGACGGCGTAACGGAGTTCACCGGCGAGGTAGTGCGAGACGGCGCGCCCGCGCAGGGCGGGGACACGGGCGGGCAGCGGGGCGTCGGCCTCGGCGAGAACCTGCTCGGCCCGCTCGAAGTGGCCCCGGGCGGTGGTGAGTTCGCCGACCTCGACGGCGCACTCGCCGAGCCCGAGCAGCGCGACGGCCTGTTCCTCGGCGAACCCGTCCGACTCGGCCTCCGCGAGCAGCGCGGCGTACTGCTCGGCCGCCGCCTCGGTGTCGCCGGTGGCGAGGGCGCGCTGGGCGCCGGTCAGCCGCAGCCGCAGGTCCGTGACGAGGTGCGCGGGGCGTCCGGTGAGCAGCTCCTCGAAGGCGATGCCGAGCCGCTCGGCGATGTGCCGCAGCGCGTCGTCGGAGGCGCGGACACGGCCTGCCTCCAGGGTGGAGATGTACGCGGGGGTGTACGCCGGCTCCGCCAGCTGTCTCTGCGTCAGCCCGCGGTCGGCCCGCAACCGCTGCACTCTCCGCCCGATGGTCCCGGGGTCGTCACGGTCCGACATCGCTCATCTCCCCCACCGTCCTCGCGTCCCCCACCTCGCCCAACTCTCCCTGGTCCCCTTGCCGTTCGAGTCCGACAGCCCCTAGGTTAAACCGAGGATTAAGCGTGGTTAACCCATGGCTGTTGCGAGGTCGCCGTGCAGCAACGCACCAGCACCACAGAGCGCTACACCCGAAGCTTCGCGGCCGCGGTGATCGCCGTGGCGACCCTGATTCTGGCGGCGAACGCGGGACCGGCCCGGGCGGCGGGTCTTCCGGGCCGGGAGGCGGGGCGGCCTCAGAACTCGGCGGTGTCCAGCTCGAAACCGAGCGGGGAGGGGAGCGGGACGGCGAGGCCGAGCTTGTACTTGGGGTTCTGGGTGTATTCGTCGCCGGACGGCTCGGAGTAGACGGTGACCTCCGCTTCATCGCGGTCGATCAGCAGGTAGACGGGGATGCCGGCGCGGGCGTAGCCGCGGATCTTCATGTGGCGGTCGCGGTCGGCGGTGCTCTTGGAGGTGACCTCGGCGACGAGGAGGACACCGGACGGGTCGTGCCACTCCTCCTGGTCGTCGAAACTGCCCTTCGGGGCGATCACCAGGTCCGGCTCGACGTGACCAGTGTCGGACGAGCCGGGGACGTTCAGGCCGATGCCGCCGTAGTTGCGCAGGGAATCATCAGACGCCTTCCGGCCGACCTGGTGATTGACCTCCGCCAGAATCTCCTCGTGCTCCCCGTTGGCCGGTGGCGTCACGTAGATCTCTCCTTCGATCAGCTCCACGCGCCAGCCCCGGGGGGCTGCCGCACTAAGGCGCTCGAAGGCTGTCTCTACGCTCGAATCCCAGTTGTCGGACACGCCACTGTCCGCGTCACTGTCGCCGTCAGGGTCGTCGTACGGACCATTAATGGCCTCGCCCTGATACCCCGGCATGATGATCGGCTCCGCCGTCGCCATGACAGTCCTCCTTCGCTCGACGCGACGCTCCCAGAGTAGACGCGGAGCTCGCACAAGGAATCCGGAGCCGATCACCCGAACGAGTGTGCTGTTACGTTTCCGCTCGCCGAGGGGCCGGGGTCAGCACTTCCACGTCGCCCAGTACCACTGCCCCTTCATCGAGCCGTCCGACAGCTTCACCGGCGTGTTGATCTGGACGCCCGTCGAGCCCTGGCCCGGGTAGTACCAGAAGTAGTGGCCGTTCTTGCGCTTGCCGTAGTGGACCTCCACCCAGCCCTGGGAGTGGCGCTCGTACGGGGCGAACCAGTAGCCGCCGGCCTCGTGGGCCGGGATGGTGCCCTTGAGGGTGGTGCCGGCGCTGGTGACCGTGCCCGCCTTCCAGGTCTCGGTCTGCGTGGAGCTGGCGGACATGCCGCCTGTGAGGACGTCCGAGAAGCCGGCCGAGACCTCCACCTTCGTCTCCTGCTGGAACGAGTACTCGGTGGAGCGGTCGGTCCGGAACGTGAGGTCGAAGCCCAGCGGCGTGCTGCCCGCGCAGTTGTTGACCGGGTTGCCGACCTGACGCCGCTTGCCCAGCGAGGTCCACGCATTCGTCTCGTGGTACTGGCAGGAGTCGGCCTTGCCGTTGTTGCAGTCCCAGATCACGTCCGGCTTGTCGTCGCCCCAGCCGGGGGTGGTGTTGGCGCTCGCCGTGCCCGTCGAGAGGGGGATCAGGGCGAGGGCGAGGGCGAGGGCTAGCGCACCGAAGCGGCCGCGGTTGGACTTGAGGAGTTTCATGGGGGGTCTCCCGTCGGATGTGCAGCGACGGGACGATCGTCGGCGGGGCGGGAATTGTTCGGCCAGCCCTGCCATCAGGTGAATCAATCCGCCCAGAGCAATACGTAGCAATACGCGGCGATCAATTCCCGCACACCCTCCGGTACGGCACATCCGGCAGGTACGTCCGCCACTGCGCCCTCGTCAGGTCGGCCCCCGGCGCCCGCGCCGCCCGCTCGCACACCCACGCCACCGCCTTCGACGGCGTGATCGTGTACTGCTGGAGCGGAACGTGCGCGCTCCCCGCGTACACCGTGGCGCTGTCGGCGCTGAACGCCACCGTGTCGATCGCCTCGCCGGGCGTCGTCAGCGGGCCGCCGAGCGGCTGGCGGGTGTCGATGTCCCAGAGCTGCAGCGTGCCCGCCTCGCCGCCCACCGCCAGCGTGCGTCCGTCGGGGCTGACGGCGAGGGCGCTGACCGCTTCGGAGCTGTCGTCGAGGGGGTCGTCGGCGGAGTCGCCGCGGGCCGGTGCGGGGAACACGTTGCGCAGGACGCCGAGCCGGTCGCGGACCTTGCCGTCCCACAGGGCCACCCGGCCCGTCTGGTCTCCGGCCACCAGGCGCGAACCGTCCGGGGAGAAGGCGATCGCCCCGATCTGGTCGCCCTGCACCAGGTCCCGGCCGGTGACCTTGCCGCCGGGCAGGGCCGCCGTCCGGTTGTCGCCGGCCAGGAGGCCGCCGTCGGGGCGGACGGCGAGGTGGCTGCTGGAGAGGGCGGGGAGGGCGGACGTCACGTGGTGGTCCGGCACGTCCCAGACCTCGTTCGACAGACCGCCGGTGGCGGGCGTGCGGGTGGCGTGGAGCGTGCGGGCCTTCGGGCCCAGGGCGATGGTGATCACCGCGCCGGCCGCTGTCCGCGGCGCCAGGTCCAGGGTCGTGCGGACGGCGCCCTTGCGGACGTCCCAGAGCGTGACGCGCTGCGCGGACGTCTCGTACCCGGGTGCCGAGACGCCGTATGCGACGGCCTTGCCGTCGGGGTCGTAGGCGAGCAGGGGGGTCGTGTACCCGGGGGTCACCGGGCGGGACGGGTCGGGGGAGGTGGGGAGCGGCGGGGACGGCAGTGTGTGCAGCAGACGGCCGTCGCGGGTGGAGCGCAGCTCGAAGACGTAGCGTTCGCCGGTGCGGCGCGCGGTGGTGAAGGTACGGCCGTCGGGGCTGAGCAGCACCTTGTCCATCGGGTCGGCCCGCCAGGCGGGCGTGAGGGAGCGTGAGACGTCCAGCGAGTGGACGGTACCGCCCTCCAGGTAGCGCAGGACCGGGCGCCCCGGGTCCCAGGCGAGGCCGCCGTAGAGGTGCTGGCTGTTCAGGGAGTGCCGGAACACCGGGGCGTCGACGCCGATCCGCCAGACCCTGACCTCCTCGCCGTCGGCGGTCGCGAGGAACCTGCCGTCCGCGCTGAAGGAGGCGTACCGCACTCCGGGGTCCGGGAGGTCGGCCAGCTGCTCGCCCGAGCGGACGTCCCAGACGCGCACCTTGCCGCCGGTCACCGCGGCGAGACGCTGTCCACCGCCGAGCGTCAGCAGCGCCCGTTCCTCACCGCAGACGTCGCCGACGCGCTCCCAGCGGCCGGGGACGGTGCGCCCCGTGTGCAGGTCGCGCACCTGCGGAGGGCCCGTGAGGGAGCAGACCGCGACCAGTCGGCCGTTCGTGTCGGGGGCCACCAGGGTCGGGCCCGCGGCCTCCGTGCCGAGCAGCGCTCGGCCGTCCGTGGCCGAGCGCACCCGGACCTTCGGGTCGTCGATGTCGCTGACGACGTAGGTGGGCCCGGCGAAGTCCACGAGCGCCGACTCGGGCAGCGCGGCGCCGGTCCAGCGGCCGGCCTTGGTGTCCCAGAGCCGGACGCCGTCGTCGCCGTGGACCGCGAGCAGCCGGCCGTCCGGGCTCGCCCCCGTCACCTGCCCGGCCTCCGGGAGCCGGCCCGAGTCGAGGCGGCGGTGCCGGGTCACGTCCCAGGTGCGCCAGGTGCGGCCCGCCACGCTGAGCAGGGTGCGGCCGGAGTCCGTCAGGAAGCGCGCCGGGCCGTCCCCGGGCGCCGGGTCCTGGAAGGTGTCCAGCTCCGGCTGGCCCAGCGCCCCGAGCAGCGCCCGCCGGGTCTCCGGCAGCCGGGCCACCCGCCAGGCGGCGACGCCGAGCAGCTGGGCGGTGCGCGGGTCGGTGGTGCGCAGGGCGTCGGAGACCTCGGCGATCCGGCGGGCCGCGTCCTCGGTGTGCTGCCGCTCGTTGTCGCGGTGCTGGGTCCAGGCGGCCAGGGAGACCACCAGGGCCACCGCCAGTACGGCGGACAGACCGGCGAGCAGGAACCGGGAGCGGCGGGCGGTGCTCGCGGCGAGCCGGTGTTCCGCCTCGCGGGCCGCCACGGCCGCCGTCAGGAAGTCACGCTCGGGTCCGGTGAGGATGCCGTCGTCGTCCGCGAACAGTTCCTCCGCCCGGGTCAGCCGGGTGCCCCGGTACAGGGCGCCGGGATCGCGGTCGTGCTCCAGCCAGGTGCGGGCCGCCTCGGTCAGCCGCCGGTGGTGGCGCAGCCGCTCGCGGTCCTCCTCGATCCAGCCGTGCAACCGGGGCCAGCAGGTGATCAGCGCCTCGTGGGCGAGGTGGACGCCCTCCTCGTCCGCCGTCAGCAGCCGGGCCCGGGCCAGCCGCTCCACCACCACGGCCACGTCCGGGTCGGCCCACTCGTCCAGCTCGGCCCGGGTCAGCGGGCGCCGGGTGTCGGGGGTGCCTTGGCCCGGTTCGACCATCCGCAGCAACAGCAGCCGGGCAGCGTCCGCCTGGGCCGCCGCCAGCTTGCCGTACACCTCCTCGGCGCTGGCCGCGATCGCGCCGCGCACTCCGCCCGCCGCCTGGTAGGCGGCCAGCGTCAGCATCCGGCCATGGCGCCGCCGCCAGGTCTCCAGCAGGGCGTGGGAGAGCATCGGCAGCCCGCCGGGCTCGTCCAGGACCTCCTCCACCAGCCGGGCGGTCAGCTCCCGCTCGACGAGGAGGCCGGCCGTCTGCGCCGGTTTGGTCACCGCCTCGCGCAGTTCGTCCGCCGTCATGGGGCCGACCAGCAGGCCGGCGCCGCGCAGGGCGTCCGCGAGTCCCCGGTGCTCGGAGCAGCGGGCGTAGAAGTCGGCCCGGACGGAGACCAGCACCCGCAGTCGGCGGGACGGGTCTCGGGAGGCCAGCAGCAGGTCGATGAACCGGGCCCGCTCCGCCCGGTCCCGGCACAGGGTGAAGACCTCCTCGAACTGGTCCACCACGACCCAGCTCTCCGGCTCGTCCTCGGCGGGGGCCAGCAGATGTCCGTACTGCTCGGCGGGGCGTGCCCCCGGGGTGAGCACGCGCAGCACCGCCGGGCGCTCCCGCCGGGCGATCTCCTCGCGCAGCCGGGGGATCAGCCCGGCCCGCAGCAGCGAGGACTTGCCGCTGCCGGACGCCCCGAACAGCACGGCGAGCCGGTGGTCGCACACCAGCTGGTTCAGCTCCTCCACCATGCGGTCCCGGCCGAAGAACAGCGCCCGGTCGCCCGGCTCGAACCGGGCCAGGCCCCGGTAGGGCGGCGCCGTGTCCTCGCAGTCCTCGCGGGCGCGGCCCATGACCTCGTCCTGGGCCTCCTTCCAGCGCGTCTCCCACTCCCCGGGATCGGCAGCGCACGCACGCGCGTACCCCCGCACCACGGCGAGCGACGGCAGCCGTTCGCCGGCCGCGGCCTGCGAGAGCGTCGTCGCGGAGAAACCGGCCGTCTCGGCCATGGCGCGGTACGAGGGGCTGCCGGCCGCCTTACGGAGCTCGCGCAGCCCGCAGGCGAGGCGCTGCACGGGTCCCGCATCGGGGTCCAGCGGTCTTTCGGGACGGCCCACAGGTCACCCACTTCCGTACGGCGATGCATATGTCCGGACATCAGGCCGAGACGGGTTCAACCTACGGTTCGCCGCGCTCCCCCGTGAACCGACTCAAGGTGTGCGGTTGATGACACCTACGGCCACCGGCGCCACCCCGGAGAACACGAGGTGAACGGTGTCCGAAGCGAAGGGCACACACCACGAACGCCGCGGACAACACCGCACCGGACACCCACAGGAAATTGATTGCCCTGATGAGAGGGGCTGCCGATCAACTCCGCGTTCCCCAGGCTCGGTCCCGATCGCCGGATTCCCGGCACGGAGCACGCCGGACGTCCGGCAGACCGAATCCCTGGAGAACCCGTATGTCGCAGACCGCCAAGTCCCGCAGGACGTCCCGCCTCACCAAGGCGGCCCTCGTCCTCGGCAGCGCCGCCGCCCTGACCGTCAGCCTGACGGGGAGCGCCGGCGCGGCCGTCCTGACCCCGCTGCAGCAGAAGGCCGGCACCTTCCAGCTCAAGTACATGCCGGACTTCGACTACGACTCGAACAGCTGCTTCCCCGCGGCGGCCGTCGACGCGAGCGGACGGCTCAACGGAGGCCTCAAGAACAGCGGGTCGATCACCGGCGCCTGCCGACACCCCAACACGGCCAACACGTACTCGCAGGCCTGGTGCAAGAACGGCTGGTGCGCCTACGTCTACGCGCTCTACTTCGAGAAGGACCAGACGCTCAACGGCGCCGACGCCTTCGGCCACCGCCACGACTGGGAGTCCGTCGTGGTCTTCCAGCAGCAGGGCAAGGAGAAGCCCAGCTTCCTGGCCGCGTCCCGCCACGGCGGCTACAGCACCCACCCGGTCAACGAGGTGCCGATGAACGGCAACCACGTCCAGATCGTCTACCACAAGGACGGTGCGAGCACCCATGCCTTCCGCTTCGCCAAGTGGGGCGAGCAGCCGGAGGCCATGGGCAGGTGGGACCACCCGGCCCTGGTCGACGTGCCGCAGATGGACGACGCACCGCGCAACGCCCTGTGGAACTCCAAGTGGGGCAAGGCCAACTTCCCGCTGACCGGCAACCTCCAGAGCAACATCAACAAGGCCCGTGAGGCCAACTCGGCGGCCAAGAGCCAGATCCCCGCGTTCTGACGCACCGCCGACACCGAACCGCCCCCGGCGGGGACACTCCCCCCTGTCCCGCCGGGGGCTTCCCCTGTTCACACCGGCTTGTTCACACCGGCCTCTTACAGACCGCTTAACCCGGCTGTCGGCGCCATGATCTAGCCTTCGATCGCTCTACGAGGAACAGGCAAGGGCCGCGCGGGCCGCCGCCCTCATTCACTCACACTCACTTCTTCGTTTCTTTTTCGTTCCGGGGGGTTCGAAAACCGTGCGCAGACGCACTCTCCCGGCCGCGACGGCACTCGCGGTCCTCTTCAGCTCGGTCGCCCTGGTCGCGGCCGGCACCGGGTCGGCAACCGCCGACTCCAGCACGCCCCTGTCCCTGAAGTCGACCGGCGACATCGTCGTCGACGGGGCCCACCAGCGGGTCTTCATCAGTGACCCGACCGCCGGTCAGGTCGTCGTCACCGACTACGCCGGCTCGGTCGTCGGCACCGTCGGCTCGCTGCCCGGCGTCCGCGGCCTGGAGCTGTCGGCCGACTCGGGCACCGTGTACGCGGCCGTGGGCGACGCCGACGCGATCGTGGCCATCGACACGGCGACCGCGACCGAGGCCCACCGCTGGTCCACGGGCACGGCCGACCCGCAGTACCTCGCCGCGACCGGCGGCAGGATCTGGTTCGGCTACGGCGGCGCCACCCAGGGCAACATCGGTTCGCTGGACCTCAGCGGCACCGACCCGGTCGTCACCCTGAACCAGGCACCCGCGAACGCCTGGTACTCCGCCCCGATCCTGGACGCCTCGGCCGGCGCACCCGGCACGCTGGTCGCGGGCGCCGCCGACCAGAGCCCGGTCGTCCTCGCGGTGTACGACGTCTCCTCGGGCACGCCGAGCCGGACGGCGTACGCCTTCGACCCGGGTTCCACGGGCGGCGGCAACCTCATGGACATGGCCGTCACGCCCGACGGCAAGGACGTCGTCACGGCCAGCGGCGCCCCGTACTACCAGGCGGTCTACAAGCTCTCGGACCTGTCCAAGGACGGCAAGTACGTCACCAACCCGTACCCGAACGCCGTCGACATCGCGCCGAACGGCGACGTCGCCGCGGGCACCAGCTCGACGGACGAGCCGGACGTCCACGTCTTCAAGCCGGGCACCTCGCTCCCGCTGAAGGAGTACAACCTCGGCACGGACCAGCTCACCGCGCGCGGGCTCGCCTGGGCGCCGGACGCCAGCAAGCTGTTCGCGGTGTCCCGCACCGGCGGCGACGCCTACGCGCTGCACGTCTACGACGACCCGACGAAGGTGGCCACCACCCTCACGTCGAGCGCCCCCGCCACGGGCACCCGCGGCACGTCCCTCACCGTCACCGGCACGCTGACCTCGTCGGCCGCGTTCCCGGCGGGCACCAAGGTCCAGGTCACCCGCACCGACGACGAGTCCCCGAGCGGCAGGGCCCTCGGCGAGGCGGCCGTCGCGGCCGACGGCTCGTACTCCTTCCCGGACACCCCGCCGGCCGGCGGCAAGGTGACGTACACCGTCTCCTACGCCGGCGACGCGGACCACGCGGGCGCCACCTCCACGAGCGCGGTGACCGTCGCCAAGAGCGCGGCCACGCTGACGCTGGACAACAACCTCAAGGTGTACGGCTACGGCAGCACCGTCACCTTCACCGCGCACCTCGGCGCCACGTACAGCAACCGCACGGTGGAGATCTGGGCCGACCCTTACGGCTCCGACAAGCCCAACGCCCTGGTGAAGAAGGGCACGGTCGACGCGGGCGGCAACCTGCTGGCCTCCATCCGTCTCACCCGCGACACCAAGGTCAGCGCGAAGTTCACGGGTGACACGCGGTACGCGGCGCGGACGACGACCAACACCGTCTACACCAAGGTGAGCGTCTCCTCGTCGCTGAGCGGCGCCTACAAGACGGCCACCGCCTGGAACGCGACGTACGCCTACTTCCACCAGTCCAAGGACCCGGTCTACAACACGTCGATGACGATGTACCCGGGCCGCAAGTACCAGTTCCAGATCCAGCAGTTCTACAGCGGTGCCTGGCACACGACGGCCACGGAGTACTTCGCCCTGGACCGCTACGGCAAGGACTCCGTCCTGCTGGACGACAACCCGCCCACGGGCGTCCGCTTCCGGATCCGCTCGTCCTACATCGACACGACGTCGGGCGACAACGTCAACGCGACGACGTACGGCGGCTGGAAGTACTTCACCTTCACCCGCTGACCTGCAACTGCCTCAGCTGCCGCAGGACGTTCTCCAGAGCGCCCCGCCGCCGTCCGGGCACCCGGCCCCGCAGTTCCGCGAGCAGGGCGCCGAGTTCACGGGCGGGGGCGGTGTCGTGGATCTGCCCCCACTGGTGGTGGGCCCGGTCCACCGCCGCCTCCACCGCGGGCGCGTCCGACGCCTGCCCCGCGGACAGCCGCGCCGAGGCGACCGTCAGCCACGTCCGGCAACTCCGCACCGGATCCCCCGCCAGCATCGCCAGATCCGCCCGCACCTCGATCCAGTGCAACGCCTCCTCGGAGGCAGGCCCATGCGTCCGCAACGCCGCCTGCTCATGATGAGCAGCCAACACCTCCGCCTCACTGTGCCGCCCCGACTCGACGGCAGCGGCAATATGAGCATGCGGATCGGCGGGCGCCGGGCTTGGGACTGGGAGGCGATCCGGGGCGGGGGCGGGGGTATGGGCGGGTGCCGGTGCGGGACTGTGCGCCGGCATCGGCGGAAGCACCTGCGCGGGGCGCGGCGCGGGACCCGGCTCCGGGCTCGGTGCGGGGCCTGGCCCAGGGGTCGACGCGGGGCTCGACGCAGGGCTTGGCATGGGGCTCGACGCAAGGCTCGGCTCGGGGGTCAGCGCGGGACCTGGCTCGGTGCTCGACGCACGGTTCGGCGCGGAGCTCGACGCGGGACCCGGCTCCGGATTCAGTGCAGAGCTCGGCGCAGGGCTTCGTACGGTGTGGTGCGCCGCAGCCGGTGCGGGACTCTGCGGAGACAGCTTCGCCAGGACCAGCGTGGGGTCCTGTACCGGGATCGACGCGGGGTCCTGTACCGGGATCGGTGCGGGAGCCTGTGCCCGAATCGGTGCGGGGTCCTGCGCCCGAGGCGGCTCGGCCGTCTGGGTCCGAATCGGCGCGGGAACCTGGGCCGGGAGCGGCGCCGAGGCCTCCGGCGGCAGCTCCGGCGAAGGCCGCACCGCGCCCGGCGCCCCCATCGGCCCGGGAACCTCCGGCGGCAACTGTGGCGAGACCTGCGCGGGAGGCTGCCCCGCGACCGGGCCCCCGAACTGCCCCCCGACCGGCCCGGCCACCGACCCCGGCGCCTGCCCAGCGAACGGCTCCCCGACCTGCCCAGTGAGCGGCCCCCCGACCTGCCCCCCGACCTGCCCAGCGTGCGGCCCCCCGGCCTGCTCCCCAAGTGGCCCGGCGACCGCCCCCGGCACCTGGACCGCGTTGTGCGGGCGGAGTTGCGGCGGGGTCTGGGCGGTGGCGGGGCTCGGTGGGGGCATCTGGGTGGGGCCCTGGGCCGTCAGGATGATGTCGGTGCCTACGCCGCCGTCGGGGGAGATCCGGGACAGTGCCTGTTGGTGGAGCTGGTCCAGGGGCGGGCGGTGGCCGCTGCGCAGCAGGGTCGCCACCGCCTTCATGTACGCCGGGCCCGCCACCGTACGGCGGCTCGGCGACGGGGCGATACGGCCGTAGACCGCGCTGTTGCGGCCCGAGTCGAGGGGGTTGGTGCGCAGCCACGCCCAGGTCTCGGTGTCGGCGTGCAGGTCGAGGAAGAGCGTGGTCGAGCCCGGTGCGCGCAGGCGGAGTTCCTCGCGGAACCAGTGCCAGGGGAAGCCCGTGTAGCGGACCGTCGACGCGGTGGTCCGGGCCAGCGCCAGGTGCGGCAGATGCTGGCGGCGGTCCAGGTGGAGCTGGCCCGTGACGAAGACCGT
The DNA here is from genome assembly GCF_042740355.1 of Streptomyces sp. NPDC059010. Taxonomy (NCBI): domain Bacteria; kingdom Bacillati; phylum Actinomycetota; class Actinomycetes; order Kitasatosporales; family Streptomycetaceae; genus Streptomyces; species Streptomyces sp. NPDC059010. Next base: position 103,204 of record NZ_JBHYJA010000008.1, read on the forward strand.
GAGCGGGGCGGGGGCGGCCGCGGCGGCGCGCAGGCGGGTGAGGACGGCCTGCGGTTCCAGGGGGTCGGCGAGCTCCACGACGTTCGCCGTGTCCGTGCCGGACAGCACCGTGGGCGGCACCGCGGCGAGGACGGGGAGCACGGAGGCGGCGTCCACCAGACAGCCCTTGCCCGCCGGCGCGGCGGCCAGCAGCAGCACGGTTCCGGGCATCGGTCCCTCCCCATCCCCCGTCGATCACGTACGGCAGCACCGTAACCGCTGCGGCTGCAAAGCGGGATCTCAGGACTGTTCACGCCCGATTCCGCCCCCATTCCCCACCTCATTCCCCACGCCAGTTCCTCACCTCGGTCCCCCACGTCCTCAGTCCCCCCATCTCATGCCCTCACGTCCTCAGTCCCCCCACTCCCGTTCGCCCACCTCCGTCCCCACACCCACCCTCCTCCGTACCGCGAACACCGTCGTGTCGTCCGCGAGATGCCCGCCGCAGTGCCGCAGTGTCCGTTCTCGGACGAAGGCGACCAGGCGGGCGGGGCGGGCGATGGCGGGGTCGGCGGTGACGGCCGCGTCGACGTCGGTGGTGAGCGGGTAGAAGGTGCCGTCGTCGTCCCGGGCCTCGGTCACGCCGTCCGTGGTCAGCAGCAGCGTCTCGCCGGGGGCGAGCGGCACCCGGAGCACCGGTGGCGGTCCGTCGGCGGGGACGAGTTCGCCGTAGCCGAGGGGCAGGCCGTGTTCGGGCGGCAGGGGCCGTACGCCGTCGGGCCCGACGACCAGCGGGGCGTCGTGGCCGAGGACGACGGCGTCCATCGTGCCCGGCCGCTCCTCGGGGAAGCCGAGCAGTACGGCGGTGGCGAACCGGTCGCCCTCCTCCCTGCCCAGCGCCGTCCGCATCCGGATGTGCCGCTGCATCCGCACCTCAAGCCGCAGCGCGACCGCCGTCAGGTCCGCCTCGTGATACGCGGCCTCACGGAACGTGCCGAGCAGCGCGGCCGCCGCCTCCACCGCGCCGAGCCCCTTGCCCTGGACGTCGCCGAGGATGACGCGGGTGCCGTGCAGGCCGGTCTGGATGTCGTAGAAGTCGCCGCCGACCCTGGCCTCGCTGTCGGCGGAGAGATACACGGCCGCGTGGTCCAGGCCGCCCCAGCCCGGTGGCAGCGGGCGCAGCACGGTACGGCGGATCGTCTCGGCGACGTCCTGCATGTGCAGCATGCGCTGCTCGCCGCGCACCCGGACCACACAGGCCAGTGTGGCGAGGACACCGCCGATGCCGGCGAGGACGAGGTCGGGCAGGCCGGCCTGGTACTCGTGCGGCAGGACGGCGTCCGCGGCGATATAGGTGGCGGGGGCGAGCACCGCGTACACGGCCGTCCCCCACACCCCGCAGATCGCGGCGGCGATACCGGGCACCAGCACGATCCAGGACAGGATCCGGAAGTCGCTGCTGGTGCGGAAGTCGACCAGCACGATGCCGACGAGCAGCAGCAGCGGCGGCAGCCAGGTGACACTGCGGCCGCGCACCCGCAGCAGCTGCGGCGGGCGTGCGCCGCCCACCGGGCTGGCCCCACCGTCGCTGACGGCCCTCATGCGCCTCAGACAAGCACGACGTTCAGTGCGCCGCATCCGGGTACCCGTGACCGCCGACTTGCCAGGCAGCCCCCTCAGGTGTGCCCTTGTTGGCGGGGGCGAGGAGAGAGGAGTGCTCTCATGGCTCATGCGGCACCCGCGTCGGGCCCTCTGCCCGACGTCTTCAGTGAGCGGACGCACCGCATCGCGAGCGTCGCCGTACCGGTCGTCCTCGGTCTGATCTACGGCTACTGGGCCGCGGCGAACCGGCGCTCAGGCGGCGAGATCACCGGCTGGAACCTGCTTTTCGGCTTCGTCACGGCGATCGCGTTCATGGTGCTCTACGTCGCCGTACGCGAGATCGCCTCACGCTCCATCCGCGAGGTGCACGCGATCCTGTGGGCGGCCTTCGTCGGCGGCGGCTTCGGGTTCCTGTACAGCCAGAGCGGCAACACCGTCCTGAAGTCCGCGGCGATGGGGCTGGCGGTCGGCGCGGCCTGCTTCGTCGTGCTGTTCTACCGCTACTACACGCACGAGGACGCCGAGGGTCATCGCACCGGGTGACGGACGCGTGCGACGAACCCACGGATCGGCCCCGGCCACCTCGGCGCCGGGGCCGACCCGTTCCCCTTCATCCACCCACGGGGTCGTGCACCGCAGGGGCTCCTGGCTCCCCTGATCCATGAGACACCCGTTCGGGTGAACGCTCCACCGGAGGGCGGAACCGTGCCGCCGTATGCAGGCACAGCGCTGGCGCTCCCGGCCCGGTGACCCTTGCCTGAAAAGGTGCCCACCCGCCTGCGGAACGCCCGGAACACCAGGAACGCCCGGCACGGCCTGTCGGCAGCGCTCATCGCGCTGGCGTGCCTGCTGGTGCCGTTCGGCGCGCTGGCGGCCTGGGTGACGTACGGGCTCGCGGACACCGGCCGCTATGTGACCGCGATGGCGCCGCTCGCCGCGGATCCGGCGGTGCAGGGCGCGGTGGTGGACACCGTCGGGGCCGGGATCGTGCACGAGGTCGCGCCCCGGCTCGACCACGAACTCGGCGCCCGTGACGAACGGGGCGCGGTGCGGCCCTTCGTCTACGACGCGGTGCGCTCGTTCACCCGGACCGAGGCCTTCCACACGGCGTGGGAGGCCGGCAACAGGGCGGTCCACGACGCCGTGCTGAGGGCCCTTGAGGACGGGCGCGACCGTACGGTCACCGTCGACCTCGCCCCGGTCACCGCGCAGGTCAAACGCCAACTCGCCGACGACAACATCCCGTTGGCGCAGCGCATCCCGGTCGAGCACACCGCGGTCCCGGTGCTCCCGGCACAGGAGCTGGACCGGCTCAGGAAGGGGTACCAGGTGCTGGAAGTCGCCGGTTTCTGGCTGCCGGTGTCGGCCGCCGTGCTCGCCGCGACCGGTATCGCCGTCGCCGCCTGCCGCCGTCGCGCGGTCACGGCGACCGCGCTGGGCACGGCGCTGGGCGGTGCGTTCCTGCTGCTGGCGGTGGCGATCGGCCGCCGGCTCACGCTGGCCGACCTGCCCGAGGCGGCCCACCGCCCGGCCGGGGGCGCGGTCTACGACGCCCTGACGCACACCCTGCGCTCGGTGTCCTGGCTGCTGATCGCCCTCGGCCTCGCGGTGGCCCTGGCCTGCCGGCTCACGGAGTTCCTCGCGCGACGTCGGCGAGCGTCCGCAGCGCCCGCCGCAGATCCGGCTCCGGGGCCGACGCGAGCCCGAGTCTGACGGCGTCGGGGGTGCGGCTGGGGTCCACCACGAAGGCGGGTCCGGGCGTGACGGCGATGCCGTGCGCGGCCGCGGCGGCCGTGAAGGTGTCCGCGCGCCACGGTGCGGGCAGCTCCCACCAGGCGAAACAGGCGCGCGGATCGGACCGTACGGCGAATCCGCGCAGTTCCTCGCCGACGATGCGCTGCCGGTGCCCGGCGTCCGCCCGCTTCGCCGCGACCAGCCGCCGTACCGTGCCGTCCCCGATCCACCGCACGGCCGCCTCCATCGCGAACCGCCCCGCGCTCCACCCACCCGACCGCACGGCCGCCGCTACCGCCTCGACCCGTTCCCCGGGTACGACGACGAAGCCGACGGTGAGCCCGGGGGCGACCCGCTTGGAGAGGCCGTCGACGACATGGGTGAGGCCGGGTGCATGGGCGGCGAGCGGAGCGAGATGGGGGTACCCCCGGCCGGAGGCTGGGGGAGGGTCGGGCGACGGGTCGGCGAGAAAGGACCAGATGCGGTCCTCGACGACGGGGATGTTCAACTCGCTCACGACGGCGGCGAGTTGACGTATTCGCTCCTCGTCCGTCGTGAAGGACGTCGGATTGTGCAGCGTCGGCTGGAGGTAGAGCGCGGACAGCGGGGTGCCGCGATGCACGGCGGCGACGGAGTCCGGACGCACCCCGCCCTCGTCCGCCGCCAGCGCGACCAGGCCGATGCCGAGCCGGGCGGCGATCTCCTTGACCAGGGGATACGTCAGCGGCTCGACGCCGAGGCGGCCGCCGGGCCGGACGAGGGAGGCGAGGGTGGCGGCGATGGCCTGACGGGCGTTGCCGGTGAACAGGACCTGGTCGGGTGCCGGGCGCCAGCCGGGGGTGGCGAGGAGGGTGGCCGCGGCCTCCCTGGCGGGCGCGGTGCCCGTGGCCGGGGCCGGGCGCAGGGCGTCGGTCAGGACGTCGGGGCGCAGCAGCGGGGCGAGGGCGGGGGCGAGCAGCTCCGACTGGCCCGGCGCGCAAGGGTAGTTGAGCTCCAGGTTGACCGGCGCCGCGGTCGCGGCCTCGACGAGCGCCCGCCCGGTCGCCGCCGGAGCGGCCCGTACGAAGGTGCCCCGGCCGACCTCGCCGACGACCAGCCCGCGCCGTACGAGCTCGGCGTACACCCGCCCCGCCGTCGACCCGGCGATCCCGCGCCGCCGCGCGAACACCCGCTGCGGAGGCAGCCGTTCACCGGGCTTGAGCCGCCCGGCCGCGATGTCGTCGGCCATGCGGTCGGCAAGGCGCCGGTAGTCGTCCACGAACTCCCCCATGCACAGGCTGATCGAAATCCCCGGATTGCACCGAGGGCAAAGATCTTATTGCACCGAGGAGTTGGGGCGATCTAGGGTCGTCCACATGAGCCCGTTCCTCGCATACGAGGACAGAGGCACCGATAATGCGTCGGTCCCCCTGGTCCTCGTCCACGGCCATCCCTTCGACCGCACGATGTGGTCCCCGCAGATCGAGGCGTTCTCCACCGCCCGCCGCGTCATCGCCCCCGACCTGCGCGGCTACGGCGCCTCCCCGGTCGTGCCGGGCAGCACCCCGCTCTCCGTCTTCGCCGCGGACATCGAAGCCCTGCTGGACGACCTGAAGGTGGAGACCTTCGTGCTGGCGGGCCTGTCGATGGGCGGCCAGATCGTCATGGAGTGCTACGACCGCTTCCCCGAGCGCATCCGCGGACTGGTCCTCGCGGACACCTTCCCGGCGGCGGAGACGGCCGAGGGCAAGCGGGTCCGGGGCGCCATGGCGGACCGGCTGCTGCGCGAGGGCATGCGCGGATACGCCGACGAGGTGCTGGAGAAGATGGTCGCGCCGTACGCGGACGCCCAGGTCAAGGCCCATGTCCACGGCATGATGACGGCGACCGCGCCCGAGGGCGCCGCGGCAGCCCTGCGCGGCCGCGCCGAACGCCCCGACTACCGCGTCCTGCTGACCCGCGTCACGGTCCCCGCCCTGGTCGTCGTGGGCGCCGACGACGCCTACACCCCCGTCTCCGATGCGGAGGCGATGCACGCGGCGCTCCCGGTCTCGGCCCTCCGGGTGATCGAGGGAGCGGCCCATATGCCGAACCTGGAACGGCCGGGGGAGTTCAACGAGGCACTGGGGGAGTTCCTGGCCGGGATCGACGCCGGGTTCGACGCCTGATCCGTACGCCGGCCACGAACCGCTCACCGTCATGTTCGGCACGGCCACGATCCCGATCCGCCCGGCACGCAACCTTCGCCCCATGGCCCACGTCTTTGAGGGATGATTCGGGCATCCCACCCATGAGCGGAAGGCCGGGCCTTGGACACTGCGGCTGCCGAGTGGACGAGCGCCGGCGACACCGGTGAGCGACGGGGCTGTGGCCGGCTGCTCGGGGCCTGGTTCGCCGGGCTGTTGCTCGCCGGGGTCGGGGTGACCGTCGGGTTCCGGGTCGCCGACGGCGACGGGCTCACCCCCGTCCCGCAGCTCCTCGCCTTCCTGCCCTGGCTGCTGGTGCCGACGGGCGTCGCGCTGCTGCTGTCGCTGTTCGCGCGCTGGTGGACCGGCCTCGTGGGGGCTGTCGTACTGCTCGGGCTGCTGGCCTGGTACATCGAGCCGTACGGGAAGATCGGCGATCCGGACGGGACCGCGGTCGCCTCGCTGCGGGTGCTGACCTCGAACGTCGAGTTCGGGCACGCCACCGACGCACTGGTCGCCGCGGTCCGCCGGGAGAAGCCGGACATCGTGTTCGTCCAGGAATGCGAGCAGACCTGCGACGCCACCCTGCGCGACGCCCTCAGCACCGACTATCCGCACCGGGCGGCCCGGATCGCCGACGGCTCGAAGGGCTCGGTCGTCCTCAGCCGCTTCCCGCTCACCTCCGCCGACCCCGTCCCCGGCACCATGGCCATGCCCGGCGCCGTCGCCGACGTGCGCGGACACGCCGTACGGCTGCAGCTGGCGCACCCCATGCCACCGCTGCCCGGCCGCACCGGCCTCTGGCGCCGGGAGCTCGGCGAGCTGCGGGACTTCGCCGCGGACACCGGCACCGACGGCACCCCGCTCGTCCTCGCCGGTGACTTCAACGCCTCCCAGGACCACGCCGCCTTCCGCCGCATCCTCGACACCGGCCTGCGCGACGCCGCCCGCCTCACCGGCCACGACCGCACCCCCAGCTGGCCCGCCCGCACCACACCCACCTTCGGCGCGCAGATCGACCACGTACTCCTCTCACCGCACTTCGCCGCCCGCACCACCCGCTTCCTCGACCTCCCCGGCACCGACCACCGCGCCCTGCTCGCCGACGTCACCCTCCACCAGCCCGGATGAGGTGACCGACGAGCCGAACAAGGGTGCTCATAATGGGGCGCATGTCCCGCGAGTTCCCCATCGGCCTCACACCTCCCGACTGGCTGGTGCGGAACCTCCGGGCCCAGCCGGCCCCCGTGAACCGCCCGGCCCTGGTCCGCGCCTCCATCGCACTGGCCCTCCCCCTGGCCGTCGGCCTCGCCGCCGGCCGCCCCGAATACGGCGCGCTCGCCTCCATGGGCGCCCTCAACGGCGTCCTCAGTGACACCGCCGCCGCCTATCGCGTCCGCGTCCCCACCATCGCAATCCCCCAGCTCTTCGGTGCCGTCGGCGTCACCCTCGGCACGCTGGTGTACGGCCGCGGCTGGATCGCCGTCGTCGCCGTCACCGGTGTCGCGCTGGTCTCCGGGATGATCTCGACGATCGGCGCGGTCGCCTCCGTGTCGGGGCTGTTGCTGCTGCTGACCTGCGCGATCGGGGCGGGGCTGCCGTTGCCGGGCGAGTGGTGGCTGGCGCCGCTGCTGATGGCCGGCGGCGGCCTGCTCGTCCTGCTCCTCGCCCTGCTCGCCTGGCCGCTGCGGTCGGGCGTGCCGGAACGCAAGGCCGTCGCGGACACCTACCGTACGGTCGTCGAGCTGCTGACGGCCGTCGGCGGCGGCTCCCAGGCGTACGACAAGGCCCGGCACACCGTCACCCAGTCCCTGAACCAGGCGTACGACACCGTCCTCGCCCACCGTGCCCGCCACCACGGCCGCAGCCCCGAACTGACCCGGCTGCTGGCCCAGTTGAACGCCATCACCCCGGTGGTGGAGGCCGCCCCCGCCGCGCACCTCACCGGCACTCCGCTCCCGCCCGAGCTCCCGGAAGCCGTACGGCACCTCGCCTCGGCCGTGGAGACCGGCTACACGGGCCCGATAGGGCTGAAGCTGCCCACGCCCGCCAGCGAGACGGGCCGCGCCCTCGACCACGCCCTGCGGCACGCCGCCGAGGTGGTCACCGTCCCGGACGTCGACCCGCGCGGCATCGACGACCGCCTGGGCCGGCCGGCCGCGCTCGGCATCCGTACCGCCCGCGCCGCCCGCAACGTCGCTCTCTCCGCCGGCTCCTGGCGCTACGGCCTGCGCCTCGCCCTGTGCATCGGCCTGGCCCAGATCCTGGTGTCGATCATCCCGGTCCCCCGTTCCTACTGGATCACCCTGACCATCACCTTCGTCCTCAAGCCCGACTTCGGCTCGGTCTTCTCCCGCGCCCTGCTGCGCGCCCTCGGCACGGTCGCCGGGCTGGTGATCGCGGCGGCGGTGCTCGCCCAGGTGCCGCGCGGCTGGGCGGACGTACCGACGCTGATGCTGCTCGCCCCGCTGATCCCGGCGCTCACCCCGCGCGGGTACGGCTACCAGACGGCCGCCATCACCCCGGTGATCCTGCTCCTGTCGGACGTCCTGAACCGCGAGGGCACCGCACTTCTGCTGCCCCGCCTGGTCGACTCCCTGCTGGGCTGCGCGATCGCGCTCCTCGCCGGGTATCTGCTGTGGCCGGAGAGCTGGCACACGAGAGTCGGCGACCGCCTGGCCGACGCCGTCGACGACACGGCCCGCTATGTGGAGGCCGCGTTCGGCCCGGACCCCGCGGACCCCCCGGCCCGCGCCCGGATGCGCCGCCGCCTCTACCGCAACCTCTCCACCATCCGCACCGAGTTCCAGCGCGCCCTGACCGAACCGCCCCCGACCGGCCGCCGGGCCGCGGCGTGGTGGCCCCTGGTCGTCGCGGTGGAACGCATCGTGGACGCGACGACCGCCGCCCGGGTACGCGTCCGCTACGGCGCGAGCCCGCCCGCCCCGGCCGAGGTGACCCAAGTGGCCCGCCAGCTGCGGGAGTTGGCCCAAGGCGTACGGGAGGCGGAAACCCTGTACGAGGTCCGCACCGACCTCACGGGCCCACCGGACAGCGTCCTTGAGCCCCTGCGCCAGGAGGTGGCGGCGGCCCGCGCGATCACGTCCCCGCACTGACCGGGGCCCGGGAAAAACACCGGCGCGGCCGCCCCGTGCAGGAGGGCGACCGCGCCATGTGGGGGGTGGGTCAGACGACCGGCGCTGCTAGCGCCCGGCCTTTTCCAGGGCCTTGTCCATCGCGGCGGCGAGCCCGTTGGCCCACAGCTGATCGACCTTGGCCTTCTCGTTGGCGTCCGGCTGCGAGTTGGTGCAGGACGTACCGGGCCCGCCACCCGACATCAGCTCACTGCACGGCCCCTCGTAGTGGTCCGGCAGACCGAGCACGTGCCCCGTCTCGTGTGCGGTGACGCGAGTCGAGTCGTACTCCTTGTTCTGCGCGTAGTCGAGGAAGATGTAGCCCTTGCCGTGACCGTCGGTCGAGGCGTACGAGCCGCGCGAGTCATTGCCCTCGCGGTAGGTGAAGTCGGCGTTCGAGCCCTCCTGGAGCTTCACGTTGGACACCGAGCCGTTCCATATCTCGGTGCTGCGGGATATCTCGGCGCTGAACGTCGGCGCCGCGGAGGCGTCGTAGGTGACGGTGACGGCCGCGGCCCTCGGGTTCGCGGCACGCTTCTCGGCGACCGACTTCAGCACGGCCTGGAAGAAGGCCTTACTGGCGTCGGAGTCGGCGGACTTGGCGACGTAGGCGGCCTGGGCGGTCTGGGCCGGAGCCGCCGTCGCCGGAACGGCCGTACCGAGGCCGAGACCGGCGACACTGAGACCGACCGCCATGGCCGTACGGGCGGACAGGGACATGGACATGGACGTACGCATTGATGACTCCTAGGTGGGGGGTGAGTCGTCAAGGCGAGTGTCGGCGCCCATGAGGCCGCTGTGATGATGGCAACCGGTGATAGCCCAGCCCTATCGTGCGCCCAATTGGCTGTGATCCATGGGGATTTGTGAGGCTGGTGAAAGCTTTGATTCCGCTTTAGTCTCCGGGGGATGGACCTTGAGGTCAGACACCTCCGCGCACTGTGCGCCATAGCCGACACCGGCAGTCTGCACCGGGCCGCCCGCCAACTGGGCGTCGCCCAGCCATCGTTGAGCACACAACTGCGACGGATCGAGCAGGAACTCGGCGGCGCCCTGTTCCTGCGCGCGAGATCCGGCTGCCGCCCCACCCCGCTGGGCCGCCTGGTCCTCAACCGGGCCCGCCCGCTGGTGGCCGATATGCGCGCCCTGGTGGCCGAGGCGAGGGCGGCCGCGGCGGGCGGCGCACAGCTGCGCGTCGGCTCGACGGCGAGCAAGGCCCTCGCCGGCTGGCTGCGCCGGCTGCGCGGCCAGGGCCAGGACCCGAACCTCCATATGAACGTCTCCCCGAACGCCCTGCTCCGCATGGTCGCCGACGGCCAGCTGGACGTCGCCTTCGTGCACGAGGTGGAGGGCAGCCCGCTGCGCATACCGCCCGAACTCCGCCTGCGCGTGCTGATGGAGCGCGAACCGCAGTTCGTGTCGCTGCCGACCGACCACCCGGCCGCCGCGAAGTCGGAGGTCACCCTCCCCGACCTGGCCGAGGACCGCTGGATGGTCGACCCGACGGTCGACGGGGAGTGGGACGCCGTGCAGCGGATGTTCCGCGCGGCCGGCGTCAATCCGCACGTCCTGCACGGCGACTACTACACGGCCGACGCCTTGGTCGCCACCGGCGAGGTCGTCGCCGTCTGCCAGCCGACCCACGCCGACAGCCCCACCATGGCGGTACGGCGCCTGCACGGCGACCCGCTCGGCGTACGCCTCCTCCTCACGGCCCGTACGGAGACGGACCTGGACGATGTCTATCCCGCGCTGGAGGAGGCGTACTGGGAGGCGGCACGGCAGGCACCGGCGTACCGGGAGTGGCTGGAACGCGACGGTGAACCACAGCCGCCGGTCCCAGCACTCCCGTAGGACCTTCTCCGCAGGACTTCTCCGTAGGACTTCTCCGTAGGCCCTTCTCGGTGCGGGTCAGATACCGATGTCGCACCCGTCCTTGCGCCAGACAGCCACGACGGCCGGCCGGTTGATCTTCCCCTCGCCCTCGGGCCAGGCGCTCAGCGGCTTCTCCGCGGTCGCACCGTCGATCTCGCCCGGGTGCTGCACGGAGACGAGCACACGACGGTCCTGGATGACCGGGCCACAGGTCTCCGCGCCCTTCGGCATCGTCAGGAACTGCTTGAGCTCACCGCGCCGCTCACCGCGCGTGGCGACCCCGAAGAGGCCGTCGTGCGAGCCGAGCTGGTTGCCGTCGGTGGAGATCCACAGGTTGCCGTACGAGTCGAAGGCGACGTTGTCCGGGCAGGAGATCGGGGAGACCTGGTCCTTCGGGAACCCGGCGAAGTAGGTGGCCGAGTCGTTCGGGTCACCGGCGACCAGGAACAGCGTCCAGGCGAACTTCTTGCTGTCGGCGCGGTTCCAGCGCTCGGTGAGCTCCAGGATCTGGCCGTGCTTGTTGCTGTTGCGCGGGTTGGCCTCGTCGGCGGCGGCGAAGCCGGTCTTGCCGCGGTTGGAGTTGTTGGTGAGGGCCACGTACACCTTGCCGGTGTGCGGGTTGGGCTCGATGTCCTCGGGCCGGTCCATCTTGGTGGCGCCGACCTTGTCCCCCGCGAGACGGGTGAAGACGAACACCTCTTCCGCGGTCATCCCCTCGACGTGCGACTCGGCACCGTCGGCGGTTGCGGTGGCCAGCGGGATCCACTCGCCGCTGCCGTCGAACTCACCGTCGGAGGGAAGCTTCCCGGTCCCGTCGATCTCGATGGCGGGCGAGTCACCGGTGAGCTTGGCGACGTAGAGCGTGCCTTCGTCGAGCAGCGAGAGATTGTGCTCGCGCACAGCCCGGGACGTGCCCTTCTTCATCCGCTTGCTGCTGACGAACTTGTAGAAGTAGTCGAAGCGCTCGTCGTCACCGGAGTAGACGACGGGGCGGCAGTCCTCGGTCAGCCGGACCGTGGCGCCCTCGTGCTTGAAGCGGCCGACCGCGGTGTGCTTGCGCGGCTTGGAGGTGGGGTCGTACGGGTCGAGCTCGACGACGTACCCGAAGCGGTGCGGCTCGTTCGGCTCCTGGGCGACGTCGAAGCGCTTGTCGAACCTCTCCCACTTGCGCTCGGTGGCACCGGTGCCGAGGCCGTACCGCTTGTCCGTGGCACGGGTGGCGTTGGCGAAGTACTGGTTGAAGTTCTCCTCGCCGTGCAGCGTGGTGCCCCACGGGGTGACACCACCGGAGCAGTTGTTGAGGGTGCCGAGGACCTTGGTGCCGGTCGGGTCGGCGGAGGTCTTCAGCAGGTCGGAGCCGGCGGCGGGCCCGGTGACCTTGAACTCGGTGGTCGCGGTGACGCGCCGGTTCAGCGGGTGGCGGGGCACGGCGGTGAGCTTCCCGCTCCTCCGGTCCCCCTCCACGACGACGGCGGAGAGCCCATGGGCCGCCCACGCGACCTCGACCTGCTGCTTGGTCGGGTTGGCGGCGTCGTAGCCACGGAACATGATCACTTCGTCGGTGTACTCGTGATTGGCGACGAGTATCTGCCGGTTGCGCTCGCCGGGCAGGGGGAGCAGGGCGAGGAAGTCGTTGTTGTACCCGAACTGCTGGGACTGCGACTCACCGGTCTGGTTGTCCGGGTCGAAGGCCGGGGCACCGCGCAGGATGGGCTCGCCCCACTTGATGACGATGTTCTGCGCGTAGCCGTCCGCGACGGTCACGGTGTCGGCGGTGTTCGGCGCGACAGGGCTGAAGCGCAGGCCACGCGCACCGCGCCCGAAAGTGCCGGTCCGCTCGGTCGTCGCCCCGGCGGCCTCGGCGGCTTCTGCGGCGTCGGCCTTCGGCGCGCTGACGGTGGCGGTGGCGCCCACGGCGGCGACCGCGGAGACGACGGCGGCGGCGCGCAGCGTCGTACGGCGGCTGAGGGCGTCGGCGATGACGTCACCGACGTACGGGTTCGTGGTGGTGTTCGGCACCTCGTGGAAACAGGCGTCACCACACCGGAACCGGCAGGTCAGGGCAGAACGCCCACCAGGGTGCGAGTCACTGTTATTGGTGCGGATGATCGGCAGCGGAATACGCATGGCGTTTTGTTCTCCCCTTGCTTCCCCTTGAGTGCAGCGTGGGGGACGGTAGGGGCACGTTTGTGCGGGAGCGGGGCGAGTGAGTGAACCGCAGGTGAACCAGAGGTGGATGTACGGCAGTTGAGCACGTGGCGGGAGTCGGCTCGATGCGGCCCTTGACTGAGCGGTGGGCCTTGTGTCAGCCCCTCCCCAAGATCGCCATCTGGGGCCGCTAACCTTACGTGTCCGTCCTGGCCAGGGATCTACGGGCATCAACTCATGCGAAGGGTTGCGCACATGGGCATTCTCACTCTCCTGCGGAACGCGTTCGGCCGGTCACGTAAGGGACGTACCGCCGAAGCAGAGGGTGCGACTCCTTCGCCGGAACCGCAGCCGACGGTCCCGTCACCGTCCCCGGAACCCCAGCCGACGGCCACCGCCCAGGTACCGGAACCGCGGGGGGCGGAGCCGCGGAGCGCGGAGCCGCAGAGCGCGGAGCCGCGGGAGACCGGGGCTGCGGGGGCTGCGGGGGCGGCTGGGTCGACTGGGTCGACTGAGAGGGCCGAGACGTCCAAGACGTCTGAGACGTCCGAGCAGGACGCCGACGAGCACGATCTGGTTTCGGCGGCCTTCGACAACGTCACGGTGCCTAAGCCGGCGAAGCCGGTGGAGACGGTGGCTGAGGAGCCGGGGGCGGAAGCGCCAGCGGCTGAGGAACCGGTGACGGAAGCGCCGGTTGCTGAGGAGCCGTCGGCTGAGCCGGTTGCGGAGACGGCGGTTGCCGAGGAGCCGGTTGCGGTCGCGCCGGTGGCCGAGGAGCCGGTCGTTGCGGAGCCCGTCGTTGCGGAGACGGTGGCTGAGGAGCCCGTTGCGGAGACGGCGGTCGCTGAAGAGCCGGTCGTCGCGGAGGCACCGGCTGCCGAGGAGCCCGTTGCGGAGACGCCGGTGGTCGAGGAGGCCGTCGCCGAGGAGGTTGTGGCCGAGGAGTCCACTCCCGAGCCGGTGACCGAGGAGCCCGCGCCGGTTGCGGCAGCCGAGGAAACGGCCCCCGAGCCGGAGGCAGTCTCAGAGCCCGAGACGGTCGTCGAGCCGAAGACGGTCGTCGAGCCGAAGACGGTCGTCGAGCCGAAGACGGTCGTCGAGTCGGAGACGGTCGTCGAGTCGGAGACAGTCGCTGAGCCGGAGCCGGTCGCCGAGGTCGCTCCGGAGGCAGCCGACCCCGAGCAGGACGCCGAGCCGGTCGCGGAGCCGGCCGCCGCGGAGCCTGACGACGCTCCCGCGGTCGCCGACGGTGAGGACGCCGCACAGGGGCCACTCGCAGCCGACGACGAAAGCGGCACGGGTGGTGCGGGTGGGAACACAAAGGCCGAAGGCGAAGCCGAGGCCACCCCCGAAATCCCCCGCGCCCTCAAGACCGCCTACACCGCGGCCACCACCACCCTCACCACTCACAACCTCACCACCACCCACGCCAAGGTCTACCTCGTCCTCGACCGCTCCGCCTCCATGCGCCCGTACTACAAGGACGGCTCGGCCCAGGCCCTCGGCGAGCAGACCCTCGCCCTCGCCGCCCACCTGGACCCCGAGGCCAAGGTCAGCGTCGTCTTCTTCTCCACCGAACTCGACGGCACCGGCGAACTCACCCTCACCGACCACGAGAACAAGATCGACGACCTCCACGCCACCCTCGGCCGCATGGGCCGCACCAGCTACCACGTGGCCGTAGAGGAAGTCCTCGCCCAGCACCAGAAGTCCGCCGACCCCACCGCCCCCGCCCTCGTCGTCTTCCAGACCGACGGCGCCCCGGACGCCAAGACCCCCGCCACCCACGCCCTCACCGAGGCCGCGAAGACCCACCCGTCCGTGCACTTCGCCTTCGTCGCCTTCGGCGCCCCGGACAACAAGGCCTTCGACTACCTCCGCAAGCTGAAGACGGACAACACGTCCCACTTCCTGGCGGGCGAGACCCCCCGCGAGCTGACGGACGCCGAGCTCTACGAGGGCATCCTGGCGAACTGGCGCCCGTAACCCCCGAAGATCACACCCGAAGATCCCCGGGCCGCCCCTTCCCACCCCTTAAAACGGGAGGCGGGCGGCCCACCCATGTCGGCTACGATTTCAAGGTTCTCAAAACACCAAGAAGACCCACCAGCCCGACCCGACCTGGGAGCAGCCCCGCGATGGCTCGACACCTCATCACCAGCGCCCTTCCGTACATCAACGGAATCAAGCACCTGGGCAACATGGTGGGGTCCATGCTCCCGGCGGACGTGTACTCCCGGTACCTCCGCCAGCGCGGCCACGACGTCCTCTACATCTGCGCCACGGACGAGCACGGCACCCCGGCCGAGCTGGCGGCGAAGGAGCAGGGCCTCCCGGTGGCGGACTTCTGCGCCCAGGCGCACGACGCGCAGAAGGCGGTCTACGACGGCTTCGCGCTGGCCTTCGACTACTTCGGCCGGAGCTCCTCCCCGCAGAACGTCGAGATCACCCAGCACTTCGCCCGCAAGCTGCACGAGAACGGCTTCATCGAGGAGCGGGCGATCCGCCAGGTGTACAGCCCGGCCGACGGCCGCTTCCTCCCGGACCGCTACGTCGAGGGCACCTGCCCCCACTGCGGCTACGACAAGGCCCGCGGCGACCAGTGCGAGAACTGCACCCGCGTACTCGACCCCACCGACCTGATCAACCCCCGCTCCGCGATCTCCGGCTCCACGGACCTGGAGGTCCGCGAGACCAAGCACCTCTTCCTCCTCCAGTCCAAGCTGCAGCGCGAGGTCATGGAGTGGGTCGCCCGGCACGACGGCGTCTGGCCGCACCTGGCCTCCTCCATCGCCCACAAGTGGCTGACCGAGGGCCTGCACGACCGCGCGATCACCCGTGACCTGGACTGGGGCGTCCCCGTCCCGGCGGACACCTGGCCGGAGCTGGCGGCCGAGGGCAAGGTCTTCTACGTCTGGTTCGACGCCCCGATCGAGTACATCGGCGCGACGAAGGAGTGGTCGGACCAGGACCCGGAGAACCGGGACTACAAGTCCTGGTGGTACGACGTGGACGACACCGTCCGCTACACGGAGTTCATGGCGAAGGACAACGTCCCCTTCCACACCGTGATGTTCCCGGCCACCGAGCTCGGCATCCGCGAGCCGTGGAAGAAGGTCGACTTCGTCAAGGCCTTCAACTGGCTGACGTACTACGGCGGAAAGTTCTCCACGTCCCAGAAGCGCGGCGTCTTCACCGACCAGGCCCTGGAGATCCTCCCGGCGGACTACTGGCGCTACTTCCTGATCGCCAACGCGCCGGAGTCGGACGACTCGTCCTTCACCTGGGAGCACTTCACGGCCACGGTCAACAAGGACCTCGCCGACACCCTCGGCAACTTCGTCAACCGCGTCCTGTCGTTCTCCCGCAAGCGCTTCGGCGACGACGTCCCCGCGGGGGGCGCGCCCGGCGAGGCGGAGGTGAAGCTGGGCGAGCAGATCGCCGAGCTGCTCGCCGAGTACGAGGGGCACATGGAGGCGCTCCAGTTCCGCAAGGCGGCGGCGGCCCTGCGTGCCCTGTGGTCGGCCGGCAACTCCTATCTGGAGGAGAAGGCCCCCTGGCTGGAGATCAAGACCGACAAGGACGGCGCCGCGCTCACCCTGCGCACGGCGATGAACCTGATCCATCTCTACTCGGTGGTCTCGGAGCCGTTCATCCCGGCGACGGCGAAGACGATGCGTGAGGCTTTCGCGTTGCCCGACGACACGGCGACCTGGGTGAGCCCGACCGAGGCGAAGTCCCTGACCTCCGTCCCCGCCGGCACCCCCTTCACCGTCCCGCCGGTCCTCTTCGCAAAGCTCACGGACGAGGACCTGGAGACGTACAAGGAGCGCTTCGGCGGCGAGTAAGCCGAGCAGTAGGGATAAGAAAGGGCCCGTTGGTTTCCCACGTTCACCAACGGGCCCAGAGGAATCCGGACGAAATCATTCTCCTGGCGCATACCCATCCCTGCTTCTAGCGCATTGTTTTCCCGGCGGATTACGTGGGCATACCTCCCCTGGATCGAAGACATACTCACGAGTAATAGTGGTCTTCCATCAGGGGGTGCCATGGCAGGGTCTCGTCGCGCTCGCGAGGTTTGGGTCCTGGTCACCATCACGATCGCATCCTGTGCGGCGACCATAGGGCTCACACTCTTCCTGACGAGCTTCTCCGGAATTCAGTCCACCGCCACCGGAAACGCGGGCCAGTCCTTCGGCGCCGCCGCCGCTGCCACGTCGGTCGTCGTCCTCATCTATATCGCCCGCACATTCCACCAGCAGGGCGAGGAATCCAGGATGCAACGCGAAGTCCTGGAGGCACAGCGCGCGGAACTGGCATTGCAACGCGAGGTCGCGGAAAACCAACACCATATGACACGCCGCGTCGCCGAGGCGGCAATGCGGGAGCAACATCGGAAGCTTATTCAGATGGCCATCGACGATCCCCTCCTGATGGCGGTCTGGCCAGGCTACGGAAGTGAAGTGTCCGATGGCCTTCGCAAGCAATTCATGTACGCCAACCTGATCATCTCTCACCTATGGACGCACTGGAATACGGGCGAACGTGACGAGGTCGAGAAAACGCTGGATCACATCTTCAGCAGCCCGACGATACGGGACTTCTGGGAACGGACACGAGTTTCGCGCGACCTCTCCTTGCCCTCCGACGGAGGGCTGCGCCATTTCTATGACACCGTTGAATTGGCCTATCAGCGTCAGACGCTGAACCAAGCAATGCGGCTCGACCCGAATAATCTGGCCGAGCCGCACTGAGCGCTCAACAGGCCAGTGCGTTCCATCCAGCACTGACGAGTACGTCCCGGGGAACTACCACGAGCCTTTCGCCCTCCCCTACCCCTGATCCGGGAGGCAGCGTCTCATGGACCTCCTGGGGAGCATCGCGCCCGATGAACGCCACGTCACCCGAGGAAAGAGCGAACACGGCAGGACAGTTTGCTTCACTCAGGCATCGCTGCACCGGACTGTCCAATCGTCTGGTTATTCTCATGCCCCGCACCCTAGGCCCCAAGGGCCCCGCCAGACATCGCCCATCTGGCGGTAACGAGGCGCACACGACACCTTTTGCTCAACCGGCGTACGCCAACACCAGCGCCCCCACCACCGGAGCGGCATAAACCAGCGGAAACGGGATGTGCGAGTACCACCGCGCCCGCGCCACCGTCACCGCGGCGCCCAGGAAGTACAGCACTAGCCCCACCCCGGCCAGCACCCCGATCACCGGCACGAACAGCCCGACGACCAGGCCCACGGCCCCGGCTGCCTTGGCCAGCCCGAGCCAGGTCCACCACGGCCGGGGGACGCCGTAGTCGGTGAGGGCCTGCACGATCCACTGGGCGCGCATCAGCAGGACGGCGCCGGAGAAACCGGCCATCAGGGCGGCGACGAGGGTCACGACGACGTATGCGGTGTGCATGGGAGCTCCCGGTCAGGTGCGGTCTGTTTGCCTACTGCCTCCCTGACGCCGCCCGCCACGGAAGTGTGACGGCACTGCGAGAAAAACCTCGTCAGGACAGCGCCCCGGCCCCCGTCGTCGTAGCCAGCTCCGTCACCAGGTTCTTCGCCGACGTCTGCAGCCCGGCCGTGAGCGCCGGCTTCCAGTTCACCGTCGTCTTGATCTTCTTCGAGCCCGCGGAGTTGTACGCGGCCACGAGGTCGGTCGCCGTGCCGTTGACGAGGTTGCCGGAGCCGGCGATGGAGCCGGTGCCGTCGCCGCTCAGCAGCCCCGCGACCTTGGCGCCGGACGGACCGATCCGGGCCAGCGGGGCACGCTGCACGATGCCCTTCCACACGTTGTGGTGGAGGGTGACCCGCAGCTTGCCGGCGCTGTCGGTGTCGCTGCTGCCGATCAGCGTGGTCGCGAAGATCTGAAAGGTTGCCGTGAATCTTTTGGCCGATCGGTGCCCAACTCGGGGACATCACGCGGATGTTGCCCATGCGCTTGGCAACGATCCCACCCCACCGCCACCATGCCCCCCGCGACGACCGTAAGGTTTCCGCCATGGCAGTCCCAGAGGTCATCCCGATCGCCTACGAGCCGCACGGCCGCACCGAAGCGATCGGCCAGTACGCGGACGGGCAGTTCATGGGGTCGGTCACGTACGCCTTCCCCAAGGGCTTCGACCTCGGTTCCGGCTGGGAAGAGCACAAACGGCTCTATTCGGTCCTGCACACCTTCGACGCCGACGGCCGGTACCGCGACTCGGAGATCTGGTGCGCCGGCACCTGGGCCGAGCAGCAGCGCGCCCCGCACGGACCCGACTCGGTCCTCGCCCGTGCCCGCGCCCACCTGGCGTCCCTGCTGCGCAGCCTCCCCCGGCGCACCTACACGGACATCGCGATACGTCCCTTCCAACTCACCGTCGAGGGCGTGCTGTTCGGCCTGGTGACGGACGAGGAGGAGGGGGAGGCCTGGGCCGAGCTCCACCCCGACAACCTGGGGTTCGGCGCGCCGTGGGACGGTTCGTACGACACCTGATCTTTTGCGCCCCTATGCGCGGCCGCCCAGAACGGCTATACATGGCGAAGATCACGCATGACCGCTGAAGATCAATGAAGACCACGCAAGGCCATCACATGGGGGGATCCATCCATGGCACTGTTCGGGAACGCGCACACCATCGACCAGGGGCAGGCGCAGCAGGACTACGCGCGTCTGCTGGGCCACGGTGAGCAGGTGCACGCGGCGTACCTGCTGATACGCGACACCATCCTGTTCACCGACCGCCGTCTGATCCTGGTCGACAAGCAGGGCATCACGGGCAAGAAGGTGGAGTACCACTCGATCCCGTACCGCAGCATCACCCACTTCGCGGTGGAGACCGCGGGCACCTTCGACCTGGACGCCGAGCTGAAGATCTGGCTGTCCGGCTCGGCGACGCCGATCGAGAAGACGTTCACCAAGGGCGTCGACATCTACGAGGTGCAGGCGATCCTTACGCAGTTCGTGGCGAGGTAGCTAGCCCGGACAGCCGCACGCTCCGGCCCCGTTGAGGTCTCGCGCCTCGGCGGGGCCGTCATAATCGGCGCACCATGATCCCGCTCCCCCGAGACCTCCTGACCGACGCCCTCACCCTCGGCGCCCGTTACCCGCTCGTCCTGGCGGGCGAGTACGCGGTCCGGGCGCACGGCCTGACGCCGGAGCGGTTCGTGCGGGGGCCGCTGGAACTGGCGACCGAGACGGCCGAGCCCATGGACCGGATCGCGGCCGTGGTCGGCCAGGGTCTGACCGACCTCGGCTGGCGGGTACGCCCCCTGGAGACCGACCCGCTCTCCGCCCGGCTCCTGGTCACCGACGAGGAAGGCACGGCGGAAACGACGCTCGATCTCCTCAAGGAAACCCTCTGGCACCCGCCCGTCATGACCGACCTGGGCCCGGCCCTCTCCCTCGAAGACCTCATCGGCACCAAGGTCCGCGCCCTCACCGACCGGGGCACCGCCCGCGACCTGACCGACGTCTACGCCGCCGCCTCCCACTGGACCTTCCCCGACCTGGAGGAACAGGCCCGCCGCCACGCCTGGGACGACTTCGACCCGTCCGACCTCCAGTCCCGCCTGGAGGCGACGGAGCTGCTGGACGACCGCGAGTTCACCGCGAGGGGCCTGGACGAGGACTCGGTGCGACTGCTTCGCCGCTGGGTCCGGGCCTGGGCGGACGACATCGCTGAGCGCCTGCTGGAGGAGGAGGCGCTCAGCCCTCCGGCGGACGGGGACGAGTGAGGACGCCCTGGAGGAGGGCGGCGAGGGCGGTGGGGCGACGGTGAGTAGAGCACGGCCCCGGCCTCACTTGACGGGCTCCGCCGACGTCACGTCGGACGTCGCCCTCGTGCCCCCGCCTCCCGTCCGGCGGATGAGGGCGACGCCGGCCACGGCCAGGAGGGACGCCGCCGAGAGGGTGTAGAGGCCGCCGTTGGTGGTGCCGGTGGTGTCCTTGAGGTAGCCGAAGAGGGTGGGGGAGACGAAACCGCCCAGGTTTCCGATGGAGTTGACGACCGCCAGTCCGGGCGCGGCGACCTTGAGGTCGAGCCCGGACTGGGCCATCGGCCAGAACAGGGTCGCCGCGCACTTGCCGCCGACCGCCGCCAGCGTGATCGCGGCGAGGCCGAACCACGGGGAGCCCAGCGTGGCCAGGAAGGTGCCGAGGGCCGACAGGACCAGGGCGATGGCGAGGTAGGGGCGGCGGTCGGGGGCGCCGTCGGTGAAGTGGCTGGCCGTGTACATCGCGATCACGGCGCAGATCCACGGGATCGCCGAGAGCAGGCCGACCTCGAAGGAGGACAGGCCGCCTATCTCCTCAACCAGGCTGGGCAGCCAGAAGGTGATCGCGTAGCCGGTGAGGGCCATCGCGAAGAAGACCGCGGTCAGCAGGGCGACCTGCTTGTGGAAGAGGAGCCTGAGCCGGGACACCTTCGGGGCCCGGCTGCGGGCCTCCTCGTCGCGGGCGACCGCCGAGCGCAGCGCGTCCTTCTCCTCCCTGGTGAGCCAGCGGGCGTCCTCGATACGGGAGACGAGGAAGAATCCGGCGACGAAGCCGACGACGATCGAGAGCAGTCCTTCGAGGGCGAACATCCAGCGCCAGCCGGCGAATCCGCCGACCCCGTGCAGTTCGAGGAGGGCACCGGTGATCGGGCCGGTCACGATGTACGCCGTCGCCGAGCCGCCCAGGAAGATCGCGCTCGCCCGGCCGCGGCTGGAGTCGGGCAGCCACTGGGTGAAGTAGAGCAGCACGCCGGGGAAGAAGCCGGCCTCCGCGACGCCGAGCAGGAAGCGCAGGCCGTAGAACATCCACACGTTGTGGATGAAGCACATCGCCACGATCACCGCACCCCAGGTGATCATGATGCGGGTCAGCCAGACCCGGGCGCCGAAGCGCTCCAGGAGCATGTTGCTGGGCACCTCGAACAGGGCGTACCCGATGAAGAACAGCCCGGCGCCGAGGCCGTAAGCCGTCGCGCTCACGCCGACGTCGGCCCGCAACTCGTCCTGCACGAAGCCGACGTTGGTCCGGTCCATCTGGTTGACCAGCAGCATCAGGACGAGGATCGGCAGCATCCGGCGCAGGAACTTGCCGACGGCGCGGCGTTCGGCGTCGGGTGTCACGCCTTCCGACATCACTTCCGACATCGTTGCCTCCCCTAGGTCGTGCACGTATGTGAACCTGGATCACGTACGCGGGCCTGGGGAACCATACGGAGACCGGGCTTCCGGGTCAACGGATTGAGCGGATGTCCATACATGTGGACGCGGGGCGGATGCGCACACACATCCGCCCCGCGCCTTGCCTCACTCGCCTCGCCTCGCCTCGTAGGCCCGTAAGTCGGTCAGGTTCCGGCGTTGGTGGTCTCCGGGTCGACACCCATCGTGATCGTCGCTACGACGCCCTTCGCGATGTCGTTCTTGCGGTACTTCAGCTTCAGCAGGCCGCCCTCGGTCCCGTTGTCCGGGTAGATGGTGTCCTCGTCGAGCGTGGTCCGGGTGGTGGTGTTGGTGGAGTACGGCTCCACCTCGGCGGAGGCCAGCACGCTCTCCTCGTCGAAGAAGAACTGACCGGTGTGGCAGGTGTTGCCGCCCTCGTAACCGGCGTCCGTCCAGGTGCCGTTCACATGCACCTTGGTGTGGATGTGAACGGAGCGGCCCTGGTACCAGCCGGGGAAGACCGTCCTGAACTCCACCACGCCGTTGCGGTCCGTCTTCGAGGTACCGCGCAGATAGCGCTCGTCGTCCGTCGGCTCCACGTGGACGCCGCCTCCGCCACCCGGCTCGCCCGAGGGCGCGCCGGACGGGGGCTCACCCGTCGGCTGGCCGGAGGGCGGGGTACCGCCCCCGCCGCCACCGCCGCTGCCCATGGCCTCGTATCCCGAGTACACGCCCAGCGCGTTGCAGTGCCAGATGTCGACCGCGGCGTTCCTGATGGGCTTGCAGGTCTCGGAGTCGATCACCTTGAGGCGGAGAGTGAGCGGGATGCCCTCCTGGTCCTCGGTCACGTCCTTGCGGAGCTTGTCCGCGTCGATGTAGTAGGGGCCCTCGGTCGTCTCGGAGGTCAGCTTGTAGCAGACCTCGCCGCTCGACGCACTGGCACTCGCCGACGCGGAAGAGGACGTGGACGCGCTGGTCTCACCCGCGAACGCGCCCGCCGCGAGCGTGCCGCCCACGCCCACCGCCGCGGCGGCTCCCGCACCGGCGACGACGACCTTGCGACGTGTCAGGTCCCGCTTGTGTTTCGGCCCTTCGGCCGTGTGGTTTCCCGTCATGTGCGGGAAGTTAGGGACGGCGCCTGTCAGGAGGTTAGGTAAGACCTGGGTGAGAGCCCTGCATGCGCCGCGCAAAGAAAAAGTTTGGGGGTGGAAAAAGAGGAGTAGAAAAAAAAGAAACAAAAAAAAAAAAACAAAAAAAGTATGAAGACGCACAAAACCACAAGCTAC
>NZ_JBHYJA010000008.1:126270-189060 GCF_042740355.1 Streptomyces sp. NPDC059010
CGCGGGGGGCTTTTGGGGTGTTATGTCTCGGGCGGCGCCTCCCGGGGCTCCGCGGCTGTAAAATTTTCTGTGGCCGCTACCCGCCCGGGCAACCCCCCCACTTCACGAGATGCCGCCTACTTCGGCTGCGGCTTGCGCACCGACAGGTGCAGCTCCTTCAGCCGCGCCTCCTCCAGCTCCGTCGGCGCGCCCATCATCAGGTCCTGGGCGTTGCCGTTGAGCGGGAAGGCGATGGTCTCGCGGATGTTGGGCTCGTCGGCGAGCAGCATGACGATGCGGTCGACGCCGGGGGCGATGCCGCCGTGCGGCGGGGCGCCGAAGCGGAAGGCGCGCAGCATGCCGGCGAACTTCTCCTCGACCGTGTCGCGGTCGTACCCGGCGATCTCGAACGCCTTGAGCATGATCTCCGGCTCGTGGTTCCGGATCGCGCCGGAGGACAGCTCGACGCCGTTGCAGACGATGTCGTACTGCCAGCCCAGGATGTCCAGCGGGTCCTGGGTCTCCAGGGCCTCCAGACCGCCCTGCGGCATGGAGAACGGGTTGTGCGAGAAGTCGATCGTGCCGGTGTCCTCGTCCTTCTCGTACATCGGGAAGTCGACGATCCAGCAGAACCGGAAGACGCCCTCCTCGAAGTGCCCGGCACGCTTGGCGGCCTCGACCCGCACCGCGCCCATGATCTTCGAGACCTCTTCGAACTCGCCCGCTCCGAAGAACACGGCGTGACCGGCGGCCAGCGACAGCCGCTTGGTCAGCTCGGCGACGTTCTCCTCGGTGAGGAACTTGGCGATCGGGCCGGACAGCGAGCCGTCCTCGGCGACGCGGACCCAGGCCAGGCCCTTGGCGCCCTGCGAGACCGCGAAGTCACCGAGCTGGTCGAAGAACTTCCGCGGCTGGGCGGACACGTCCGGCACCGGCAGCGCGCGCACGTGCTTGCCGGCGAACGCCTTGAACTCCGAGCCCTCGAAGATGTCGGTGATGTCGACAAGCTCCAGCTGGGCGCGCAGATCCGGCTTGTCGGAGCCGTACTTCAGCATCGCCTCGCGGAACGGGATGCGGGGGAAGGGGGAGGTGACGTGGCGGCCGCCGCCGAACTCCTCGAAGAGCTCCGTCATGAGCTGCTCGATCGGGCGGAACACGTCCTCCTGCTCGACGAAGCTCATCTCGACGTCGAGCTGGTAGAACTCGCCCGGCGAGCGGTCGGCGCGCGCGTCCTCGTCGCGGAAGCAGGGCGCGATCTGGAAGTAGCGGTCGAAGCCGGAGATCATCAGCAGCTGCTTGAACTGCTGCGGCGCCTGCGGGAGGGCGTAGAACTTGCCCGGGTGCAGACGGGAGGGGACGACGAAGTCGCGGGCGCCCTCGGGGGAGGTCGCGGACAGGATCGGCGTCGCCATCTCGTTGAAGCCCAGCGCCGTCATCTTGTGGCGGATCGCGGAGATGACCGCCGTACGCAGCAGGATGTTGCGGTGCATGCGCTCGCGGCGCAGGTCCAGGAAGCGGTACTCAAGGCGCCGCTCCTCGTTGACCCCGTCCTCGGTGTTGATCGTGAACGGCAGCGGGGCGGCCGCGCCGAGCAGCTCGACCTCGCCGACCTCGACCTCGACCTCGCCGGTGGGCAGGTCGGCGTTGATGTTGTCGGCGCCGCGGGAGACGACCTTGCCGTCGATACGGAGGGTCGACTCCTTGGAGAGCTTGTCGAGGGCCTCGTACGCGGGCGTGCCGGGACGGGCGACGAGCTGCGTGATGCCGTAGTGGTCGCGCAGATCGATGAAGAGGATGCCGCCCAGGTCGCGCCGATTGTGCAGCCAGCCACTCAGCCGGACGTCGGTGCCGACGTCAGAGGAGCGGAGCTCGCCGCAGGTGTGGGACCTGTACCGATGCATCGTCGTTCATCCAGTCTTCGCGGATCGGGGGGCGTGTTTCACGTGAAACTCCCCCCAAGCCTACCGGGGACACCAAGATCGGCTCCCCACCATTTGCCGCGCCCGTGGGCCCGTCCTCGGGCTCCGCCCGACCAGATGCCCCGTACAGCTTCGGTGGCAGTGTGCGATCACCTCTTCTTAGAGTGGGGCAATGCGCACTGGTGAGCCCCTGCCCGCCGTGGGGGAGGTTCTCGCCGCCCTCGCGACCGGACTGTGGCACTGGAACACCGCCACCGGACTGGTCACGGTCGATTCGGAGGCGGCACGGCTGCTCGGGCTGCCCCCCGAACAGGCCACCCTCAGCCAGGCCCAGGTGCGCTCCCGCCTGCACCCGGTCGACTGGAACGAGATCAGCGGGGTGATCCAGCTCGCCGTGGCCGAGGGCACGCTCGGCGAGGCACGGGTGCGGATCATGGATGAGCGGGGCCGGGTCATCCGGGTCGGCCGCAGCCGCTTCCACGCCTCCTTCGACCGCGAGAAGCGGTCGTACGAGGTGACCGGCTCCCTCCAGGAGGTCAGCGAACCGGCGCCGGGTACCTCGGCGGGGCGTACGGCGGTCACCGGCGACTGGCGGCGCTCACGGGAGGCGTTCCTGCTGGACGCGGGCCGGGCGCTGGCCGAGGCACGCTCCACGGCGGAGGTGCTGCGGGTCGCGGCCGGGCTGTCGATGCCGGGCTTCTCACCGGACGGGCTCGCGGTCTTCGGCGTCACGGGCGACCGCCTGACGATCATCGGCCACCACGGCCATCAGCCCGGTGACGAGGACCCCTTCACACATATGGCCCTGGAGACGGACTATCCGGCCGCCGAGGTCGTGCGCACCGGCCGTGCCGTCTATCTCTCGTCACCCGAGCGGTACAAGGACCGCTACCCGGTCACCTGGCCGCTCGCCGCGCCCTTCAACCGGCAGTCCTGGGCGTTCCTGCCGCTGACCGTGGCCGGGCGCACGATGGGCGCCTGGATGGCGGCGTTCGCCTATCCGGTCGCGTTCACCCCGGACGAACGGTCCGTGCTGACGACCGTGGCCCGCATGCTCGCCCAGGCCCTCTCCCGTGCCGAGGCCACCGAGTCCGCGCAGGAGCTGACGGACGGCCTCCAGCGCTCGATGCTGCCCAAGCTGGGCCCCGAGATACCGGGCATGCGCGTCGCCGCCCGCTATGTCCCGACCGGCGGCGGCCTCCAGGTCGGCGGCGACTGGTACGACATGATCCCGCTCCCGAACGGCCGCTTCGCCCTGGTCATCGGCGACGTCCAGGGCCATGACGTGCGGGCGGCGGGCCTGATGGGCCAGCTCCGGATCGCCCTGCGCGCCTACGCCTCCGAGGGCCACCGCCCCGACGCGGTCCTCTCCCGCGCCTCCCGCTTTCTGCACGGGATGACGCTGGGCTCCCTCGACGAGGACCCGTCCGAGCTGCGCTTCGCGACCTGCCTCTACGTCGAGGTCGACCCCACGACCGGCCTGCTGGACATCGCCCGCGCCGGGCACCCGGACCCGGCGATCCGGATGAGCGACGGCACGGTGCTCTCCCGCCCCACGGCCGGCGGACTCCCGCTGGGCATCGACCCGGACGCCGACTATCCGACGACCAGGATCACCCTGGAACCCGGCGAGACCATGCTGATCTGCACGGACGGGCTGATCGAGACCGGCGGCCACGACCTGGAGACCGGCTGGAAGCGCATCCGTACGATCCTGGAGGACCACGACGGCGACCTGGAGGAACTCGCCGACGGCCTCGTCCAGGCCGTGCACGGCCCGTCGTCCCACCACACCACCGGCCCGCTCGCCGACCGGCGCGAGGACGACATAGCGGTCCTGCTGCTGCGCCGGCAGGGCGACGGGCGCGGCGGCGGTTCTGCCCACGGGCAAGGCACGGCCGCCGTACCGCTGACGATCCGGCGCACCATGCTGTCGGTGGCGCAGGCCGAGCCGGAGCGGGTCGCGGTCGCCCGGCAGCAGCTGCGGGAGCTGCTGCACGACTGGGCCTCCGAAGACCAGGTCGACTCGGCGGTCCTGCTGCTGTCCGAGATGCTCACCAACGTCCTCGTGCACACCGACGCCGACGCGCTGGTGCTCGCCGAGGTACGGGGCGAGCCGGGGGGCCGTCGGCTGCGTGTGGAGGTGACGGACACCAGCGACGACCTGCCGCACAAGCGCCGGCCGGGGGAACTGGCGTCGTCCGGGCGGGGGTTGCTGCTGATCGAGCTGCTGGCGCAGGCGTGGGGCGTGGACCCGCGCGGCGAGGGCAAGAGCACCTGGGTCGAGCTCTACGAGTCGGCGGACGGCTCCGACGTCGCGTAACGCTCCTGCAGCTCGTGCAGGACACCGAAGGCGGCGGCGGTGAGCGGTACGGCCAGCAGCATGCCGAGGATTCCGGCGACGGAGGCTCCGGCGGTGATCGCCACCATGACGACGGCCGGGTGCATCTGCACGGTGCGGCTCTGGATCATGGGCGTGAGCACATGCCCTTCCAGGACCTGCACGGCGAGCACGATGGCCAGCACCCACAGCGCGATCACGAACCCCCGGTCGGCGAGCGCGACCAGCACCGCGACGGCCCCCGAGATGAAGGCACCCAGGTAGGGGATGTAGGCCCCGACGAAGACGAGCGCACCGAGCCCGACCGCGCCCGGCACATCGAGGACGAGCAGCCCGACGGAGATGCAGAGGGCGTCGATCAGGGCGACGAGGGTGGTCCCCCGCATGAACCCCTCGACGGCCTGGAACGCCCGCCGGGCCATGGCCTCCACGGCGTCCCCGCTCCCGCCCGGGACGACGGACCGCAGGGCATCGGCGGCCCGGTCGGAGTCCCGCAGGAAGAAGAACACCAGCAACAGGGCGAGTACGGCCATGGCGATGCTCTCGCCCACGACGCTGACCCCGCTGATGACACCGGAGGCGGCCGTCCCGCCGAACTTGGTGAGCAACTCCCGGGAGTTGGAGGCGAGATCGTCCAGCGAGGTCCCGGCGGCCCCGAAGTGGTCGGCGAGATCCTCGGCGGCCTGCTTGAGCGCGGCGACGATCTGGTCGCCGGTCTCGACGATCGCGGCGACGACGATGTACACGGCCCCGCCGACGACGGCCACGACGGCGACACAGGTGAGCCCGGCGGCCACCGACCGATTGACCTTGGCCTTCACCAGCCGCCGGTGCAGCGGCCCGAGCAACGCCGTCCCGAGCAGCGCGAGCAGCACGGGCACGACGGCCGTACGGAACTCGTCGGCCAGCCGGATCCCGACGTAGACGACCCCGGCGACCAGCAGCACGACGACACACCAGGCGGCGAGCCGCCGAACGGGGGCGGGGAGCAGCGGGGCGGGGGCCTGCACCTCTCCAGCGGATCATGGCCGGGCGGGGTTGTCGTGCGCGGGCGGACCGGGTGGGTGACGGTGACGAAAGGCCCGGATCCGCACCACAGGGCGCGGCTCCGGGCCTCGTCGTCTCAGGCGGAGAGCAGGCGGGGTCAGACCTGGGACGGCCCGCTCTCGCTCATCCCGTGCACCGCCGGTATCGTCCCGAGCCGGCCCTTCTGGAAGTCGTCGAAGGCCTGCTGGAGCTCTTCCCGGGTGTTCATCACGAAGGGGCCGTAGTGGGCCATCGGCTCACGGATCGGCCGGCCGCCCAGCAGGACGACCTCCAGGTCCGGCGTGTGGGAGTCCTGCTTCTCGTCCGCGCGGACCGTCAGCGAGCCGCCGTCGCCGAAGACCGCGGTCTGGCCGAGGTGGATCGGACGGCGGTCCGCACCCACCGCGCCCCGGCCGGCGAGGACGTACGCCAGACCGTTGAAGTCCTCACGCCACGGCAGGGTGATCTCCGCGCCCGGCGCGAGCGTCGCGTGGATCATCGTGATCGGGGTGTGGGTGATGCCGGGACCCTGGTGGCCGTCCAGCTCACCCGCGATGACCCGCAGCAGCGCGCCGCCGTCGGGGGTGGTGAGCAGCTGGACGTTGCCGCCGCGGATGTCCTGGTAGCGCGGCTGCATCATCTTGTCGCGGGCCGGGAGGTTCACCCACAGCTGCAGGCCGTGGAAGAGGCCGCCGGACATGACCAGGGACTCCGGCGGCGCCTCGATGTGGAGCAGGCCCGAGCCGGCCGTCATCCACTGGGTGTCGCCGTTGGTGATGGTGCCGCCACCGCCGTTGGAGTCCTGGTGGTCGAAGATCCCGTCGATGATGTAGGTGACGGTCTCGAAGCCCCGGTGCGGGTGCCAGGGGGTGCCCTTGGGCTCGCCCGGCGCGTAATCCACCTCGCCCATCTGGTCCATCATGATGAACGGGTCCAGATGGCGGTAGTTGATCCCGGCGAACGCACGGCGCACCGGGAAGCCCTCGCCCTCGAAACCGCTCGGCGCGGTCGTGACGGCGAGCACGGGACGGGCCACGGCCTCCGCGGGCGCGGCGACACGGGGCAGCGTCAGCGGGTTCTCGACGGTCACTGCAGGCATGTCGGTACCTCCTTGTGCGGCCAGTTTAGTTGAGCATTGAACTTCCTGCCACCCCTAACGGGAGAGGCGCGCCATCCATTCCCGCCGGGCACGACCGAAGGCCGACGCCCGGGGTGGGCGTCGGCCTTCGTCACGAGGTCCCGGTGGTTCGGTGGCGGCTCAGTGTGTCAGGAAGAGCCGGAGCGGTGGGGTCAGACGACCGGTTCGGGCCGGTTCTCCGCCGTACGGTCCGCGGTGTCCGGCGTGCGGTCTGCCGTGTCCGGCGTACGGTCCGCGGCGTCCGGCTTCCGGCGGTCGTCCCGCATGACCAGCGTCGCCAGCAGGGCCGCCGCCGCGACACCGATCGCGCTGACCGTGAAGGTGGTGGACATCGAGGCGGTGAAGGCCTCGCGGGCGGTGGCGATCAGACCCGCGTCGCCACCGGCGACCGCACCGGCGATCGAGTGCCTGGCCTCCTGCGGCGCCCCCTCGGGCATCCGGTCCGCGAAGCCGCTCGACAGCAGCGAGCCCAGGATCGCGATGCCCAGCGCGGTACCGGCCTGCTGGATGGTGTCGTTCAGGGCCGAGCCGACGCCCGCCTTGTCCTCGGGGATGGTGCCCATCAGCGCGCCCACCGCGGCCGGCATCGCCAGACCCGCGCCGAGCCCGAGCAGACCGAGCGCCACCGCCGGGACCGTGAAGCCGGAGTCCGCCGAGACCGTGCTCAGCAGGGCGAAGCAGGCCACCATCACCAGCATCCCCGCGAAGATCACCCACCGGTTGCCGTACTTGGCGGCGAGCTTGACGCCGACGCCGTTGCCGACGAGGGCCGTGATCGCCAGCGGCAGGAAGGCGAGGCCCGCCTTGATCGGCGAGTAGCCGAGCACGAACTGCAGATACTGCGTGAGGACCAGCAGCAGACCGCCGTTGCCGATCTGGACCAGGGCCAGGGAGATCGAACCGCCGCTGAAGTTGCGGTGCCTGAACAGGACCAGCGGGACCATGGGCGACTTGGTGACGTTCTCCCAGATCACGAACCCGGCCAGGGACACGAGGGCCACGGGCAGGGCAACGGTCCACACCCCGTGCTGCGGGAGCTCGATGATCCACCAGACCAGGGCCGTCATCCCGACCGCCGACAGCACCGCGCCCAGCGGGTCCGGCTTCTGCCAGGGCGCCCTGGACTCCGGCATCAGCGTCAGACCGGCGACGACGGCGAGCGCCACGATCGGCACGTTGATGAAGAAGATCGACTGCCAGGAGAAGTGCTCGATCAGGACACCGCCCAGCACCGGGCTGCCGACCAGGCCGAGCATCGACACCGAGCTCCATGCCGCCATCGCCTTGCCGCGCTCGTCCTCGTCGAAGACGGTGATCAGGATCGACAGCGTGGACGGCATGATCAGTGCCCCGCCGACACCCATCGCGACGCGGACGGCAATCACCTCGCCGGGGTTCGTGCACCAGGTCGCGGCCAGTGAGGCCGCCCCGAAGAGCAGGAGCCCGATCAGCATCACCTTCCGGCGTCCGAACCGGTCCCCGAGGCTGCCGGAGGTGAGCAGCAGCCCCGCGAACACCAGGATGTAGGAGTCCAGGATCCACTGGGTCTCCTGGGCGCTCGCCCCGATCTCCCCGGTCATCACCGGCACCGCGACGGTCAGCGCCATGCTGTCGACGACCAGCACCAGCGTGCTCAGGCAGAGCACGATCAGGATCCACCAGCGGCGTGGATCACGGGTTTCCTTGACATCCATGACGGATTCCCCTCCGGTTCGTGAACACCGTTCCTTCGTTGCGAACACTGTACGCATGGCGGAACAGTGTTCGCAACCCTCGATTCCTGTACGCTCGACGCGAACGATGTACGCAGGGATGCGAAGGAGTGCCGATGGCCGCCAAATCGACGAAGCAGAGCCCCATCCCCTCCGTCTGGGCCCGCCCCCAGCGCGAGCCCGACCAGCCCACGCTCAGCCGCGCCACGATCGTGCGCGAGGCGATCGTCATGCTGGACGCCGAGGGCGTGGAGGCGCTGAGCATGCGCAAGCTCGCCACCCGCCTGAACGCCGGCGCCGCCTCCCTCTACCGGCACGTGGCGACCAAGGACGAGCTGATGGAGCTGGCCGTCGACGAGGTCGCCGCCGAGATCCACGTACCGGCGGCGGACGGCTCCGACTGGCGTGCGGCCGTCAGCGAGGCCGCGCACTCCTTCCGTACGACGGCGCTACGGCACCCATGGCTGGGCTCACTGCTCGGCCAGGCGGGGCTCGCCTACCTCGGCCCCAACCTGATGGCGTACTCGGAGCGGCTGGCCGCCCTGTTCACGGCGGCCGGATTCACGGATCCCACGATCGCGATCGACGCCGTGATGTCGTACGTCATCGGCATGAGCACCACCGAGGCCGCCTGGCTCATCACGGTCGCCCGCGCCGGAGAGACGGAGGCAGGCTTCATCGCCCGCCTGATGCCGGCGGCGCAGCAGGCGGTCGCGGATCACGAACACCTGGCGAAGGGCTACGCCGAGGCGGAGAAGGCCGCCACCACCGACCCGGCGGCCATGCGGGACGCGAAGTTCACGGCGGCCCTGGACATCGTGCTCGACGGGCTGGCGCTACGGCTCGCCCGCTGACCCGGCGCCCGCAGAACTCAGCCGTACATCCTGACTCAGCCGTACATCCGGCGCATCGCGAACTCGACCATCTGTTCCACGGCCTTCGCGTCGAAGACCATGCGGTGCTCGCCCTCCATGTCGAGGACGAAGCCGTAGCCGGTCGGGAGCAGGTCGATCACCTCGGCGCCGGTGATGACGAAGTACTTGGACTCCTTGCCCGCGTACCGCCGCAGCTCCTTGAGCGAGGTGAACATCGGGATCACCGGCTGCTGGGTGTTGTGCAGGGCGAGGAAGCCGGGGTTGTCACCGCGCGGGCAGTAGACCTTCGACGTCGCGAAGACCTGCTGGAAGTCCTCCGCGGCCATCTGCCCGGTGGTGAAGGCCCGCACCGCGTCCGCGAGGGAGGGTGGAGACGGCTCGGGGTAGAGCGGCGGCTGCTGGCCGTACCCGCCCACTCCGCCGGCCATGGGCTGCTGCGGCGGGGCGTACCCCTGCTGCTGTGCACCGACGTTCTGGTCGTAGCCGTACATGGGCGCAAGCGTACCGAGAGCGGCCGGGAGGGCGAGCCGGTACCGGCTCGCCGGGAAACCGACAGTGACTTGACAGCGACTCGACAGCGGCCTCGCCGGTTTCCCACAGGTTCCGCTCCTAGCGTCTGTGGCATCGACGGGAAGTGCCCCCACACGGCACCTCACCAGCAAGGGGACAGCCATGCACCGACACCATGACGACGAGGTCCACGAGCACGACAGAGGCCTCTCCTACGACCTTCCCGTCCTCGCCCGCCGCCGCATGATCCGGCTGATGGCGGGCGCGAGCCTGGTCCCGCTGGTGGGATGCAGCGCGGACGAGGACACCTCGGCGTCGTCCTCGTCCTCCTCTTCCTCGGCCGCGTCCTCCGCCGGCTCCTCCTCGTCCGCCGAGTGCGCGACCATCCCGAGCGAGACCGCCGGGCCCTACCCGGGCGACGGTTCGAACGGCGTGAACGTCCTCAAGGAGAGCGGTGTGGTGCGCGGCGACATCACCAAGAGCTTCGGCGACTCCGCGGGCGGCACCGCCGAAGGCGTGCCCCTGACCGTCACGCTCACGGTCGTGGACGCCGCCTCCGGCTGCGGGACGCCCAAGAAGGGCGCCGCCGTCTACCTGTGGCACGCCGACCGCGACGGCAAGTACTCGCTGTACTCGGAGGGCATCACGGAGGAGAACTACCTGCGGGGCGTCCAGGAGACGGACGACAAGGGCCAGGTCACCTTCACCAGCGTCTTCCCCGGCTGCTACGACGGCCGCTGGCCGCACATCCACTTCGAGGTCTACGGCAGCCTGGCCGACGCCACGGCGGCCACGTCCATCACCAGCACCTCGCAGCTCGCCTTCCCCAAGGACACCTGCGACGCGGTGTACGCCACGGACGGCTACGGCCAAAGTGTGACGAATCTCCGCCGTATCTCCCTGGAGACGGACGGCATCTTCAGCGACGGTTACGACCAGCAGCTCGCTGCGATGTCCGGCAGCGCCGGGCAGGGCTACACCGCGACGCTGACCGTTCCGGTGTGACCTGTCACAGATGACGGGATCGGGGTTGCGTCTTATTACTGACGGGTAGCATCATCGTAGCTACTTGTTGGTACGTGAACTAGCGCGAGGATCCAAGTGCCTCGCCGATCCCTCTCTACGGAGTCGTTGACCATGGGGCACTACAAGTCGAATCTGCGCGACATCGAGTTCAACCTCTTCGAAGTACTCGGCCGCGACAAGCTGTACGGCACGGGTCCGTTCGAGGAGATGGACGTCGAGACCGCGAAGAGCATCCTTGAGGAGCTGACCCGGCTCGCCGAGAACGAGCTGGCCGAGTCCTTCACGGACGCCGACCGCAACCCCCCGGTCTTCGACCCGGAGACCAACACCGCGCCGGTCCCGCCGTCCTTCAAGAAGAGCTACAAGGCCTTCATGGACTCCGAGTACTGGCGTCTCGGTGTCCCCGAGGCGATCGGCGGCACGACGGCGCCGCCGTCCCTGATCTGGTCGTACGCGGAGCTGATCCTCGGCTCGAACCCGGCCGTGTGGATGTACTCCTCCGGCCCGGCGTTCGCCGGGATCCTCTACGACGAGGGCAACGACGTCCAGAAGAAGATCGCGCAGATCGCCGTGGACCGGACCTGGGGTTCGACCATGGTGCTCACCGAGCCGGACGCCGGTTCGGACGTGGGCGCCGGCCGCACCAAGGCGATCCAGCAGGAGGACGGCTCCTGGCACATCGAGGGCGTGAAGCGCTTCATCACGTCCGGTGAGCACGACATGGAGGAGAACATCCTCCACTACGTGCTGGCGCGTCCCGAGGGTGCCGGCCCCGGCACCAAGGGCCTGTCCCTCTTCATGGTCCCGAAGTACCTCTTCGACTTCGAGACCGGCGAGCTGGGCGAGCGCAACGGCGCCTACGCCACGAACGTCGAGCACAAGATGGGCCTGAAGGCCTCCAACACCTGCGAGATGACCTTCGGCGACCGCCACCCCGCCAAGGGCTGGCTGATCGGCGACAAGCACGACGGCATCCGCCAGATGTTCCGCATCATCGAGTTCGCCCGCATGATGGTCGGCACGAAGGCGATCTCCACGCTGTCGACGGGCTACCTGAACGCGCTGGAATACGCCAAGGAGCGCGTCCAGGGCACGGACCTCGCGAACTTCATGGACAAGGCCGCGCCCAAGGTCACCATCACGCACCACCCGGACGTCCGCCGCTCGCTGATGACGCAGAAGGCGTACGCGGAGGGCATGCGCGCGCTGGTCCTCTACACGGCCTCGGTCCAGGACGCGATCGCGGTGAAGGAGGCGGCGGGCGAGGACGCGAAGGCCGAGCACGCGCTCAACGACCTGCTCCTGCCGATCGTCAAGGGCTACGGCTCCGAGAAGGGCTACGAGCAGCTCGCCCAGTCGCTGCAGACCTTCGGCGGCTCCGGCTTCCTGCAGGAGTACCCGATCGAGCAGTACATCCGTGACTCCAAGATCGACACCCTGTACGAGGGCACCACGGCGATCCAGGGCCAGGACTTCTTCTTCCGGAAGATCGTCCGCAACCAGGGCGCCGCGCTGAACTCGCTCGCCGAAGACATCAAGAAGTTCCTGGCGCTCGGCGAGGGCGGCGAGGAGCTCGGCACGGCCCGCGAGCAGCTCGCCAAGGCGGCCGTGGAGCTGGAGGCGATCGTCGGTCTGATGCTGACCGACCTCGCGGCCACCGAGCAGGACACCAAGAACATCTACAAGGTGGGCCTCAACACCACCCGCCTGCTGATGGCCTCCGGTGACGTCGTCGTCGGCTACCTGCTGCTCAAGGGTGCCGCGGTCGCCGCCGAGAAGCTGGCGTCGGCCTCCGCCAAGGACAAGTCCTTCTACCAGGGCAAGATCGCGGCGGCGAAGTTCTTCGCTGCCAACGTCCTGCCGGGTGTCACCGGTGCGCGCAAGCTCGCCGAGGGTGTCGAGCTGGACCTGATGGAGCTGGACGAGGCGGCCTTCTAAGCAAGGGTTCCGGCCACTCGTTCCGGTCACTCACGGACAATCCACATCGCCCTCACGAGGGCCCGCTCTCCTTCACCGGGAGCGGGCCCTCGTACGTCGTTAAGGTGAACCCCATGAGCGAACCCCCCCGCTTCGACCGCGGCCACACCGACGACCTCATGTCCTTCCTGGCGGCGAGCCCGTCGCCGTACCACGCCGTGGCGAACACCGCCGAGCGGCTGGAAAAGGCCGGCTTCCGGCAGGTCTCGGAGACGGACGCGTGGGACGGGTCGAGCGGCGGCAAGTACGTGCTGCGCGGTGGCGCGATCGTAGCCTGGTACGTGCCCGAGGGCGCGGCGCCGCACACGCCGTTCCGGATCGTCGGGGCGCACACGGACTCCCCCAATCTGCGGGTGAAGCCGCTGCCCGACACCGGGGCGCACGGCTGGCGGCAGGTCGCCGTGGAGATCTACGGCGGACCGCTGCTCAACTCCTGGCTCGACCGCGACCTGGGCCTCGCGGGCCGGCTGACGCTGCGGGACGGCTCGTCGCGGCTGGTGAACGTGGACCGTCCGCTGCTGCGCGTCCCCCAGCTCGCCATCCATCTGGACCGCTCGGTGTCGGCGGAGGGGCTCAAGCTCGACAAGCAGCGCCACCTCCAGCCGATCTGGGGTCTCGGCAACGATGTGCGCGACGGCGACCTGATCGCGTACCTGGAGGAGACGGCCGGGCTGGCCGCGGGCGAGGTCACCGGCTGGGATCTGATGGTCCACTCCGTGGAGGCACCGGCGTACCTGGGCCGCGACAAGGAGCTGGTCGCGGGCCCGCGGATGGACAACCTGCTCTCGGTGCACGCGGGGGCGGCGGCGCTGGCAGGGGTGGCCGGCTCGGGCGCCGGGCTGCCGTGCATCCCGGTGCTGGCCGCCTTCGACCACGAGGAGAACGGCTCGCAGAGCGACACGGGTGCGGACGGGCCGCTGCTGGGCAGCGTCCTGGAGCGCTCGGTGTTCGCGCGCGGGGGCTCGTACGAGGACCGGGCGCGGGCCTTCGCGGGCACGGTCTGCCTGTCGTCGGACACGGGCCACGCCGTGCACCCCAACTACGCCGAGCGCCACGACCCGACGCACCACCCGCGGGTCAACGGCGGGCCGATCCTCAAGGTCAACGTCAACAACCGCTATGCGACCGACGGTTCGGGCCGCGCGGTGTGGGCGGCGGCCTGCGAGAAGGCGGACGTCCCCTTCCAGTCCTTCGTCTCCAACAACTCCATGCCCTGCGGCACCACCATCGGCCCGATCACCGCGGCCCGGCACGGCATCAAGACCGTCGACATCGGTGTGGCGATCCTGTCGATGCACAGTGCGCGCGAGCTGTGCGGCGCGGACGACCCGTGGCTGCTGGCGAACTCTCTGGTGGCGTTCCTGGAAGGGTAGTTCGACCAGGGTGGGGTACTCGCCTCCGACCGGAACCACCGGACACCGGACAGGGAGGCGACACTCATGGGCCTCGGCGGGTGCATCATTCTCATCGCCGCGGGAGCCATCCTCACGTTCGCGACCGACTGGGAGATGGAGGGGGTCAACCTCGACCTGGTCGGCGTCATCCTGATGATCGTGGGGCTGATCGGCACCACGACGTTCAGCAGCATCGCCCGGCGCAGGCGCGTAGTGGTGCCACCCTCGACGCCGGTCGTCGACGAGGAGGGGCACCACCATCGGCGGGACGGGTACAACGACGGTTACGGCGCCTGAGGCTCCGCCCCGTCGTCCGTCCCTCCCTCCGTCCCGGCGTCCATTCCGGCGAGCACCAGGGGCAGGCGGTCGGCGCCGCCCTCGGTGAGACGGACCGGCACGCCCCAGTCCTGCTGGTGGACATGGCAGGCGGGGTACTCGTTGGCCGGGTCGTCGTCACAGGAGGCGGCCATCGCCGAGACATGCAGGACGCCCTGCGGGACGGAAGGGTCGAGTTCGAGGGTGCGGGAGAGATCGGTCCCCGCACCCTCGCCCGCGAGCAGCAGCTCGGGGGGAGTGGCGGAGACCAGCAGGCGGGTCGAGGGGCCGTATCTGGTGTCGAGCTTCTGACCTGCCGGGGCTTGGAAGATCACGTCCAACCGGAGCTTGCCCGGGGCGACTTCGGTGGCGGCACGCTGCGTACGGTGAGCCACCGAGGCCACCTGCACCGCTTCCTCCGGCAGACGCAGCCGCGTGAGCCGGTGCCGGGCCGATTCGACCACCACGATGTCGTCGCCGGCCAGCACCGCGCCCGACGGCTCCCGCAGATCCGTCGCCAGGGTGGTGACCTCGCCGGTCGCGGGGTCGTAGCGGCGCAGGGCGTGGTTGTAGGTGTCGCTGATCGCGACCGAGCCGTCGGGGAGTGCCGTGACGCCCAACGGGTGCTGCAGCAGGGCCTGTTCGGCGGCTCCGTCGCGATGGCCGAAGTCGAAGAGGCCGGTGCCGACGGCGGTGTGGACGGCGCCGTCGCGGTCCACCCAGCGCAGGGCGCTCGTCTCGGAGTCGGCGAGCCAGAGACGGTCCCCGTCCGCCGAGACCGCGAGGCCGGACGGCTGCGCGAACCAGGCCTCGGCGCCGGGGCCGTCGACGAGGCCCTCGTTGGAGGTGCCGGCGATGACGGAGACGGTGCCGTCGGCGGGGTCGTAAGCCCACAGCTGGTGGATGCCGGCCATGGCGATCCAGACCTTGCCGTGCCACCACGCCACGTCCCACGGTGAGGACAGGTTGACCTCGCGCGCGGGGCCCGACACGGCGTCGCCCTGCATCCACTGGTAGCCGGTGCCCGCCAGGGTGGTGGTGCGGCCGCTCTCCGGGTCGAAGCGCCTGATCGCGTGGCTCACCGTGTCGGCGACGACCACGGAACCGTCCGGCAACAGGGCCAGACCCTGCGGCTCGTTGAACCGCGAACGCACCGAGGTGCTGTCGGTGGACCCACGGCTGCCCTGACCGATCCGCCGGACGACCGTCTCCCCGTCCGCCTCCAGCTCCACCAGCTGATGCCGGGTGGTGTCGCTGACCAGGAAGTTCCCGGACGGCAGCAGCAGCACCTTGCCCGGGAAACGCAGCACCGTCGGCTCCGGCTCCGGCGCCACGTACGGCCCGTCGCCGCGCCGCAGCGTCCCCTTCGCCTCGTGCTCGGCCTCCAGCTCCGTCACCAGCCGCTCGATGGCGTGCACATGCCCCTCACCGGCGTGCTGCGCGACGACGTACCCCTCCGGGTCGATCACGACGAGCGTCGGCCAGGCCCGCACCGCGTACTGCTTCCAGGTGGCGAGCTCGGGGTCGTCCAGGACGGGGTGCTCGACGCCGTACCGCTCCACGGCGTCCACGACCGCCTGGTGCTCGGCCTCGTGCACGAACTTCGGCGAGTGCACCCCGATGACGACGACCGTGTCCCGGTGCTTCCTCTCCAGCTCCCTGAGTTCGTCCAGGACGTGCAGGCAGTTCACGCAACAAAACGTCCAAAAATCAACAATTGCGATGCGTCCTCGAAGCCCTGCGAGGTCGAGTTCCCGGCCACCTGTGTTGATCCAGCCGCCCTTGCCCACCAGCTCGGGGGCGCGGACACGTACGCGCTTTGCCATGCGCTCAGCCAATCACATACGCGCCTCGCGCTATTTCGTATGCATCTCACCGGTCCAGACGATGCGCAGACGCCTCTCAGGATCGAACCTGTGCCCACGGCCGGGGGCCCTTGCCACCCAGACCCGCTCCATGGCTGAGAACAAAAGAGACCGCCGCTGCCGGACATCGCTCTTGTCCCACTGCGTCGCAAGCATCGGATTCCGGTACAGGAATGCGTTGACGACGACCTCCTCCACGCAGGTCGCCATCGCTCGTGCTCCTGGGCAGGTTGCCCGGTCAGCAGGTGAACCGGCCCGCGGGCAGGATGCTTACGCCGTCACTTCGAAGCGGCGTCCTTGCCCGCAATTCCGCGGCAATTCGCCTCTGTTCTGTGGGAGCAGACCCGCGAAAGCCGGGGCTCTCAGCAGTTGGGACAGCGAACCCACCTGCCACAGGCCCCCGCGCGGTGCAGGGAGCCCTGTCGGGCAACGTCCTTGTAGCCGGACTTCCCTCGGTCGATGTGAACCTGGCGAACCACCAGACCGTCAAAGGTGATGAACTCATCTGCCGGTCAAGGCAGCGCATGCCCGGTGGTGGCGTCCACATGGTCCGGCACCTCGTCGTGGCGGTCGCCGACGGTGAGGGTGCCGGTGGGTTCCAGGACCAGGATCTCGGCGGGCGCCGGGGCGTACGGCTTGTGCTCGGTGCCGCGCGGGACGGTGAAGACGC
Source organism: Streptomyces sp. NPDC059010 (assembly GCF_042740355.1). Classification (NCBI taxonomy): domain Bacteria; kingdom Bacillati; phylum Actinomycetota; class Actinomycetes; order Kitasatosporales; family Streptomycetaceae; genus Streptomyces; species Streptomyces sp. NPDC059010. Next base: position 143,018 of record NZ_JBHYJA010000008.1, read on the forward strand.
TGCCCTTGCGGAGGACGACCGTGCGTTCCCCGGACGGCTCCCGCAGGGAGATGTGCAGTTCGCCCTCCAGGACGAGGAAGAACTCGTCGGTGTGGTCGTGCACATGCCAGAGATGCTCGCCCTCCACCTTCGCGACGCGTACGTCGTAGTCGTTGACGGTGGTGATGATGCGAGGGCTCCACCGGTCGGTGAAGGAGGCGAGGGCCTGGGCAAGGGAGATGGGTTCGCTGGTCATGTCCGTCATGCTCGGCGGTGGCCCGGCACCGGCACGAGTGCTAGAAATCGCACATGCCGCAAGGATCCTCTCAGCCGCATCGCGTGGTTCTCGTGGTCGACGAGAACTCCAATCCGTTCGAGATGAGCTGCGCGATCGAGGTCTTCGGACTGCGCAGACCGGAACTGGGCCGGGAGCTGTACGACTTCGGGCTGTGCGCCGCCCGGCCCCTGACCCGTATGCGGGACGGCTTCTTCACGCTCACCGGTGTCGCGGGGCTGGAGGCTGCCGAGGAGGCGGACACGCTGATCGTCCCGAACCGGCCCGACACCGGTACGCCCCGCGCACCGGAGGTGCTGGAGGTCGTGCGCCGGGCACACGCGCGTGGCGCCCGGCTGCTCGGCTTCTGCTCCGGTGCCTTCACCATCGCGGAGGCCGGACTGCTGGACGGGCGGCGCGCGGCATGCCACTGGATGTGGGCGGAGTCGTTCCGGGCGCGGTTCCCGAAGGTCCGTCTGGAGCCCGATGTGCTGTTCGTCGACGACGGGGACATCCTCACCGCCTCCGGCAGCGCCTCGGCACTCGACTTGGGCCTGCATGTCGTACGACGGGACCACGGCGCCGAGATCGCCAACCACGTCTCCCGTCGGCTCGTCTTCGCCGCCCACCGCGACGGCGGTCAGCGGCAGTTCGTGGAGCGGCCGGTGCCGGACGTGCCGGACGAGTCGCTGGGGCCGTTGCTCGCCTGGGCGCAGGAACGGCTGGGCGAGCCGCTCACGGTGGCCGACCTGGCGGGGCGGGCGTCGGTGTCACCGGCGACCCTGCACCGCCGCTTCCGTACCCAGTTGGGGACGACGCCGCTGGCCTGGCTGACCGGAGAGCGGGTGGCGTTGGCGTGCCGGCTGATCGAACGCGGGGAGGAGCGGCTGGACGTGGTGGCGGCCAGGAGCGGGCTCGGCACCGCGGCGAACCTACGCGTGCGTGTGCGGCGCGAGACGGGGCTCAGCCCGTCGGCCTACAGGCGGCGTTTCGGACCCGGCAGCGGGGAACCCCTCGTCTCATGAGATTCCTCGTACGCGATCGGATCCTCGGCATCGGTGACGACTACTGGATCGAGGACGACCGGGGCAACAGGGTGTTCCTCGTCGACGGCAAGGCGATGCGGCTGCGGGACACCTTCGAGCTGAAGGACACGCAGGGGCACGTCCTCATCGACATCCACCAGAAGATGCTCGCCCTGCGCGACACGATGGTGATCGAGCGGGACGGACAGCCGCTCGCGAAGATCCGCCGCAAACGGATGTCCCTGCTGCGCAACCACTACCGGGTGTCCCTGGCCGACGGCAGCACGGAACTCGACGTCAGCGGCAAGATCCTCGACCGGGAGTTCGCCATCGAGTACGACGGCGAACTGCTGGCCGTCGTCTCCCGGCGGTGGCTGCACATCCGGGAGACGTACGGCGTGGACGTCGTACGCGATGACGCGGATCCGGCGCTGCTGATCGCGGTGGCGGTGTGCGTGATCCACCTCGCCGAGAAGGAGCACGGAGACGACTGAGGAGGGGGAGCGGAGAGGGAAGGGCAGGGGGAAAGGGGGAGGGGGCGTCAGCGGCGTGGGGGCGCCAGGCCCAGCATCCTGTCCTTCAGCGCCGGGAACTGGTCCCGGGTCGCCGCCACCTTCGCCGGGTCGAACTCCACCGTGAGGACCTGCTCCCCCGCCCCGGCCTGTGCCAGCACCTCGCCCCACGGATCGACCACGATCGAGTGACCGGCCTGCGGAACTCCCGCATGCGTCCCGGCCGTTCCACAGGCGAGCACGAACGCCTGGTTCTCCACCGCCCGCGCCTGAGCCAGCAGCGTCCAGTGCGCCCGGCGGCGCTCCGGCCAGCCCGCCGGGACGACCAGGGTCTCGGCGCCGGCGTCGACGAGGCCGCGGAAGAGTTCGGGGAAACGGAGGTCGTAGCAAGTGGCCACGCCAAGAGTCGTCTCGGGCAGCCGGACCGTCACCAGTTCCTCGCCCGCGCCCATCAGCACGGCCTCGCCCTTGTCGAAGCCGAACCGATGGATCTTGCGGTACGCGGCGACCAGATCACCGGAGGGTGAGAAGACGAGAGAGGTGTTGTAGAGGGGGCCCTCGGGGTCACGCTCGGGGATCGAGCCCGCGTGCAGCCACACACCCGCGTCGCTCGCGGCCTTCGCCATCGCCTCGTACGTCGGCCCTTCGAGCGGCTCGGCCTCACCGGCGAACTCCTCGTAGGCGAACGCCCCGGTGGTCCACAGCTCCGGCAGGACGACGAGGTCGGCCGACCCGGCCTGTTCCCGCACGAGAGAGGCCGTCCTCACTCGGCGCGATTCGACCGTTTCGCCCTCATTGACATCGATCTGGAGCAAAGAGGCGCGCACACTACCACCGTCCTGGCATTCGAGCGGTCCACACGGGCTTCCCTACGGGCCTACGATCGTCACACGAAAGCACTGCCGGGGTGCCTCACAGCAGCGTAACTTAGCGTTTCAAGACACCCGCCGACAGCAGCCGCCGCCCACTGGCAACGACGCCACAACCTGCCCGCGTACCGACGCACCAACCGCCGAGGGGTCCCGTTCCGTGAGTCTGCATCCCACCCTCCAGCCCCACGCCGACGCCTGGACCCACTCCATCGACGCGATATCCGAGCTGGTGACGCCGCTTGTCGAGGGTGAGTGGAACCGGCGGACACCGTGCCCCGGCTGGTCCGTCCGCGACGTCGTGTCGCATGTCATCGGCCTGGACTGCGAGATGCTCGGCGACCCGCGCCCCATCCACACGCTCCCGCGCGACCTCTTCCACGTCACCAACGACAGCCAGCGGTACATGGAGATGCAGGTCGACGTCCGCCGCCATCACACGGCGCCGGAGATGACGTCCGAGCTGGAGTACACGATCATCCGCCGCAACCGCCAGCTGCGGAACGAGTCCCGCGACCCCGGCACGAAGGTGCGCGGCCCGCTCGGCGCGGAGCTCACCCTCGAAGAGTCCATGCGGGGCCACGCCTTCGACGTGTGGGTGCACGAACAGGACCTGCGCGCCGCCCTCGGCCGCCCCGGCAACCTCGACTCCCCCGGCGCCCACGTGGCTCGCGACGCCCTCCTCGGCAAGCTGCCCGACATCGTCGCCACCAAGGCCAATGCGCCCCGCAGCTCGGCGATCGTCTTCGACGTGCACGGCCCGATCGAGTTCCTGCGCACGATCCGCATCGACATCCAGGGCCGCGGCACCCTCGAAACGGCCCCCGCCCTCGGCCCCGCCGCCACCCTCACCCTCGACTGGGAGACCTACGTCCGCCTGGCCTGCGGCCGCGTCACACTGGAGGCGGTGACTGACCGCGTGAAGGCGGAGGGGGACACAGGCCTGACGGCGGCGATCCTGCGCAACTTCACGGTGACGCCGTAGAAGCGGGTTCTGGATGGGACGGGTAGGGGCGGCGGGGGCGGAAAACCGCTGTCGCCCACTCACCGCCCACGGCTAACGTCCCGCCGTGACCGACACCGAGACGCACCCGCAGACGCCCACCCGAACGCCCACCAACCCCCCACGCCTCACCCGTCTGACCTTCCACGGCCCTCTGTCGGAAGCCCGGGCGGACCGCATGGTGCAGCGGCTCATACGCACGAACCCCACCACGGTCCTGGACATCGGCTGCGGCTGGGGCGAGTTGATGCTCCGCGTCCTGGCCGCCGCACCGCGGGCGACGGGACTCGGCATCGACCTCAACACCGAGGACCTCACCCGCGCCCGCGACAACGCCGGGGCCAGAGGGCTGGCCCAACGGGCCGAATTCATCGAGGAGTCCGCCACCGGAACCTCCCGCGGCCCCGCCGACCTGGTCCTGTGCATCGGCGCGAGCCAGGCCCTGACCACGACCGAGCCGCCCCACCACACCGCCGAGGCCCTCCGCGAGCTACGCCGCCTGGTCACCGACGACGGCCGCGTACTGCTCGGCGAGGGCTTCTGGCAGCACCCTCCGGCCCCCGCCGAACTCTCCGGCATGTGGCCGCAGGCCGCCGCGTCCGACCACCACGACCTCGCCACCCTCCTCGACCTCGCGGTCGCCGCCGGCTTCCGCCCCGAGTGGACCGAGACGGCGAACGCGGACGAGTGGGAGGAGTTCGAGTCGGCGTACCAGGCGGACACCGAGGTATGGCTGGCCCGGCACCCCGACCACCCGCTGGCCGCCGAGACCCGCGAGCGCCTCGACCGCCACCGCGCCCAGTGGATGAGCTACCGCGGCGTACTGGGCCTCGCGTACCTCACACTCGTCCCGGCCCGCTGAGCACTCGTCGGCCCGCTGAGCGCCCGTACCGGCCCGCTGAGGTGCGGGCTCACCGGCTCACGCCGGCACGTGCACCGTCTCCACCCTGCTCGCGACCAGCCGCTCCCGCTCCCTGCGAGCCGCCCGCCTCCGCAGCCGCAGAATCTGGCTGACTCCCAGCGCCTGGAGCACGAACACCACGGAGAAGGCGATCGAGTAGTCGTCCCCGGTCGCGTCCAGCAGCACTCCGACCGCGAACAGCGTCGTCATCGAGGCGACGAACCCGCCCATGTTGGTGATGCCGGACGCCGTCCCCTGCCGCTCCGGCGGATTCGCCGGCCGCGCGAAGTCGAAGCCGAGCATCGAGGCCGGCCCGCATGCCCCGAGCACGGTGCACAGCACGACCAGCAGCCACATCGGCGCCGTATCGGCGGGCCAGGCCAGCGTCGTCGCCCACACCACCGCCGTCGCCCCGACGGTGCCGAGCGCCAGCGGCAGCCGCGCCTCGTGGTGCCGGGCGACGATCTGGCCGTAGACCAGGCCCACGACCATGTTCGACAGGACGACGAGGGTGAGCAGTTCACCGGCCGACGCCCGGGACAGCCCCTGCGCCTCGACCAGGAACGGCATCCCCCACAGCAGCAGAAACACCATCGCCGGGAACTGCGTCGTGAAGTGCACCCACAGCCCGAGCCGGGTGCCGGGCTCCCGCCAGGAGGTGGCGATCTGGCGTCGTACGTACGCCGCGCCCTGGTGCGGCAGCGGCGCCGGCTCGTGGCCCTCGGGGTGGTCCTTCAGGAACAGGAGCAGCAGCACGAGTACGACGGCGCCCGCGCCCGCGCTGCCCGCGAACGCCGCCGTCCAGCCCACCCCGTGCAGCAGCCGTGCCAGCACCAGCGTGGAGACGAGGTTGCCGGCCATGCCGGCCAGACCCGCGAGCTGGGCGATCAGCGGGCCGCGCCGGGCCGGGAACCAGCGGGTGCCGAGCCGCAGCACGCTGATGAACGTCATCGCGTCACCGCAGCCCAGCAGCGCGCGCGAGGCGAGGGCGGTGCCGTACGACGGTGAGAAGGCGAAGCCCAGTTGGCCCACGGTGAACAGCACCGTGCCGATGGCCAGCACCTTCTTGGTGCCGAGCCGGTCGACGAGGAGGCCGACGGGTATCTGCATGCCCGCGTACACGAGCAGTTGGAGGATCGAGAACGTCGACAGAGCCGAGGCGTTCACGTCGAAGCGGTCGGCGGCGTCGAGGCCGGCGACACCGAGGGACGTACGGAAGATGACGGCGACGAAGTAGACCGAGACGCCTATGCCCCAGACGGCTGCGGCGCGGCGACCGCCCGGCGGATCGCCGGGCAGTGCGGTGGCGGGCCTCATCGCTCCTCACCTCGCGCGAGGTGGGAGAACCAGCCGATGTGCCGGTGGACGGTGCCCACGGCCGCCTCGGTGTCCCCGGAGCGCAGCGCTTGAAGGATCTCCTCGTGCTCGGCGAGGGTCTTGGCGATCCGGTCGGGGTGGGAGTACATGATGGCGACGCCCATCCGCAGTTGCCGGTCGCGCAGTTGGTCGTAGAGCCGCGACAGGATCTCGTTGCCGCCGCTGCGGACGATCTCCGCGTGGAAGCAGCGGTCGGTGACGGCGGCTCCGGCGAGGTCGCCGGCGGCGGCCTGGGCCTTCTGCTGGGCGAGCAGTTCCTCCAGGCGCGCGATGAGCCCGGGGGGCGCGGGGACGGCCTTGCGCGCCGCATGCTCCTCCACGAGCATCCGCGTCTCCACCACGTCCTTGATCTCCTGCGCGGAGACCGGCAGGACCAGGGCTCCCTTCTTCGGGTAGAGCTTGATCAGCCCCTCGACCTCCAGCCGCAGCAGCGCCTCGCGCACCGGGGTGCGGGACACCCCTACGGCCTCGGCGAGTTCGCCTTCGGTGAGCAGCGTGCCACCCTCGTAACGGCGTTCCAGGACACCCTGTTTGACGTGGGTGTAGACGCGGTCGGCGGCGGGGGGCTGCTTGGTCGGGGCGGGCGGTGCTGATGGCATGTGCACATCTTAGATACAACACGTACGCATAGATGCATCCGTTCCACGATACGGACGGGCACCCCCGCCTCAACCGCCACACAACCTTCTGTGCTAATTACGTGTCACGCATGTGCGGTCCCGCTCACCTCTCAGCCCCGCTCACCTCCCGGGCCGCCATACTTCAACTGGACCGCACATCAGGGGCATTCGAAGCAATCGGGGTACTTCCGTTGATAACCGACATCCAGGGCAGCCGTCTCCGCAGGGCAAGCGCTGTCGCCGTGACCACCGGCGCCATGCTCGCGGGCGCGGTCCTCTCCGCCATGCCCGCGCAGGCCGCCACCGCACCCTCGGTCGCCGCCAAGGGCGGCTATGTGATGAACAACGCGAACGGCACGTCGCTGTACACCAAGGCCGCGGACACCAGGCGCTCCACCGGTTCCACGACCAAGATCATGACCGCCAAGGTCGTGCTGTCGCAGCCGAACCTCAACCTTGACGCCAAGGTGACGATCCAGAAGGCGTACAGCGACTACATCGTCGCGAACGACTGGGCCTCCAACGCCAAGCTGATCGTCGGCGACAAGGTCACCGTGCGCCAGCTGCTGTACGGCCTGATGCTGCCGTCCGGCTGCGACGCCGCGTACGCCCTCGCCGACAAGTTCGGTACGGGCTCGACGCGGGCCGCACGCGTGAAGTCGTTCATCGGCAAGATGAACACGGCCGCGAAGAACCTCGGCCTGAAGAACACGCACTTCGATTCCTTCGACGGCATCGGCAAGGGCTCGAACTACTCGACGCCGCGCGACCTGACGAAAATCGCCAGCAGCGCGATGAAGAACTCGATGTTCCGCACGGTCGTCAAGACGAAGAAGTACACCGCCAAGACGATCACCAAGTCCGGCAGCGTCCGCACCATGGCGCCGTGGGAGAACACCAACAAGGGCCTGCTCAACGGCTACAGCGGCACGATCGGCGTGAAGACCGGCTCGGGTCCGGAGGCCAAGTTCTGCCTGGTCTTCGCCGCCACCCGGAACGGCAAGACCGTCATCGGCACCGTGCTCGCGTCGACCTCGGTCGCCCAGCGCGAGACGGACGCGAAGAAGATGATGAACTACGGCTTCGCGAAGCTCGGCTGACGCCGGCCAGGACACGGGCGAAGGGGCCTGCCGCAGGCGCGGCAGGCCCCTTCGTCTGTTCGCGGACCGGCTGCCGGACTCAGCCGTGCATCAGCGGCGAGCCGACCAGCTGCTTGGTGATGGCGCCCTTGCCGTCACCCTCGATGTCGTAGACGACCGTCGAGTCCGAGGACCAGTACAGGTTCTTGTCGTACGTCACCGACGGCACGGTGCAGACGCTCGCGGGGGTGACCTCCCCGGGACCCGAGTAGTCGGCGTTGAACAGCGACGTCCAGTCGCACGTCTTCGACGCCACGATCTTGTCGGTGGCGCCCGAGTCGTCGCGCGACTCGACCCGCGTCGTGATCTTGAACGAGGTGAATCTCTTGCTGTTGTCGATCACCTGGTCGTCGACGATGTTCCAGGTCACCGAGCTCGACGCCGTCACCTTCCCCGAGGTGACGTCGGCGCAGTTCTCGATGTAGTAGGTCGTCGCGGGCTTCTGACCCGGGAAGATGATGTTGAACTGGTGCGCGAAGGAGTCCGAGCACGAGCTGACGGCGGCCGCCGGAGAGGCGAACGCGATGCCTCCGGCGAGAATGCCGCCGGCGAGCGCGAGCGCGCTGAGAGACTTTGCGACCTTCATGAGTTTCCCCCTGATTCCCCGTGTTTGCCGGACGGTTGATGGACCATCCGAATCGAACGGCTGGTCGACCGATCGACGGAGCGATCATATGTCGCCACGAGAGGGGCGCACATGAGCCACAGGATCTTGTCCAGATCCCCACATGTTGGCTGATTCTTTTCCCTCGCCCGTCGTACAACCCTTCACGCCCCTCGGGGGTCTCCTCAGAGCCTCCCCCCTCCAATTCTGAGGTGCCCTCCCTGGGCATCTCGCATATTCGGAGCGTTCATAGTGATAACCGGCATCAAGGGCGTACGTTTCCGCAGAGCCGCAGCCGTCGTCGCCACGACCGGCGCGCTGGTGGCGGGCGGCGCCTTGAGTGCGCCCGCCCAGGCGGCGACCGCCCCCACGGTCAGCGCCAAGGGCGCGTTCATGCTCAACAGTGCGACGGGCTCCACGCTCTACAGCAAGTACGGCGACACCAAGCGGCCGATGGCGAGCACCACCAAGATCATGACGGCCCGGGTCGTCCTGAGCACCCCCAACCTGAACCTCGACCGCAAGATCACCGTCAAGCAGGCCTACCGCGACTACATCGCCGCCAGGGGCGCGAGCAGCGCGGACCTGAAGACCGGCGACAAGGTCACCGTCCGCCAGCTGCTGCACGCGATGCTGCTGCCGTCCGGCTGCGACGCGGCGATGGCCCTCGCGGACACCTTCGGCACGGGCACGACGGTCTCGGCGCGCACCAAGTCCTTCATCGGCAAGATGAACACCAAGGCCAAGGACCTCGGCCTGACGAACACCCACTTCGACTCGTTCGACGGCAACTCGACGCAGAACACGAACTACACGACCCCGCGCGACCTCGCCAAGCTCACCCGCAGCGCGATGACGTACTCGACGTTCACCGGCATCGTGAAGCGCACGAAGACTGTGACGTACGCGACCACCAGCACCGGCGGCACCCGCACCTACACCTGGTACAACACGAACAAGCTGCTGGGCTCCTACAGCGGCGCGACCGGCGTGAAGACCGGCACCAACACCCCGGCCGGACCCTGCCTCGTCTTCGCAGGCACCCGCAACGGCAAGTCGGTCGTCGGCGTCCTCCTCAACGACACGAACCGCTTCACGGACGCCGCCAAGCTGATGGACTACGCCTTCGGCTCCAGCTCGGCGACCACGATGCAGCTGCGCACGCTGCCGCAGGGCGCACAGCGGGACTGACCGGGACTGACCCGGGACTGAAAAAGACGACGGCCCCCGCTCGACGCGGGGGCCGTCCTCGGCTCACGCCCAGGTGATCAGCCGCTTCGGCTGTTCCAGGATCGCCGCCACGTCCGCCAGGACCTTGGAGCCCAGCTCGCCGTCCACCAGGCGGTGATCGAAGCTGAGCGCCAGCGTGGTGACCTGACGGGGCTTCACCTTGCCCTTGTGGACCCACGGCTGGAGCTTGATCGCGCCGACCGCGAGGATCGCGGACTCGCCGGGGTTGAGGATCGGCGTGCCGGTGTCGACGCCGAAGACGCCGACGTTGGTGATGGTGACCGTGCCGCCCTGCATCGCGGCCGGCGTGGTCTTGCCCTCCCGTGCCGTGGACACCAACTCGCCGAGCGACTCGGCCAGTTGCGGGAGTGTCTTGGCGTGGGCGTCCTTGATGTTCGGGACGATCAGGCCGCGCGGGGTCGCCGCGGCGATGCCCAGGTTGACGTAGTGCTTCTGCACGATCTCCTGGCTGGCCTCGTCCCAGGACGCGTTGACGCCCGGATTGCGCTTGATCGCGACCAGCAGGGCCTTGGAGATGAGCAGCAGGGGGTTCACGCGCAGGCCCGCGAACTCCTTGTCCTCCTTGAGCTCCTCGACCAGCTTCAGCGTGCGCGTCACGTCCACCGTCACGAACTCCGTGACATGCGGTGCCGTGAATGCCGAGCCGACCATCGCCGCCGCCGTCGCCTTGCGGACGCCCTTGACCGGGATACGGGTCTCACGCGCCGTGTCGTACGTGGCAGGCGGCGCCGCGGTGGCGGCGGGCGCGGCGACCGGGGCGGCCTGCGGCACCGGTTCGGCGACCGGGGCCGCCGCCGCGTGTACGTCCTCGCGCGTGATGATGCCGTCGGGGCCGGTCGGCGTCACCGTGGCCAGGTCGACGCCCAGGTCCTTCGCCAGCTTGCGCACCGGGGGCTTCGCCAGCGGGCGCGGCGGCGTCACCGTCACCGCGGGACCGTGGCCGTTCAGCTCGGACTGCAGGGCCTGCGCCGCCGGCTCCTGGGGCGCGCCCTCGGCCCCCTTGCGCGGGCGGCGCTTCGTGGAGGTCTGGGCGACGCCGTAGCCGACCAGCACCGGCTGGCGGCCCGAGCCCTTTGGCTCGGGTTCCTCCGCGGGGGCCTCCGGCTGTGCGGCCGGTGCCTCGGCGACGGGTGCCTCGACGGCGGGTGCCGTCCCGCCCGCGACGTCCACCGCGATGATCGCGATACCGACGTCCACCGTCGTGCCCTCGGGGAAGTGCAGTTCACGGACCACCCCGTCGTACGGGATGGGCAGTTCCACGGCCGCCTTGGCCGTCTCGACCTCGCACACCACCTGGCCGTCGGTGACCGTGTCGCCCGGCTGGACGTACCACTTGAGGATCTCCGCCTCGGTGAGTCCCTCGCCCACGTCGGGCATCTTGAACTCGCGCACGGACGCTTCAGTCATCGTCGTCACGACCCTCTCCTCAGTACGCCAGGGCACGGTCGACGGCGTCGAGCACCCGGTCCAGGCCCGGCAGGTACTCCTCCTCCAGACGCGCCGGCGGATACGGGGCGTGATAGCCGCCCACCCGCAGCACCGGGGCCTCCAGGTGGTAGAAGCAGCGCTCCGTGATCCGGGCGGCGATCTCCGCGCCCGAGCCGAAGAACACCGGGGCCTCGTGGACCACGACCAGTCGGCGGGTCTTCTCGACGGAGGCCTGGATGGAGTCGAAGTCGATCGGGGAGACCGAGCGCAGGTCCAGAACCTCCAGGTTCCGGCCCTCCTCGGCGGCCGCGTCGGCGACCTCCTGGCAGAGCTTCACCATCGGACCGTAGGCGGCCAGCGTGAGGTCGGTGCCCTCGCGGACGACCTCGGCCTTGTGCAGCGGTCCGGGGATCGCCTCGTCCGCGGCGGAGCCGCTAGTGGACCACGTGACCTCGCCCTTGTCCCAGTAGCGCCGCTTGGGCTCGAAGAAGATCACCGGGTCGTCGCACTGGATGGCCTGCTGCATCATCCAAAACGCATCGGAGGCGTTCGACGGGCTGACGATCTTCAAGCCCGCCACGTGCGCGAAGAGCGCCTCCGGGGACTCCGAGTGGTGCTCGACCGCGCCGATGCCGCCGCCGTAGGGGATACGGACGACGACCGGCAGCTTGACCTTGCCCAGCGAGCGGGCGTGCATCTTCGCGAGCTGCGTGACGATCTGGTCGTACGCCGGGAAGACGAAGCCGTCGAACTGGATCTCCACGACCGGGCGGTAGCCGCGCAGGGCCAGGCCGATCGCGGTGCCGACGATGCCCGACTCGGCGAGCGGGGTGTCGATGACACGGCTCTCGCCGAAGTCCTTCTGCAGGCCGTCCGTCACCCGGAAGACGCCGCCGAGCTTGCCGACGTCCTCGCCCATGATGACGACCTTGGGGTCGGTCTCCAGGGCGCGCCGCAGCGACTCGTTGATCGCCTTGGCCAGAGCCATCTTGTCCGCTGCCATGTCAGACCCCCGAGCCCGCGGCGAAGCCGCTGTCAGATTCCGTCGCGAACGATGCCTGGTAGGCGGCGAACTGGGCGCGCTCCTCGTCGACGAGCGCATGCCCGTCCGCGTACACGTTCTCGAAGATGGCGAAGTGGTCCGGGTCCGGCATGGCGCGGACCGCTTCGCGCACTCGTTTGCCCAACGCCTCGCTCTCGGCCTCCAGTTCCGCGAAAAATCCCTCGTCCGCGTGGTTTGAGGCCTCCAGGTACCGGCGAAGGCGCAGGATCGGGTCCTTCGCCTCCCAGGCCTGGCGCTCCTCGTCGGCCCGGTACTTGGTGGGGTCGTCGGAGGTGGTGTGGGCGCCCATGCGGTACGTGTACGCCTCGACCAGCGTCGGGCCCTCGCCGCTGCGGGCACGCTCCAGCGCCCACTTCGTCACGGCCAGACAGGCCAGGACGTCGTTGCCGTCGACGCGGACGCCGGGGAAGCCGAAGCCCTGCGCGCGCTGGTAGAGCGGCACCCGGGTCTGCTTCTCGGTCGGCTCGGAGATCGCCCACTGGTTGTTCTGGCAGAAGAACACCACGGGGGCGTTGTAGACCGCGGAGAAGGTGAAGGACTCGGCCACGTCGCCCTGGCTGGAGGCGCCGTCGCCGAAGTAGGCGATGACCGCGCTGTCGGCGCCGTCCTTGGTGATGCCCATCGCGTAGCCGGTGGCGTGCAGCGTCTGGGAGCCGATGACGATCGTGTAGAGCTGGAAGTTGTTGCTGTTGGGGTCCCAGCCGCCGTTGTTCACGCCGCGGAACATGCCCAGCAGGTTGGTGGGGTCGACCCCGCGGCACCAGGCGACGCCGTGCTCACGGTAGGTCGGGAAGACGTAGTCGTCCTCGCGGGTGGCCCGGCCGGAGCCGATCTGGGCGGCCTCCTGGCCGAGCAGCGACGCCCACAGGCCCAGCTCGCCCTGGCGCTGCAGGGAGGTGGCCTCGGCGTCGAAGCGTCGGGTGAGCACCATGTCGCGGTAGAGGCCGCGGAGCTCTTCGGGGGTGATGCCGGCGACGTACTTGTCGTACTCGGCGTTCTTGACGCGCTGGCCCTCGGGCGTCAGCAGCTGTACGAGCTCGGGGTCCTGGCTCGTGGTTTTCGTTGCGGTCGTGCGCTTGCCGGCCGTGCTCTTGGTACCGGCGCTGCGTCGCGGTTTCCGCGCGGCAGTGCTCTCCACGGTCACGTGTGCTCCTCCGTCGGTCCGGCTACCCGGGTTCGCCGGGTGCCAGTGCGGCTCACCTGCAACCCTCGGGGCGCACAGGGTGGGAGCGCTCGTACGGGAACAGGCGTGACAGGTGCCCCGGCGAGCGCCCTGCAAAATGCACGTTACCCAGTGCTCCACATTTCTGTGAAACCCCTCCTGACCTGCGATTTTGCTTGGATATCCAAGTAAATCGCGGAAGCCGGGAACAACTCCTGGTCACAGCCTTGCAGGGGGCCGGAACAACGGCACGTTATATCGGTGACCCAGGTCACGGGAAGAGTCACCGAGGTCGGGATCACCGAAGTCGCGTGACGCCAGTCACATACACAAACGGGCCAAGATCGTATGAATGGGCCGGCTCGGCCTTGAAACGACACGCGCGCGTGGAGCCCGTTTCCGGGCCGCACGCGCGCGTGGGGATGTTCTCTTCGGCCGGACCGTGCCGGTGGCCGGTCAGACGCCGCCGGTGTCGCCCGTCGGATCCGTCGGCAGCGTCGCCGGGTCGGTGGGCTCCTCCGTCGGCTCCTCGGTGGGCTCCTCCGTGGGCTCCTCGGTCGGCTCGGCCGTGGTCGGGTCCTCGGTCGGCTGGTACGTCGGATCCTGGGTCGGCTCGTACGTGGGGTCCTCGGTCGGCTCGTAGGTCGGGTCGGTGCCCGTACCCGTGCCGTCGTCGGTGGCCTCCTCGGTCGGCTCCTCGGTCGGCTCGTCGCTCGGCGTCTCGGTGGCCTTGTCCTCGTCGGTGGTCTGCGAGGTGGTCGGCGTCTGCTTGGTGCCCCCGCCGCCGCCGTCACCGCCGCCGTGGTTCACCGCCCACGCGACACCGGCCGCGATGGCGATCACCGCGAGGACGGCGAGGAGCCACAGCTTGCCGCGGCCGCTGCCCCGGTTGCCGTGCCCCTCGAAGCCGTCGTCGTCCCCGCCGCCGTACCGGTTCGGCAGGATCGGCTGCGGGATCTGCGTCGTACCGGAGCCGGAGTCATGGGGGTGCCCCATGACGGTCGTGTTCGCGAAGCCCGCGGCCGGGGTGTGCCGGCCCTCGTGCATGGCCACCGGGCCGGTGTTCCAGGTGCCGGTGTGGCCGCCCTGGTCGTACAGCATCTGCAGGCCGTACTGGACGAGGCCGCGCATCTCCTCGGCGGTCTGGAAGCGGTCGTCCGGCTCCTTGGCGAGCGAGCGCATGACCAGGCCGTCGAGCTCCGGCGGCACCGCGTCGGAGGCCTCGGACGGCGGGGTCGGGATGTCCTGGACATGCTGGTAGACCACCGACAGCGGGGTCTCACCGGTGAACGGCGGGCGCAGCGCGAGGAGTTCGTAGAGGAGGCAGCCCGTCGCGTACAGGTCGGAGCGGTGGTCGACCGCCTTGCCGAGGGCCTGTTCCGGCGAGAGGTACTGCGGGGTGCCCATGACCATGCCGGTCTGGGTCATCGTCGACTGCGCGCCGTGCAGGGCACGGGCGATGCCGAAGTCCATCACCTTCACGGCGCCGTTGTTGGTGATGATGACGTTGGCGGGCTTGATGTCGCGGTGCACGATGCCGTGCTGGTGCGAGTAGGCGAGGGCCTCCAGCACACCGGAGACGATGATCAGGGCCTGCTCGGGGCCGGGCGCCTCGGCGTTGAGGAGGAGGTCGCGGATGGTGCGGCCCTCGACGATCTCCATGACGATGTACGGCACGCTGTGCGCGCCCACGACATCCTCGCCGGAGTCGTAAACGGCCACGATCGCATGGTGGTTGAGGCCGGCCACCGACTGGGCCTCGCGCGTGAAGCGGGCCTTGGACACCGGGTCCTCGGCAAGGTCGGAGCGCAGCAGCTTGACCGCCACGGTGCGTCCGAGGCGCACGTCCTCGGCCGCGAACACCTCGGCCATGCCGCCCCGGCCGAGTCTGCGGGTCAGCCGATAACGGCCGTCCCCGACAAGTCCGCCATTACCCCACATTTCCGGCGCGTCTGACATACCGCCGCCAGCCGCCTCGGGGTCGGACGGGCCCTGAGCGCGCTGCTGCTGTGCCATCAGTCCTCGCCGTCGTTTCTGCCCGCGGTGCGCGCGGTGTTGTTACGGTCTCCGTCGGCCACGCTACAGCCTTCGCGCAAGGCGTCGGTCCGAGACGGTCGCCCCAAACCGGAAGGAGCCGGACCGGCCATCAAACCGGTACCCCGGCCCCTCGTGCAAATTCTGTGCACCGGCCGTACAGCCCCTGTAACGCTTCCGCGACGCTCCCTTCGCGTACGGTCACGGAACGGGCACCGCGCTTGACCTGTCAGTGCCGTGGGGCAGACTTGGCCGGGAATAGCACATTGGATCACGCGGATCACCCGATCCACGGGAACCGCAGGCGCCCAAGAGGCTACGGGGGACGCAGAACATGAGCCAGGACGGCGCACAGGGCCGGTACGCGGGTCGGTCACTCGCCGGTAACCGCTATCAGCTGCGCGACTTGCTCGGCGAGGGCGGCATGGCCTCGGTGCACCTCGCCTACGACAGCGTGCTCGACCGGCAGGTCGCGATCAAGACGCTGCACACCGAACTCGGCCGTGAGCAGGCGTTCCGCGAGCGCTTCCGGCGCGAGGCCCAGGCCGTGGCGAAGCTCACGCACACCAACATCGTCTCCGTCTTCGACACCGGCGAGGACAGCCTCGACGGGATGACGACGCCGTACATCGTCATGGAGTACATCGAGGGCCGGCCGCTGAGCTCGGTCTTCGACGAGGACGTGCGGCAGTTCGGCGCGGTGCCCGTCGACAAGGCGCTGAAGATCACCTCGGATGTGCTCGCGGCGCTGGAGATCAGCCATGAGATGGGGCTGGTCCACCGGGACATCAAGCCGGGCAACGTGATGCTGAACAAGCGTGGCGTGGTCAAGGTGATGGACTTCGGCATCGCGCGGGCCATGCAGTCCGGTGTGACATCCATGACACAGACCGGCATGGTGGTCGGCACCCCCCAGTACCTCTCGCCGGAACAGGCCCTCGGCAAGGCGGTCGACGCCCGCTCCGACCTGTACTCGGTCGGCATCATGCTGTTCCAACTCGTCACCGGGCGGCTTCCGTTCGACGCGGACTCGCCGCTGGCGATCGCGTACGCCCATGTGCAGGAGGAGCCGGTGGCTCCGTCCTCGATCAACCGCGCCCTGCCGCCGGCCGTGGACGCGCTGGTCGCCCGTGCACTGAAGAAGAATCCGAACGAACGCTTCCCGAGCGCCGACGCCATGCGCGAGGAGTGCCAGCGGGTGGCCGCGTCCTTCCAGGCGGCCCCGCCGAGCATCGTGCCCGGCGCGCACACGCAGAGCGGTCAGGGCGTCGGCGCCGCGGTGTTCCCGCCGGTCGGCCAGACGCCCCCGCCCGCGGGCCCCGTCCAGACGCCGTACCAGCAGACCCCGCCCCCGGCGCCGTACGGCACCCCGCCGCCGTCGATGCCCTCGCCGGCGTACGGCTACCCGCAGCAG
This sequence comes from Streptomyces sp. NPDC059010, assembly GCF_042740355.1. Classification (NCBI taxonomy): domain Bacteria; kingdom Bacillati; phylum Actinomycetota; class Actinomycetes; order Kitasatosporales; family Streptomycetaceae; genus Streptomyces; species Streptomyces sp. NPDC059010. Next base: position 159,673 of record NZ_JBHYJA010000008.1, read on the forward strand.
CCCGGCTACCAGACGCCGGCGCCGGCCGGGTTCCAGACGCCGCCGGCCGGTTACGCCCCGCAGCAGGGCCTCGCGACCCCGCCGCCGTACACCATCTCGCCCCAGCGGCCCGGCACTTCGGGCGGCGGGAAGAACAACCGGCCGGTGATCATCGGCTCGATCGTCGTCTCCATCCTCGCGGTGGGCGGCCTGATCGCGGCGCTGACGCTGAACGGCGGCGGCACCGAGGACGACGGGGGCGGCAGCGGCGGCTCGACCGCGAGCGCGACGCCGTCGGTGACGAAGAAGGCCGGGTACCGCGAGGGTGACACCTCAAGGACGATCGAGACGTCCGAGTGCACCGAGCCGCAGGAGTCGTACCTCGACCCCGACAAGGTGCGGATGCCGGACTTCTCGTTCAAGTACTGGCCGTCGGTCGAGGAATGCCTCAAGGCCGCCGGGTGGAAGTACGAGAAGCAGGACGTGGACGAGAACACGTTCGGCCAGGGCACCGTCATGCGGCAGACGCCCAAGTCGACCGAGGACTTCGATCCGGACAACCCGCCGGAGATCACGATCGAGGTCTCGACGGGCAACCCCCAGTGACACCCCTGATGTGACAGGGCCCGGCAGCGTCGGCTGCCGGGCCCTTGGCGTATCGGGGGGGCGGTGGCTACAGGTACGGTCCTCCCGCGCGGCCGCCCTGGATGTGTTCACCGTCCTCGTGGCCGCCGACTCCCGGCGGCAGGGCGCGGCGCATCTGCTCCAGCTGGGCCCGGGCAGCCATCTGCTGGGCGAAGAGCGTGGTCTGGATGCCGTGGAAGAGGCCCTCCAGCCAGCCGACCAACTGGGCCTGCGCGATCCGCAGTTCCGCGTCGCTCGGGGTCGCCTCGTCCGTGAACGGCAGGGAGAGCCGCTCCAGCTCCTCGACGAGTTCCGGGGCCAGGCCGTCCTCCAACTCCTTCACCGAGCTGGCGTGGATCTCCTTCAGCCGGACCCGGCTCGCCTCGTCCAGGGGAGCCACGCGCACCTCTTCGAGCAGCTGCTTGATCATGCTGCCGATCCGCATGACCTTCGCAGGCTGCTCGACCTGCTCCGTCACCGGGACCTCGCGGGAGTCCTCGTCTCCGTTGCCGCCGCTGAGCGCCATCCCGTCCTGGCCCACGACCAGGATCTGGGGGTGCTCGGGCTGCCTGTCGTTCCTCGGCATCTCCATGCCGCCATTCTCTCGCACCCGTACAGCTCATCATCGTGGTGCCCCCGGTGGGGAGAGATCCACCGTTTACGTTGCGGGACTTTCCGTCACTCCGGCGCCCCCGCAGCCCCTCCGTCCCGGCTCAGCCGCAGCAGCCGCACCTCACAGACGTCGAGCCAGCGGCTCTCCGCCTCGGCGTGGAAGACGAGCTGCTCCAGGACGAGCAGCCGGGCCATCTCCTGCGGGTGCTCGTGCGCCCTGGCCAGCGCCTCGGCCCGCTGCCGTACATAGCCGTGCAGGGCCTCGGCCACATGCCTGCGCTGCGCCCCCACGACCTCGCGTATGTCGACGCCGGGCGCCCCGACCGCCATCACCAGCTTGATCGCCAGCTCGTCGCGGGGCGGACTCGACCGCTGCACCGGCCGTGTGAACCAGGCCCGCAGCTCGGTGCGGCCCGCCTCCGTCAGGGCGTAGAGCACCCGCCCCGCCTCGTCCACGCCCTCCTGGACGACCAGGCCGTCCCGCTCCAGTCGGCCGAGGGTCGTGTAGACCTGCCCGATGTTCAGCGGCCAGGTCCCGCCCGTGCGCTCCTGGAACTCGGTGCGCAGTCGCGAGCCGTAGCGGGCGCCGGGTTCCAGGAGCGCCAGCAGCCCGTGTCGTATCGACATAACCGGATTGTGCGCCGGATTCGGTCGGGTGGCGGAGTCCGGAATGCCGGGTGTGCGGGGTGCTGTGAGGGTTGTTTCCATGACTGCATGGCCAACCGTGGTGCGAAAGCGACGGGTGCGGCCGCGCGCCGCCTTCGGTGGCCCGCGGGCCCTCGTCCCCTCGCCGTGTGCAGGGAGAGTGCTGGTCGGGGTGGGGATGGGGGTGATAGTGGGGCTGTGCGGGGCTGAGGTGTCGTACGGCGTCGAGGGGCTGCATGGCGCGGCGGGGCTCGGGGCCGGGGCTTCCGTCGGCGCCACGGCTGCGGCTGCGTCTTCGTCCGCGGCTTCGTCCGCGGCTGCGGCTGCGTCCTGGGGGCGGCCGTCCGGGCCTACGGGGGAACCCACGGAGGCCGCCGGAGAAGGCGGGGAAGGCGGGAAGGCCGGGGATTCCGCCAAGGGGTCTTCGGAGGACTCCGCCAAGGGGACTTCGGGGGATTCGGCTGAGAGCTCTTCTGGGAGCTCATCTGAGGGCTCTTCCGGGAAATCCTCCGATTCCTCCGACTCCTCCGGGCCCTCCGGGTCCTCTGTGGACTCCCGGCCTTCCTCCGACTCCGGGGACGCGTCCGAGGGGGCCTCCGTCCCCTCCGCCGGGCCCGAGGAGTCCGAGGAGGGGTCCGACGAGGGGTCCGGAGAGCCTCGGGAATCCGCTGGTTCCGGCGAGTCCGACGAGTCCGGCGAGTCCGGAACGGCGCGGACGTCGCCCTCTCCCGCTCACGGGCCCGTGAGCGGGCGTCCCGACCCCTCCGACGATCCGTCCCGGGCTGGCAGCCGGGCGGGTGAGGGGCGCAAGCGGCCGGGGCGTGAGAAGGGGCCGCTGGAGGACGAGGAGGCGAAGAGGGGCGAGCGGGACCGCCGTGAGAGGGGCGAGGAACGGGACGGCTCGACGTCGCGCGAGGCGGAGGGCGAGGACGACGGCGGGAGCGCGCCCGAGAGCGCGGGTGCCTCCGACGACCCCGCCGGGGACGCCGCCACCGGCCCGTCCGCCCCGGCGGGCCACTCCGTACGGCATCCCGTCCCGCACGCCGCGGACCCCACCGAGCCCGTCCTGCAGATCCTGCCCCTCGGCGCGGGGCTGGTGCTGATCGGACTCGGTCTGGGCCTGGCCTTCGTCGGACTACGGCTGCGACGCGGCTAGCGGGTGCCTTCCGGCCTTCCCTTGAGGTGTTCCGGTGAGGTGTTCCGGATGCCTTGAGGTGTTCCGGATCAGGCAGACCCCCGGCCCGTACCCCTACGGCACGACCAGCAGCACCTTCCCGACATGGCCGCTCTCCTCCACGACCCGGTGTGCCTCGGCCGCCTCGTTCATCGGGAGCTCGCGGTCGACGACCGGACGGACGTGGCCGGCGTCCAGCAGGGGCCAGACATGCTCGCGTACGGCCGCGACGATCGCCGCCTTCTCGGCGAGCGGACGGGCCCGCAGCGAGGTCGCGCTGATGGCGCCGCGCTTGGCCAGCAGCGCGCCGATGTTGAGCTCGCCCTTGACGCCGCCCTGCATACCGATGATCGCGAGGCGCCCGTTGACGGCGAGGGTCTGGACGTTGCGGTCGAGGTACTTGGCGCCCATGTTGTCGAGGATGACGTCGGCTCCGGCCCCGTCGGTGGCCTTCCTGACCTCGGCGACGAAGTCCTGTTCCCGGTAGTTGACGAGGATGTCGGCGCCCAGCTCGGCACACCGGTCCAGCTTCTCCTTGGAGCCCGCGGTGACGGCGACCTTGGCGCCGACGGCCTTGGCGAGCTGGATGGCCATGGTGCCGATGCCGCTGGAGCCGCCGTGCACGAGCAGGGTCTCGCCGGGGCGCAGGTGGGAGACCATGAACACGTTGGACCAGACCGTGCAGACCACCTCGGGCAGCGCGGCGGCCTGCGTCAGGCTCATGCCCTTGGGCACGGGCAGCAGCTGACCGGCCGGTACGGCGACCTTCTCGGCGTAGCCGCCACCCGCGAGCAGCGCGCACACCTCGTCGCCGACGGCCCAGCCGGAGACACCGGGGCCGATCTCGGCGATCCGGCCGGAGCACTCCAGGCCGGGGTAGGGGGAGGAGCCGGGCGGCGGGTTGTAGAAGCCCTGCCGTTGCAGGATGTCGGCGCGGTTGACGGCCCCGGCCGCCACCTCGACCAGTACCTCGCCCTCGCCGGGCACGGGATCGGGGACCTCGTCCCACACCAGCGCCTCGGGCCCACCAGGTTCGGGAATCGTGATCGCATGCATGGGCAGGACGCTACTCCTCGGTCTCCGGTCTCCTTCCGCTCGGTCCTTGGGCGGGTCCCGTGAGAAATCCCGGTGCGCGACCGATGAGTTTGCGCGACCGTAAAAGTCTCTCCATGCGTAGCCCAAGAACGCGGAAGGACCACTCGGAAGGACCCGAAGCATGAGCACGCAGACGACGTCCGGTCTCGCCATCGAGACCGCCGGCCTGGTGAAGACGTTCGGTGAGACACGGGCCGTCGACGGCGTGGACCTCGCGGTTCCGGCCGGTGCGGTCTACGGCGTCCTCGGCCCGAACGGCGCCGGCAAGACCACCACGGTGAAGATGCTCGCCACCCTCCTGCGACCCGACGGCGGCGAGGCCCATGTCTTCGGGCACGACGTCGTCCGTGAGGCCGACGAGGTGCGCGGCCGGGTCAGCCTCACCGGCCAGTACGCCTCCGTGGACGAGGACCTCACCGGCACCGAGAACCTGGTCCTGCTGGGCCGGCTCCTCGGGCACGGCAAGCAGGCCGCGCGGGAGCGTTCGGCGCAACTCCTGGAGGCCTTCGGGCTGACGGAGGCGGCCGGGAAGCAGGTCAAGCACTACTCCGGCGGTATGCGGCGCCGTATCGACATCGCCGCGTCCATTCTCAACACCCCTGACCTGCTCTTCCTCGACGAGCCGACGACCGGTCTCGACCCGCGCAGCCGCAACCAGGTGTGGGACATCGTCCGCGCGGTCGTCGCGCAGGGCACCACCGTGCTGCTGACCACGCAGTATCTGGACGAAGCCGACCAACTGGCGTCCCGTATCGCCGTCATCGACCACGGCAAGGTCATCGCCGAGGGGACGAAGGGCGAACTGAAGGCGTCGGTCGGCGCCGGGTCCGTGCATGTACGGCTGCGGGACGCGGAGCAGCGGCCCGAGGCGGCCGAGGTGCTGCGCCGGACCCTGGACGCGCAGGTGCAGCTGGAGCCCGACCCGGTCGCCCTGACCGCCCGGGTCTCCACCGCGACCAGTGGCATCGCCGCCGAGCAGGCCGCCCGGGCGCTCGGCGAACTGGCCCGCGGCGGCATCACCGTGGACAACTTCTCGCTGGGGCAGCCCAGCCTGGACGAGGTGTTCCTCGCCCTCACCGGACACGACACCCAGAGCCCGAAGGACGAGGTGGCGGCATGAGCACCGCGACGAGCACCGACACCCAGGATCTCGCCCCCGTCAGCGCCGAGTCGCTGGCCGCGCTGCTCGTCGGCGGTCAGCGGCCGCCGCGTCCGAGTGCCTGGTCGGCCTCGCTGACCTTCGGCTGGCGGGCGATCCTCAAGATCAAGCACGTCCCGGAGCAGCTCTTCGACGTCACCGCGTTCCCGATCATGATGGTGCTGATGTACACGTACCTGTTCGGGGGCGCCCTGGCCGGGTCACCGAAGGAGTACATCCAGTTCCTGCTGCCGGGCATCCTCGTGATGTCGGTCGTGATGATCACGATGTACACCGGTGTCTCGGTGAACACCGACATCGAGAAGGGCGTCTTCGACCGCTTCCGTTCGCTGCCCATCTGGCGGCCGTCGACGATGGTCGGCTATCTGCTCGGCGACGCCCTGCGCTACACCATCGCGTCCGTCGTGATGCTCACTGTCGGCATCATCCTGGGCTACCGCCCGGACGGCGGCGTGGCCGGAGTGCTCGCCGGGATCGCGTTGCTGGTCGCCTTTTCGTTCGCGTTCTCGTGGATCTGGACGATGTTCGGGCTGATGCTGCGCTCCGAGAAGTCGGTGATGGGCGTCAGCATGATGGTGATCTTCCCGCTGACCTTCCTGTCCAACGTCTTCGTCGACCCGAAGACCATGCCGGGCTGGCTCCAGGCCTTCGTCAACAACAGCCCGATCACCCATCTGTCCTCCGCCGTACGCGGGTTGATGGCGGGCGACTGGCCGGCGGACGAGGTCGCCTGGTCGCTGGGCTGGGCAGGCCTGTTCGTGCTGGTCTTCGGGCCGATCACGATGCGGCTGTACAACCGCAAGTAGCCGAACGGGCTGTCGGGCGGGGCGTCAGCCCTCCAGCAGACGCCGGGTGTCCGGGGCGACCTGGGCGCTCGGCGTCGCCCGTACGATCGTGATCAGCCGGTCCGTCAACTCCAGTGTCCCGACGGCCGGATCGTCGTATCCGAGCACCCGGTGCCCGCGCAGGACGCTCACCACCAGGTCGTCCGTCTGCCGCGGTTTCCTGCCCACCTCGGCCTTCACGACCGGCCGTTCGATGATGTCGAGCCCGCTGCCCTGCTGGATCAGGTCCTCCAGCACCATGCCGGCGGCGGGGCTGAGCACGGAGAGGCCGAGCAGCCGGCCGGCCGCGCTGGCGCTGGTGATGACCGCGTCGGCGCCGGACTGCTTCAGCAGCGGGGCGTTCTCCTCCTCACGCACCGCGGCCACGATCTTCGCCCCGCGGTTGAGCTGCCGGGCCGTCAGCGTGACCAGGACGGCGGTGTCGTCGCGCTGGGTCGCGATGATGATCTTCCGCGCCTTGTGCACCTCGGCACGCTTCAGAACCTCGCTGCGCGTCGCGTCCCCCGTGACCCCGGCGTACCCGTCGGCCACGGCCGCCTCGATGACCTTGGAACTCGGGTCGACCACGACGACCTGGTCCTTCCGCAGGCCCGTCGCGCAGACGGTCTGGATCGCCGAACGGCCCTTCGTACCGAAGCCGATGACGACGGTGTGGTCACGCAAGGTGGACCTCCAGCGATTCAGACGCCATTCCTCGCGGGTCCGTTCGGTGAGGACCTCCAGCGTGGTGCCGACCAGGATGATCAGGAACAGCACGCGCAGGGGCGTGATGACGAAGATATTGGTGAGCCGGGCGGCGTCACTGACCGGGGTGATGTCGCCGTATCCCGTGGTCGAGAGGCTGACGGTCGCGTAGTAGAAGGCGTCGAGGAGGTCGACGGCGCCGTCGGAGTTGTCGTTGTAGCCGTCGTGATCGGCGTAGACGATCAAGGCGGTCGCGACCAGCAGCCCCAGGGCGATCAGCACCCGCTTGGCGACCTGGCGGAACGGATGTTCCACGATCTTCTTGGGGAGCTTGACCCGATAGGTCGCGACCCGCTCATCCGCCTCACGGGCTATCGCGTCCTGGCCCGGAAGTTTCACGTGAAACACACCTCGATGCCGGCGGTCGCCCAGGGCAGATCGAGCAGCTCGGACTCCTGACCGGCCCGTGCGCCGCCCGGTGGTACGACGGCGATGGCGTCGGCCGCCGCCATGCCCCGCAGCATGGCCGGACCGTGGTAGTGCAACGGCACCGCGTGGTCACCGCGCAGCACGACGGGGATCAGCCGGGTGTCGTAGGGATGCCCGTGCGCCGCCTCCTTCAGGGACAGCGTGTACGGCTCCGGGGCCGGGCGTGCGGCGAGCGTGCGCAGCAGGGGTTCGGCGAGCGTGAGCAGGCCGGAGACGGCGGCGAGGGGGTTGCCGGGCAGGCCGACGAGGTGCTGGTCCTCCTTGGTGCGGGCCAGCAGCATGGGGTGGCCGGGTCGCACCTTCACGCCGTCCACGAGGAGTTCGGCGCCGATGCGCTCCAGGGTGGGGTGGACATGGTCGACGGGGCCGGCCGCGGTGCCGCCGGTGGTGACGATGAGGTCGGCGTCCGACTTGGTGAGGGCCTTGTACAGGGCCTTGGCGTCGTCGCCGATCCGGCGCAGGCCGATGACCTCGGCACCGAGGGCGCGCAGCCAGGGCGGCAGCATCGGGCCGAGGGCGTCCCGGATCAGGCCGTCGTGCGGGAGCCCCTCGGTGAGCAACTCGTCGCCCAGGACGAGGACTTCGACGCGGGGGCGGGGTACGGCGGTGAGGGTGTCGTATCCGGCGGCCGCGGCGAGACCGAGCACGGCCGGGGTCACGACGGTGCCCACGGCCAGCAGTTGGTCGCCGTTACGGCACTCCTGGCCACGCGGGCGGATGTCCTGACCGGGCTGGACCTCACGGGTGGCGTACAGACGGCCCTGGCTGTCCGAGCGGCCGTGTTCGCTGCGCAGGACGGCGTTGGTGTCGGGGGGGATGCGGGCACCGGTCGCGATACGGACGGCCTCGCCGTCGGTGAGCGGCTCGGACTCGCCGTGGCCGGCCAGGACGCCCTCGTCCCGTACGTCCCAGGGGCCGGGGCCCGCGACCGCCCAGCCGTCCATCGCCGAGGTGTCGAAGGAGGGCAGGTCGGTGAGGGCGGTGAGGGGAGCGGCCAGGGTGAGGCCGAGGGCGGCGTCCAGGGGGACCGAGACGGGGGCGCGGCCGGCGGCCCGGGTGGCGTTGCGGGCGGCTCGGGCGGCGATGTCGCGGGCCTCGGGCCAGGGGGTGGCCTTGTGGTGGCGGTCTGGGGAGTGAGGGCTCGGGGGGTGGCTGCCCGGGGCGTGCGGGGTGGGGGCGGGCACGTGGTCGCCGGAGGCGTGGTGGCCGCTGCTGGGGTGGCCGGGGCCGTGGTCGCCGGGGCCGTGGTGGCCGGTGTGGTCGTTCACTAGGGCGAGCACCTCCTCGACGTCGAGGTCCTCGGCGCCCTCGTCCGCCTGGATGCCGCGGGCGGTCATCCGGCGTCCGGACGGGTGTCGGGGGTGGCCTCGGGGGCATCGGGCTCGGCTGCGGCGGGCTTGGCGGCGTCGGGTTTGGCTGCGGCCGCCTCCTCCGCCCAGCGCAGGGCGAGGGCGGTGGCCTTGCGGGATGCCTCGGCGACGGCTTCGGGGCCACCCTCGCCGCCCTTGGCCTGTGCCGCCGCGTATCCGACGAGGAAGGTGGTCAGCGGGGCGGCGGGCCGGGCCACGCCGTGGGCGGCGTCGCGGGCGAGGTCCAGCAGCACCTTGGTGTCGACGTCGAGGTCGAGGCCCAGTTCGTCCTTGACTGCGGAAATCCATTCATCCAACACGTGACCATGCTCCCTGATGCGTGCCCTGGCGGTGGCGATGTCGTCCCAGGTGTCGCAGTCGAACGACGCGACGGGGTCGGGGACGCGGGTGAGGTCCAGCACGCCGGTCAGCCGGCGCAGGGGGAGACCGGTGAGACCGGGGGGACTGGGGGGACCGGGGGCTTGAGAAGCGGTGCGGGCGGCGTCTGGGGAACCGGTGCGGGCACCGTCCGCAGGACCGGCGCGGCCGGCGCCCCGAGGGCCGGTGATGCCGTCCTGCCCATGAGCGAGCGCGGCCAGTTCGCGGCGTACCGCGGACGCGCGGTACGCGGCGACGAGCGGCTGGTCGCGGCCGTCGGCGTCGGTGAGCAGCGCGCCGTCGGCGCCGCTGGTGCGCAGGGCGGTCAGCAGCCGGCGGACCGTGCCCTCGTCGAGGAACGGCAGGTCGGCCGAGAGGACGACGACGTACTCGGCCGTGGTGTGCCGCAGCCCGGCGTCCAGGGCGGCGAGCGGGCCACCGCCGGGCGGGTCCTCGCGCGCCCAGAGCACCGGCCGTGCGGTGGGCCGGGGGTCCGCGACCACGACCGTGGTGTGCGCGTCGGCGCAGGCGGCGAGCACCCGGTCGAGCAGGGCACGCCCGCCGACGCGCAGGGCGGGCTTGTCCACACCGCCGAGGCGCCGGGCACCGCCGCCGGCCAGCACGACGGCGTCGTACGCGACGTCGTTCCCGGTGTCGGCGGCGCCCTGCGCGCCCGTCGGCTCGTACGCGGTCACCCCCCGAGTATGCGTGCCCTCACGATCACAGGGAACGCAGGGGAGGGGACGGGTCGTGGCACCGTCACAGTGTGCGCAGCAGCACCGCCGGGTGTTCCACGCAGTCCGCCACGTACCGCAGGAAGCCTCCTGCCGTGCCGCCGTCGCAGACCCGGTGGTCGAAGGTGAGCGAGAGCTCGACGACCTGGCGCACCGCCAGCTCGCCCTCGTGCACCCACGGCTTGGGGATGATGCGGCCGACGCCGAGCATCGCGGCCTCGGGGTGGTTGAGGATCGGTGTGGAGCCGTCGACGCCGAACACGCCGTAGTTGTTCAACGTGAAGGTGCCGCCGGTGAGTTCCGCCGGTGTGAGGGTGCCCGTGCGGGCCGCCTCCGTGAGCCGGGCGAACTCCGCGGTCAGCGATTCCGCGTCCCGCGCGTGTGCGTCCCGGACGACCGGCACCACGAGCCCTCGCTCGGTCTGCGCGGCGAATCCGAGGTGCACATGGTCGAGCTGGACGATCTCCCTGGCCTCCATGTCGACCATGGAGTTGAGCTCGGGGAACCGGGCCAGGGCGGCGGTGCAGATACGGGCCAGCAGGGCGAGAAGGGAGATCTTCGGTCCACCGGCGGCGTTCATCGCCGTGCGCGCCCGCATGAGCTCCGTGGCGTCGGCGTCCACCCAGCAGGTCGCGTCCGGGATCTCCCGCCGGCTGCGGGAGAGCTTGTCGGCGACGGCGCCGCGGATGCCCTTGAGGGGGACGCGGATGCCGGCGGGGGGCGCGGAGGAGCGGGCGGGGGCCTGCGCGGGCGCCGGGGTCGTCGGCGTCACACGGGTGTGCGGCTCGGCCGTCGGCTGCGCTCCGCGGCCGTGCACCTCGGCGGCCCGCAGGGCGTACTCGACGTCGGCCCGCAGGATGAGCCCGTCCGGCCCGGAACCGTGCAGCTCCCGCAGATCGAGGCCGTTCTCGCGGGCGAGGCGGCGCACGAGCGGGGAGATCACGGGCACGGGACCGTCGCTACGGGTCTCCTCGTCAGCCGGTGCCGTGCCACGTCCGTGGACGGCGGGGGCCTGAGCGGTGGTGTCATGACCGGTCGTGCCGTGCCCCGCCCCGGTCCCGACCGGCCGCGCCACGCTCTCGGCGGGCGGCGTGACCTCACGCGCGACGGCGCCGTTCGCCACCGGCGGCGTCGCAGCGGCGGGCGGCGTCGGTGCGGCCGGCCGCACCCTGCGGCGCCGTGCCGGTGCCTCGGAGGTGCCGTACCCCACCAGCACGTTCCCCGAGCCCTCGGTCTCGCCGTCGGAGGCCGACGCGCCCACCGCCACGGTCACCAGCGGCGCCCCGACGGGCAGTTCGGTGCCCTCCTCGCCGAAGCGGGCCGTGACCACACCGGCGTAGGGGCAGGGGATGTCGACCATCGCCTTGGCCGTCTCCACCTCGACGACCGGCTGGTCGACGGCGACGACGTCACCGACCTCCACCAGCCAGCGGACGATCTCCGCCTCGGTCAGGCCCTCGCCGAGATCCGGCAGCCTGAACTCCAGCACCTGGGCCATCAGCTCTCCGCCTCCCACTGCAGACGCCCCACGGCGTCCAGGATCCGGTCCACGCCGGGCAGGTGGTGACGCTCCAGCATCGGCGGCGGATAGGGGATGTCGAACCCGGCCACGCGCAGCACCGGCGCCTCCAGATGGTGGAAGCAGCGCTCCGTGACCCGGGCCGCGATCTCCCCTCCCGGTCCGCCGAACCCGCCCGACTCGTGTACGACGACCGCCCGTCCGGTCCGCCGTACCGAGGCGGCGACCGTCTCGTCGTCGAACGGCACCAGCGAGCGCAGGTCGACGACTTCCAGGTCCCACCCCTCCTCCCGGGCCGCCTCGGCGGCTTCGAGGCAGACGGGCACGGACGGTCCGTACGTGATGAGCGTGGCGCTCCTCCCCGAGCGCCGCACCACCGCGCGGCCAATCGGTTCAACGCTCTGCGGGTCCTCCGGGTTCCAGGAGTCCTTCGACCAGTACAGCCGCTTGGGTTCCAGGAAGACGACCGGGTCGTCGGAGGCGATGGCGGCGCGCAGCAGCCCGTAGGCGTCCGCGACGGTCGCGGGCGTGACGACATGGAGCCCCGGGGTCGCGATGTAGTACGCCTCGGAGGAGTCGCTGTGGTGCTCGACGCCGCCGATGCCGCCGCCGTAGGGCACGCGCACGGTGATGGGCAGCGGCATCTTGCCGCGGGTGCGGTTGCGCATGCGTGAGACGTGCGAGATGAGCTGTTCGAACGCCGGGTAGGCGAACGCGTCGAACTGCATCTCCACGACCGGGCGCAGGCCGTACATGGCCATGCCGACGGCGGTGCCGAGGATGCCCGCCTCGGCCAGCGGCGTGTCCGTGCAGCGGTCCTCGCCGAACTCCTTGGCGAGCCCGTCGGTGACGCGGAAGACACCGCCGAGGGTGCCGACGTCCTCCCCCATGACATGCACGGTGGGGTCGGCGGCCATGGCGTCGCGCATCGCGCGCGTGAGGGCCTGCGCCATGGTGGCCGGCTTGACGGCGACGGTGGTCATCGGTGCGGGCCTTCCGACTCGGCGTGCAGCTCCGCCTGCAACTGGGCCTGCTGTTCGCGCAGTTGCGGGGTGGGCTCGGCGTAGGCGTGCGTGAACAGGTCCATCGGGTCGAGCGCCGGGTCCTGGTTCATGCGTTCGCGCAGGTCGGCGGCCATCGCTTCGGCGGCGTCCCGCGCGGCCTGCTTGGCGTCCTCGTCGAGCAGGCCGCGCTCGGTCAGCTCGTGCTCCAGGAGGGCGATCGGGTCGTGCCCGCGCCAGGTCTCCACCTCGGTGTCACCGCGGTAGCGGGTCGCGTCGTCGGCGTTGGTGTGGGCGTCGATGCGGTAGGTGATCGCCTCGATCAGCGTGGGACCGCCGCCCGCACGCGCGTGCCGTACGGCGTCGCCGATCACCTCGTGCACCGCGACCGCGTCGTTGCCGTCGACCAGGCGGCCGGGCATGCCGTAGCCGACGGCCTTGTGGGCCAGCGACGGGGCCGCGGTCTGCTTGGCGAGCGGGACGGAGATCGCGAAGCCGTTGTTCTGGACCAGGAAGACGACCGGCGCCTGCCATACGGCGGCGAAGTTCAGCGCCTCGTGGAAGTCACCCTCGCTGGTGCCGCCGTCGCCGACCATGGCGAGCGCGACCACGTCGTCGCCCTTGAGGCGGGCGGCGTGGGCGAGGCCGACGGCGTGCGGAAGCTGGGTGGCGAGCGGCGTGCACAGGGGGGCCACGCGGTGCTCGCGCGGGTCGTAGCCGGTGTGCCAGTCACCGCGCAGCAGGGTCAGCGCCTCGACGGGGTCCACGCCGCGGGCGACGGCGGCGAGGGTGTCGCGGTAGCTCGGGAAGAGCCAGTCGCGCTCCTCAAGGGCGAGCGCGGCGGCGACCTCGCAGGCCTCCTGGCCGGTGCTGGACGGATACACCGCGAGGCGGCCCTGCTTCGTGAGCGCGGTCGCCTGCGCGTTGTACCGACGGCCCCGCACCAGCTCGGCGTACAGCCGGCGCAGCAGGCCGGGGTCGGCCTTCGCGGCCGCCTCCGTGCCGAGGACGCGGTACGGCTCGGCGTCGGGCAGCAGCGGCGCGGGGTCCATACGGGGCTGCCAGGCGGGCGGCGGCGATGGCCGATACGCGCCCCGCTGCTCCATGACCGTCATGACGGCACCTCCTCGTGGGAGTGGCTACGGGAGGCGCGTCGACTGTGAGGCGCCTCACCTACCGATTGTTCGGTCGTCGGCACATTTTGGCTACAGGCCCCCTCAGGCTGTGGACAAACGGTTCTCCACAGCCTCCAATGAACGCAGTACGTCCACGGGAGGAAGGTGGGGGGACATGGCTCCTGAACAAATGGCCGAGAGCCAGGACGGCGGAGCCCCCCTGCCGCCGCCGCGTCCGCTCGACGCCATCGATCAGGACATCCTGCAGATGCTCCAGGCCGACGGCCGCGCGTCGATACGGTCGGTCGCCGAGCGGGTCCATGTCTCGCGCGCCAACGCCTACGCCCGCATCAACCGCCTCATCGAGGACGGCGTCATCCGTGGCTTCGGCGCCCGCGTCAACCACGAGCGCGCGGGCCACGGCACCTCGGCGTACATCACGCTGAAGATCGTCCAGAACTCCTGGCGCACGGTCCGCGAACAGCTGCGCCAGTTGCCCGGCGCCTCCCACATCGCCCTGGTGGGCGGCGACTTCGACGTCCTGCTCCTGGTGCACACACCCGACAACCGCGCGCTGCGCGAGCTGGTCCTCACCCGCCTCCAGGCGATCCCGGAAGTGCTCAGCACGCGCACGTTGCTGGTGTTCGAGGAGGAGGACCTGGAGCCGCAGGGCTGAGCGCATCGGCGGCGTACTCACCGGCCACGCGCGCGTACTCAGCCGGCCGCCGCCCAGGACATGGTCAGCCGGCCGCCGCGGAAGACGTGGTCAGCCCTCCTGCCGCAGTCCCCCGAAGACCAGTCGCACCACGGTGTCGGCGACCTCGCGTTCGTTCATGCCGCGACCGTCCGGGCGGTACCACTCCACGATCGAGTTGATCATCCCGAAGACGAGCCGGGTCGCCAGCCGCACCTCCACGTCGGCGCGCACCTCCCCGTCGGCCGCGGCCGCCTTGAGCAGCTCGGCGACCCGGTGGTCGAAGTCGCGGCGCCGTTCCAGGGCCCACCGCTCGGTGTCGGTGTTGCCGCGCACGCGCAGCAGCAGCGTCACGTAGGGCAGGTCGGATATGAGCACCTCGACCATGCGCCGTACGACGTACTCCAGGCGGTCGGCGGCGTGCCCCACGCGCGCGTGCTCCTCGCCGAGGATCCCGAAGAGGCCGTCGAGGGCACGGCTGACGGCGCGCTGCAGCAGCTCCTCCTTGCCCGCGACGTGGTGGTAGATCGACGACTTGGAGATGCCGGCCGCCTTGGAGAGGTGCTCCATGGAGGTGCCGTCGTAGCCGCGCTCGTTGAAGACCTGCACGGCGACGGAGAGCAGCGTCTCCGGCGTGTACGTGTCGCGCTTGGCGGTGGTCATGGGGTGCCCTTCCGGGTCATGAGGTGCTGCCCTCGCGCTTGTCGGAGGCGTACGCGTGGCGGTACAGCGCGAGGGACGGCGCGTACCGCCCGGAGGGGTCGCGCAGATGCAGGTCGTCGAGGAGGGCGTACGCCCAGTTGCGGCCGAGCCTGCGGCTCCACTCGAAGGGGCCGAGCGGGTAGTTCACGCCCAGGCGCATCGCGGTGTCGATGTCCTCCTCGGTGGCCACGCCCTTGGCCACGGCGTCGTGCGCGAGGTCGACGACCCGGGCGACCGTGCGGGCGACGATCATGCCGGGGATGTCGCCGATGACGCTGACGTCCTTGCCGAGCGCCTGGAAGAGGCCGATGGCCTCGGTGAGGGTCCCCGGCGAGGTGTCCTGGGAGGCGGACAGGGCGATCCGGGTGGCCCGACGGTAGTCGAGGGCGAGGTCGAAGTAGACGACGTCGCGGAACTCCACCGACGTCTGGCCGTCGGCGAGCGCCAGCTGGCCTCCGCTGGGCAGCACCAGGCGGGTGCCGTGGTCCTCGTCCTCCTCGCGCACCGGGATGCCCGCCTCGCGGATCAGCGCGAGCAGTTCGGAAGCCGGGCCCAGATCGCCCTCGGCGACGACATAGGCGGGCTGCGCGGCCTTCTCCGCGGTGTGCGGCTCGGCGGACTCGGCGTCCGCTGCGTAGTCGTACCACCCGTGCCCGCTCTTGCGGCCGAGCCGGCCCGACTCGACCAGGCGACGCTGGGCGAGCGAGGGCGCGAAGCGCACGTCCTGGAAGAACGACTGCCATACGGAGTGCGTGACGGACTCGTTGACGTCCTGCCCGATGAGGTCGGTGAGCTCGAACGCGCCCATCCTGAAGCCGCCGCACTCACGCAGCACGGCGTCGATGGTGGCCGGGTCGGCGCCCTGCGCCTCGTAGACCGCGAAGGCCTCGGCGTAGAAGGGCCGGGCGATGCGGTTGACGATGAAACCGGGAGTGTCGGCGCAGGCGACCGGCGTCTTTCCCCAGGCGCGTGCCGTCTCGTACGCGCGCGTGGCCGACGTGACGTCGGTGGCGAACCCGGAGACGACCTCGACCAGCGGCAGCAGCGGCGCGGGGTTGAAGAAGTGCAGTCCGACGAGGCGGCCCGGGTTGGCGAGGGCGCCGCCGATCGCCGTGACCGACAGGGACGAGGTGTTGGTGGCGAGCAGGCAGTCCTCGCCGACGACGCCCTCCAGCTCGCGGAACAGCTCCTGCTTGACGTCGAGCCGCTCCAGGACGGCCTCGACGACCAGCGCGCAGTCCGCGAGGTCGGCGAGCGCCTCGGCGGGGCGCAGCCGCGCGCGGGCCGCGTCGCGGTCGGCGGCGGTGAGGCGGTCCTTCTCGACGAGCCGGTCGAGGCGCGCGCCGATCGCGTCGGCCGCGTCCTGGGCCCGTCCGGGCACAGTGTCGTACAGCCGTACGGGATGGCCGGCGACCAATGCGACCTGGGCGATGCCCTGGCCCATGGTGCCGGTGCCGACGACGGCCACGGGGCTGCTGAGGTCGATTGCTGTCATGTGCGCGATCCTCCCGCACGGGGTTTTCCACAGATGCGGCGGACCCCCTTGTCCCGACCGATCGTTCGGTTACTCTAACTCTGTCTGGCTGTTCCTGCCCATGTCTGTGCCCAGGTCATGAGCTCGACGAGGAGCTCAGGAAACGAGGAGTTGGTCCCGCATGGCCGCCGAACTGACCGCCCACGAGCTGATCGCCAAGCACCGGCCCACCCTCGACCAGGCGCTGGAAGCGATCCGCACCCGCGCGTACTGGTCACCGCACCCCGAGCACCCCAAGGCCTACGGCGAGAACGGCAGCCTGGACGCGGCTGCGGGCAAGGCCGCCTTCGATGCCCTCCTGGGCACCCGCCTCGACCTCGGCCAGGCCGGCACCGACGGCTGGGTGACCGGCGAGGTCTCCCCGTACGGCATCGAGCTGGGCGTCGAGTACCCGCACGCCGATGTCGATGTCCTGCTGCCGGCCATGAGGGCGGGCATGCGTCAGTGGCGGGACGCGGGCGCGGAGATGCGCGCGGTGGTCTGCGTGGAGATCCTCAAGCGGATCAGCGACCGGACGCACGAGTTCGCGCACGCGGTCATGCACACCTCCGGCCAGGCCTTCATGATGGCGTTCCAGGCGGGCGGCCCGCACGCGCAGGACCGCGGCCTGGAGGCGGTGGCGTACGCGTATGTCGAGCAGGTCCGCACCCCCGACACGGCGGAGTGGACCAAGCCGCAGGGCAAGCGCGACCCGCTCGCGCTCAACAAGCAGTTCACGCCGGTCCCGCGCGGTGTCGCCATGGTCATCGGTTGCAACACCTTCCCGACCTGGAACGGCTACCCCGGCCTGTTCGCCTCCCTGGCCACCGGCAACGCAGTGCTCGTGAAGCCGCACCCGCGCGCGGTGCTCCCGCTCGCGCTCACCGTGCAGGTCGCGCGGCAGGTGCTGGCCGAGGCGGGCTTCGACCCGAACCTGGTCGCGCTGGCCGCCGAGCGGCCCGGCGAGGGCATCGCGAAGACCCTGGCCACCCGCCCCGAGATCCGGATCATCGACTACACCGGCTCGACCGTGTTCGGCGACTGGCTGGAGGCCAACGCCCGCCAGGCGCAGGTCTACACGGAGAAGGCCGGCGTCAACACGGTGATCGTCGACTCCACCGACACCTACAAGGGGATGCTGTCCAACCTGGCCTTCTCGCTGTCCCTGTACAGCGGCCAGATGTGCACCACCCCGCAGAACCTGCTCATCCCCCGCGACGGCATCCGTACCGATGAGGGCCCCAAGACCTTCGACGAGGTCGTCGCCGACCTCGCCCGCTCGGTCGACGGCCTCCTCGGCGACGACGCCCGCGCGAACGCGCTGCTCGGCGCGATCGTCAACCCGGACGTGAAGGCACGGCTGGAGGCCGCCGCCGGGCTGGGCGAAGTCGCCCTCTCCTCCCGCGAGATCGCGAACCCGGAGTTCCCGGACGCGGTCGTGCGTACGCCGGTGATCGTGAAGCTGGACGGGGCCAAGCCGGACGACGAGGCCGCGTACATGAGCGAGTGCTTCGGGCCGGTGTCGTTCGCCGTCGCGGTCGACTCGGCGGCGGAGGCGGTGGAGTTGCTGCGGCGGACCGTGCGGGAGAAGGGCGCGATGACCGTCGGCGCGTACACGACCGACGACGAGGTCGAGGCGGCGATCCAGGAGGTCTGCCTGGAGGAGGCCGCCCAGCTGTCGCTCAACCTCACGGGCGGGGTGTACGTCAATCAGACGGCCGCGTTCTCCGACTTCCACGGGTCGGGCGGCAACCCTGCGGCCAACTCGGCACTGTGCGACGGGGCGTTCGTGGCCAACCGGTTCCGGGTCGTCGAGGTGCGTCGGGAGGCCTGAGAACTCAAGGGGCGCTGCCCGACCCGGCGCTCCAGTGGTACAGCGTCATCGCCACGCTGGTGGCGAGGTTGTAGCTGGAGACCTGGGGGCGCATCGGCAAGGCCACCAAATGGTCGGCACGCGCGCGTAGTTCGGCCGACAGGCCGCTTCGCTCCGACCCGAAGGCGAGGACGGCGTCGTCCGGGAGCTTCACGCCCCGGATGTCGTCGCCCTCCGGGTCCAGCGCGAAGAGCGGTCCCGGCGGCAGCTCGGCCACGTCCAGCCGCTCCACGGCCGTCGCGAAGTGCAGTCCCGCTCCGCCGCGTACGACCGTCGGATGCCAGGGGTCGAGCGTGCCGGTGGTGACCACGCCGGTCGCGCCGAAGCCGGCGGCCAGGCGGATCACGGCGCCCGCGTTGCCGAGGTTGCGGGGGTTGTCGAGGACCACGACCGGGGCGGTGCGCGGGGTGTGGGCCAGCTTTGCGAGGTTGGCCGTGCGGGACGGACGTACCGCCAGGGCGGCTACCGCCGTGGGGTGCGGGCGCGGCACCAGGGACGTGTACGTCGACTCCGGGACCTCGGTCAGCAGCGCGTCCAGCGGCTCCCGCACGTCCGGCGCCAGCTCGTCGGCGAGGGCCAGCGCCGCCTCCCGGTCCACGGCCACCGCCAACGGGACCTCGGCGCCGAAGCGGACGGCGTGCTTGAGGGCGTGGAAGCCGTCGAGCAGTACGGAGGTCCCGGCGAGCCGGTTCCAGGAGGTCACGGTCATGCCGGGAAGCCTACGTGCGCGTGCTCGGGGTTCTCCGGGGCGCGCGGTCCGGTAGGCGCCGCGGGGTCGTCGCCGCGCCGGGCCAGGCGCGACAGGCGTTCACGCGCGCGTGCCGCCCAGCCGCCCAGGCGGCGCAGGAACGTCGTCGGCAGGAAGACCGCGTCCGCCGCGATCATGGCGAGGGAGAAGAACGGCAGGCCCAGGACGACCGCGATCACCGCGTGCTCGGTGATCATCGCGGCGAGGAGCACGTTCTTGACCCGCCGGTTGAACAGCGTGAACGGGAAGGCGACCTGCACGAGGACCGTGCCGTAGGTGATCAGCATGACCATCGCGCCGCTGGAGGACAGCAGGTCGGCGAGGGCGGGCCAGGGGGAGAAGTAGTCGAGATGCAGCGGGTAGTAGACGGCGGTGCCGTCCTGCCAGCGGGAACCCTGGATCTTGTACCAGCCGGCGGTCGCGTAGATCAGGCACGCCTCGGCCATGATCACCAGCAGGGCGCCGTTGTGCACGATGTTGCCGATGACGTCGAGGAGGATCCGGGGCTCGGCCGTGCGCGCCCGGCGGCCGACGATCCACCACACGCCCAGCGACAGCCAGACGAGCCACAGGATCAGCGGCACGGTGAGGTCGCCGTCCAGACGGCCGGCCGCGGTCACCGCGACCAGCACGAACCCGAGCACGCTCCACAGCGCCGGGCCCATCCGGTCCGGCGCGATCCGCTCGCCACGCGCGTGTGCCGCGCTGCTGCGCCGGGCCCGGCGCTCGTCCAGCGACCAGACCTGGCCGCAGCGTGTGAAGACGAGGTAGACGCACATCAGGTGCAGGACGTTGTCGCCGCCGTCGCCCATGAAGATGGAGCGGTTCTGCAGGGAGAGCACGCCGACCATGAACAGCACGGACATCGTCCGGGTGCGCCAGCCGAGCAGCAGCAGAACGCTGGTCAGGACGGCGAAGACGTAGACGGTCTCGAACCAGAAGCCGCCGCTCGACCAGATCAGGGCGGTGAAGGAGCCGTTCGTCCCGATCAGCTGCTGGGCGAGGTCGAAGTCCCAGGGGCCGTCGGGGCCGTACATCTCCTGGCGGTGGGGAAACTCACGCAGCAGGAACAGCAGCCAGGTCGCGGCGAAGCCGATGCGGATCACGGCCGTCTGGTACGGGCCGAGGGCGGACTCGGTGACGCGGGCGATGGCGGAGGAGATCGCGAGGGCGAAGCGGTTCACCGGGCGACCTCCTGGGTCGCCGCCGCGGCGTCGGCCCCGTCCTTCG
This sequence comes from Streptomyces sp. NPDC059010, assembly GCF_042740355.1. Classification (NCBI taxonomy): domain Bacteria; kingdom Bacillati; phylum Actinomycetota; class Actinomycetes; order Kitasatosporales; family Streptomycetaceae; genus Streptomyces; species Streptomyces sp. NPDC059010. The sequence goes on from NZ_JBHYJA010000008.1 coordinate 179,835, forward strand.
GGACCCACCACCAGGGCAGCACGCGGTAGGTCGGCTTGTCCGAGACCTGCTCGTCGCTCCACTTCGGGGGGCGCACATTGGTGGTGCGGGAGCGGACCTGGACGCGTTCGACGACGCCGCCCGCACCGGCCGCGTCCGCGCGGTCGAGGCGCAGCTCCACTATGTGCCGCAGATATGTCTCGGACAGGGCGCCGCGCAGTCCCACCGGACGGTTCTGGGTGTCGTGCGTGGCGAGGAAGAAGTCCCAGGCCCGGCGCAGCTCGTTCTGCTGGGTGTGGCTGGGCAGCAGATTGCCGTCGATGGCCCGGCCGTCCTGGGCGGACAGGTCGTACCAGCCGGTGGTGCGGGTGCCGCCGTCGCCGGTGGCGACCTCGGCGCGGACCTGCACCGCGATGTTCTGCTGCAGCGGGTTGGGGGCGAACAGCTTCCAGTTCTGTTCGAACTCCGGGTATATCCAGTCGTCGATCGCCTTGCCGTGCTGCTTGGTGACCGTGTTCGGCGGGGCGACGTGCAGAAAGACCATGCCGATGTGGACACAGACGGCGATCGCGACGACCGCGAGGGCGAGGGCGGCACCGATCTGGTAGCGCAGGGAGAGGGCGGCCACGCCGATGCGGGGTTCGGGGGACGGCGGCGCGGGCGGGTCGGCCTGCGGCTCCTCGTCGGGCCCGTGCCGGGCGGCCGAGCCTGCGGCGTGCGCGTCTGCCATTTCCGTTTCGTTCCCCGATTCCGGTCCGTCTGCTCCGGGCGCTCGCCGGGAACGGTACTCAGGCACACCCGCCGGGCACAGCCCCTGTCGGGCCGCCGTTTCCCCACACCATACGGGGGTCTCAAGAAGCGGTAAGAGCGTCTTACCCGGAGCATTCCCTTCTTCTAGAACCTGTTCTATCTTGACGCACCGTCAGATCGAACCGTCGGATCGATTCCGTCAGATCGCCGTGCGTGTGGAAGGGCAGGGACCGTGGACTTCACCTTCACCGAGGAGCAGCAGGCGGCGGCCGAGGCGGCGCGCGGGGTGTTCGCCGGGGTCGCGCCGGACGCCGTGCCCTCTCCGGCGCTCACCCCGGGCGCCGTCGCCGACGACTTCGACCGCCCGCTGTGGGGCCGGCTCGCGGACGCGGACCTGCTGAGCCTGCTCCTCGCTGAGGAGTACGGCGGTGCAGGCCTCGACGCCGTCGCGCTGTGCCTGGTGCTGCGCGAGTCGGCGAAGGTACTGGCCCGGGTGCCGCTGCTGGAGAGCAGCGCGGCGATCGCGGCCGTCCAGGCCTACGGCGGCCCCGAGCTGAAGGCCGGGCTGCTCGCGCGGGCGGGACGCGGGGAGGTCGTGCTGACGGTCGCCGCGCACGGCCGCACCGGCCACGACCCGGCCGAGCTCGCGGTGACCGCCCGGCAGGACGGCTCCGGGTGGGTGCTGGACGGGGTGCAGACCATGGTGCCCTGGGCGTACGACGCCGATCTCGTCGTCGTGCCGGCCCGTACGGCCGCCGACCGGACCGTCCTCGCGCTGGTGGCGCGCGGCGTGGAGGGGGGCGTGGACGGGCGCGTGGAGGGGGTCTCGCTCGCCGAGCAGTTCTCGACCAGCGGGGAGCGGCTGGGGGAGCTGCGGCTGGAGTCGGTGCGGCTGGCGGCGCGGGACGTCATCGAGGCGGAGGGGGCGTGGGAGTGGCTGCGGGAGCTGCTCGCCATCGGGACGTGTGCGCTGGCGCTCGGGCTGGGCGAGCGGGTGCTGGGGATGACCTCGGAGTACGCGAGCAAGCGGGAGCAGTTCGGGCATCCCATCGCCACGTTCCAGGCGGTCGCCGTGCAGTCCGCCGACCGCTACATCGACCTGCGCGCGATGGAGGCCACCCTGTGGCAGGCCTCCTGGCGGATCACCTCGGGGACGCGGGGCGCACTGCCCGCCTCCGGAGACGTCGCCGTCGCCAAGATCTGGGCCTCGGAGGGCGTCCGGCGGATCGTGCAGACGGCCCAGCATCTGCACGGCGGCTTCGGCGCCGACGTCGACTACTCGCTGCACCGGTACCACGCCTGGGCCAAGCACCTGGAACTGGCACTCGGCCCGGCGGCGGCCCACGAAGAGGCACTGGGGGAGCTGCTGGCGGCGCATCCGCTGGGGTAGGGCGGCGGTGAGGTCGCGCTGCTGGGGTAGCGGCGGTGAGGTCGCGACGGTGGAGTCGCGTCGGCGCCGGGCGCGCTACAGCACGAACCCCTGCTTGCCCTCGTCCGTCGTCACGGGGCGTCCGGCCGCCGCCCACACCTGCATGCCGCCATCCACGTTCACGGCGTCGATGCCCTGCTGGACCAGGTACATCGTGACCTGCGCCGACCGGCCGCCGGAGCGACAGATCACATGGACGCGGCCGTCCTGCGGGGCGGCTTCGGTCAGCTCGCCGTAGCGGGCCACGAACTCGCTGATGGGGATGTGCAGGGCGCCTTCGGCGTGGCCCGCCTGCCATTCGTCGTCCTCGCGGACGTCCAGGAGGAAGTCGTCGTCCTTGAGGTCGGTGACCTCGACCGTGGGCACGGCAGATCCGAAGTTCATGACTCCGACGCTACCTGACGGGTGCGGGGGCTGTTTTCGGCGCCCATCGGGGAGGGTACGGCCGTGAAACAGGGGGCTGCGGGTTTCGTTGTGGCTTGCCGCACCCACGCGGCGCTCCCCTAGCCGAGCAGTGCCGCGAGTGCCGCTTCCCGCTCCGCGACCTGGGCCAGGAGCTGCTCCGCGATCTCCTCCAGAAGGCGGTCCGGGTCGTCGGGGGCAATGCGGAGCATCGCGCCGATCGCGCTCTCCTCCAGCTCCTTCGCGACCAGGGCGAGCATCTCCTTGCGCTGGGCGAGCCATTCGAGGCGGGCGTAGAGCTCCTCGGCAGGGGTCGGACCCTGATCCTTGGGGACGGGCCCCGCGGCCCACTCCTCGGCCAGCTCACGCAGCAACGCCTCGTCGCCTCGGGCGTAGGCGGCGTTGACGCGGGTGATGAACTCCTCGCGCCGGGAACGCTCGGCCTCTTCCTGGGCGAGGTCGGGGTGGGCCTTGCGGGCCAGCTCGCGGTAGAGCTTGCGGGCCTCGTCGCTGGGGCGCACCCGCTGGGGCGGCTGTACCGGCTGCTCCGTGAGCATCGCCGCGGCCTCCGGGAACAGCCCGCCGCCGTCCATCCAGCCGTGGAACAGCTCCTCGACGCCGGGCATCGGCAGCACACGGGCGCGTGCCTCGTCGGCCTTGCGGATGTCCTCGGGGTCGCCGGTGCGGGCGGCCGTGGCCTCGGCGATCCGGGCGTCCAGCTCATCGAGGCGGGCGTACATCGGGCCGAGCTTCTGGTGGTGCAGCCGGGAGAAGTTCTCCACCTCGACGCGGAAGGTCTCCACCGCGATCTCGTACTCGATCAACGCCTGCTCGGCGGCCCGCACGGCCCGCTCCAGCCGCTCCTCGGGCCGACCGTCACCCTCGGCCGTCACCTGTGCCTCACCACCCTGCTCGGCTCCAGCGGCGGGCACCTCGGCACCACCCCGCGTCCCCGCACCAGCGGGCTCGGCCTGGGACTGCTCAGCTTCGGGCGTCGTCACCCGACCAGCGTAGGCCACGCCCTGACCTGCCCTTCGTACACACCACTACCGCGAGCCTCGCACTGACGTCATGGCCGACTCACGAACCCAGCCCGCCCAAGAACGCCGTACCTCACCGATCCCGCGCGAAGCGCAAGCGGCCGCCGCCCCTCACACTCCCGTCTCCGCGGCGATCCGCCCCGCCTTCACCGCTCCCACCAGTGCCGCGTGGTCCGCCTCCGTGCGGTCGGCGTAGTTGACGGCGAACGTGGCGATCGCCTCGTCCAGCTCCTCGTTCTTGCCGCAGTAGCCGGAGATCAGTCGGGGGTCGGCGCTGTGGGAGTGGGCGCGGGCCAGCAGGGCGCCGGTCATACGGGCGTAGTCGTCTATCTGGTCGGCGGCCAGTTCGGCCGGGTCCACGCTGCCCTTGCGGTTGCGGAACTGGCGCACCTGGAAGGGGAGCCCGTCGACCGTCGTCCAGCCGAGCAGGATGTCGCTGACCACCTGCATCCGCTTCTGGCCGAGGACCACGCGCCGCCCCTCGTGGTCCGCCTCGGGCGCCTCGAAGCCGGCCGTCACCAGGTGCGGGACGAGGACCGAGGACCGGGCCTCCTTCACCTGGAGGACCAGCGACTCGCCCCGGTGGTCCAGGAGCAGCACGACGTACGAACGGGTGCCCACGCTGCCCGTGCCCACCACGCGGAACGCCACGTCGTGCACCGCGTGACGGGAGAGCAGGGGGTGGCGGTCCTCGGAGAGCGTGGTGACGTAGCTCTCCAGCGAGGCCGCGACCGCCGCCGCCTCCTCGTCCGGGACCCGGCGCAGTACCGGAGGGGCGTCGACGAACCGGCGGCCACCGTCCTCGGTCGGCTCCGTCGACTTCGCCGCGAAGCGACCGCTGGTGTTGGCCCGCGCCTTCTCCGCGACCCGCTCCAGCGTGCCGAGCAGGTCATGGGCGTCGGTGTGGGAGACGAGCTCCTCGTCCGCGATCGCGTTCCACGCGTCCAGCACCGGGAGCTTGGCCAGCAGCCGCATGGTGCGCCGGTAGGCACCGACCGTGTCGTGAGCCGCCTTGCGGCACTTGTCCTCGTCCGCGCCCGACTCCCGGCCCGCGAGCACCAGCGAGGCGGCGAGCCGCTTGAGGTCCCACTCCCAGGGGCCGTACAGCGTCTCGTCGAAGTCGTTCAGGTCGATGACCAGGCCACCGCGTGCGTCGGCGTACAGACCGAAGTTCCCCGCGTGCGCGTCACCGCAGATCTGGGCGCGGATCCGGGTCATGGGGGTGCGGGCGAGGTCGTACGCCATCAGCCCCGCCGAGCCGCGCAGGAACGCGAAGGGCGTCGCCGCCATCCGGCCGACCCTGATCGGCGTGAGCTCGGGGAGCCGGCCCTGGTTGGACTGCTCCACGGCGGCCACCGCGTCGGGCCGGGCGGCGTCGAGATCGAGGATCGCGTGCTCACCGCGCGGGACGCCCCTGCGCAGCTCCTTGCCCTCCTCCTTGGGCGACCCGCCGCCGGGCCACTCGGCGAAGCCGCCCACCCGGGGCAGCCGACGCGCCACGGACCGCGACCGCGCCCCGGACTCCGGTGCCTGCGCCACCACCGCAGCGGCCTGCGCCGTACCCTCCGCACCGACCTCGGCCATACCGACCGCCTCCCCCGCTCGCACACGAACATCAACTCGTGTCGACGTTACAACCGGTGGCCGGAACTCGTCAGACCCTGTGGACAACTCCGCGGCTGTGGAAATCCCGCACGGAGCACCGGCGGAGGCACCGCCCGAAGGATCGGCCGAAGACCGGCCGAAGGACCGGCCGGCGCACTGAGCGCGCACCAAGCGCAGCGGCCCACCGCGCACCGGACGCACCCGCCTCAGCAACCCCCGGGGCGCTCCCCGTCGCACAGATACTTCTTCGCCCACGTACCCAGCTCGCTCAGCGCGGGCTCCAGCGCGGCGCCCGCCTCCGTCAGCCGGTACTCGACCCGCAGCGGCGGCCCCTCGTACACCTCGCGCACGACGAGCCCCGCGGCGGCCAGCTCGGTCAGCCGGTCGGAGAGCATGCGCTCGCTGATGCCGGGAATCGCCCGGCGCAGGGAGACGAAGTAGGCGGGCCCCGCGGTCAGGACGGCCACGATCGGGCCGGTCCAGCGCTTTCCGAGCAGTTGGAAGACGCGGGTGATGCCGTCGTCGACCTGCTTGCACTCCGCCACGTCGTGACTCTGCTCACCAGCCGCCATGCCTTCAGCGTACTACCTTGCCGTATGTGGATGAAAAAAAGTAAGTACCTGTGTTATCCATAGTCGAGTACGAACTTTCAGTTACTGCGGGCTTCGCCCATTCCCTCTGGAGATCCCCATGGCAACGCTGCTGCACATCGACTCCTCGGTCTTCCCCACCGACGCCTCCTCCTCCCGAGCGGTCACCGACGCCTTCCGCCGCACCTGGCAGGAACAGCACCCCGAGGGCACCATGATCCACCGCGACCTCGCCACGCACCCGGTGCCGCACATCAGCGCCCACTCCCACACGGCCGGTTTCTCCGATCCGGCCACGCACAGCCCCGAGCAGGCCGCCGCCTTCGCGGAGCGCGTGCAGCTGATCGAGGAGCTGGAGCGCGCGGACGCCGTACTGATCGGCGCCCCGATGTACAACCTGACGATCCCGTCGACGCTGAAGGCCTGGCTGGACAACGTGGTCCTGATGGGCCGTACCGCGGGCGACACCCAGTCGGTCAAGGGCACCCCGGTCACCGTTGTCGCCAGCCGCGGCGGCGCCTACGGGCCGGGCACCCCGCGCGCGGGCTACGAGTACGTGCAGAACTACCTGTCCGCGATCCTGGCCGACTTCCTCGGCGCCGACGTCGACTTCATCGTCCCGGAGCTCACGATGGCCCCGGCGAATCCGCAGATGGCCGAGCTGGTCCCCCTCTTCGAGGCCTCCCGCGAGCGCGCGCTCGGCGAGGCCACCGCCAAGGCGAAGCAGCTGGCCCAGCGGCTCGCGGCGTAGCGGAGGCCGGTGCCGAGTGACCGCCGGCCGGTGACCGCACACGCACGCGCGCGTAGGACTCGGATCCATCGTTCCGGGCACTACGCGCGCGTGCCCGCACCCGGAGCCGCTGGAGCCCTTGGAGTCGTCGGAGCCGCTGGAGCCCTTGAGCCCACTGGTGTTGCCGGAGTCGCCGGAGCCATCACCCGGAGCCGTCGACTCCCCGCACCGCCACCCCCGTGGAGGCCCCCGGCGACTCCCCTGCCGACTGCTGCCCCACCGTCGGCAGACACAGCGCCACGACCAGCCCGAGCACCGCAAGCCCGGTGACCCGAGCCAGTTCCGCGCCCCGGCGACCGGCCACTCCCCCGAGACGCACCCTCGACCCGTCACGCACGCCCGCCTCCTCACCCACGCCCGGCCCCGATCAACCGCTCGTCCTTCACGAGCCGCTCCCCCCTCACCGGCCGCTCTCCCCCCACCGGCCGCAGCCCCTTCACCGACGCCCCGCCCATCGCCGACGCCCGGCCCTTCACCAGCCCTCCGGCCCTCACCGACCCTCCGCTCCTCACCGACCCTCCAGCCCTCACCAGCCGCCCGACCCGCCGAGCAGCCGTCACCAGCTCCGCCCGCCGGAACCAGGTGGCCAGGACCAGCGGATAGACCAGGTATCCGAACCGCGTCGCCGGCATCAGGCACATCGCCAGCCCCAGCCCGATCGCCAACCGGTCCGCGGCCTGGACGACGGTCCTGGGCGGACGTATCGCCAACGACACCGCCACACCGACCGCGGCGGCCGCGAGGGCGAGCGTGGCCAGGACGGAACCGCCGGGGACGTAGGTGGCCAGCAAGTACCCGGGCAGCGGGCTGGCCGCCGGCGAACGCACCCCGCCCTCACCGAGCGGGAAGAGCACTACGTGCTCCACGAAGGCGTGCGGGTCGGCCAAGGCCGCCGGCACCACGGCCACCGCGGCCACCAGCACGGCGACGACCCCGGCCCGTACGGCCGCACGCCGCCCCGCCGTCACCGCGAGCAGCACCAGCCCCACCGGCAGCAACGGCCAGGCGGTCCACTTCAGCGCGGCCGCGGCCCCGATCGCGAGCCCGGCCGCCATGCCGGAACCGCCCCGGCCCGCCAGCGCCAGCCCCAGGCACATCAGCCCGATCACCGGCAGGTCGACCCCGCCGACGGCCAGCGGCAGCGCGACGGCCGGGAAGGCCGCGAGAAGCAGCACGGCGTTGACGGTGAACACCCCGCCTGCCGCACCTGCGCCCGAAGTCCCGTCCCGCCAAAGGGACTTACGACGCCCCGGCCCCCGCGCGGCGACCAGCATGGACGCCAGGAACGCCGCACAGAACCACACCCGGGCGTCCGCCATCGGCGTATCGCCGAACAGCGCGCGCGGTATCCCGAAGATCGCCATCCCGGGCAGGTACGGGTTGTAGTCCTCGACGTCGGCCGGGTGCGGCAGATACGGGCTGCCGGAGTGCAGCAGCAGACCGCCCGAATTCTCGACGACACGTACCTCCGACTGCGCGGAACCCATGACGACCATGACCGCCAGCGGCAGTACGACGGCCCCGATCAGCGCGGCGACCGCACCGCGCCGGCCCCAGGCGTACGGCGACCGACGGGCGAGCTCCGCCGCGACGACGTATCCGACGGCCGCGCAGGCGCCCCAGATCCGGTGCGGGGTGAGAGTCGTCACCAGGGCCAGCGACAGCGCGAAGCCCGCGCATCCGAGCCAGAACAGCACGTCCTGGCGCGCCCGGAGAACCCGGAGAGCCCGACGCGACGACGCATGGCCGCCCCGGTGGGGCTCCTGCCGTACGGGAGCGACGGCAGGACCGCCGGGCCGGACTCCGGCGACGAGGGAGAGGGAATCGGGTGGCATCGGTGGGCTCCTGGGGAAGGGGAGCTCCAATCTCGCGCCGAGCAGGCACCCGCCACCTCGGCCGAACGGCCACCGTTCACAGCCCTCGCGACGTGCGGCTCAGCCGAAAGGCCGACGGGACCGGCAGGACCCGAAAGACCGGTCGGGCCGAAAGGCCGACCGGCGAACCGCCCCGAATCCCGCACCGGCACAATCACCGCATGCATCTGATCTCCGTCGTCCTCGTCGCCCTCATGGCGCTGCTGCACGTCTACATCCTGGTCCTGGAGATGTTCCTGTGGCAGCGCGGCCCGGGCCGTCGCTTCCACGGCTTCGACGCGGAGCTGGCCCGCACCACCGCGCCGCTGGCCGCCAACCAGGGTCTCTACAACGGCTTCCTGGCCGCGGGCCTGGTCTGGGGCCTGATCGCCGACGACCCGACCGGCTACCGCGTCCAGATCTTCTTCCTGTCCTGCATCGTCGTCGCCGGTGTCTACGGCGCGGCCACCGCCAACCGCCGCATCCTCTTCGCCCAGGCCCTGCCGGCCGCCGTGACGCTCGCCACGGTCCTCGCGGCGGGCTGAGTCCCGTGCCGTGACCTGAGAGCTTCATCACAGGTCACGGCGCCCAGGACGCAGGAGCGCGGCACAACGTGGCGAACGCAACAGGGGCAAGGCAGCGGGGGCAACATCAAGCAAACAGAAGAGGCGGCATCGTGAATACGATGCCGCCAGTTGGTGCGTGCGCGGGGGGGGAGTCTGTCTCTTATACACAACAGACGCTGCCGACGACAAAGCAAGTGTATATCTCGGTGGTCGCCGTATCAA
>NZ_JBHYJA010000008.1:189070-207840 GCF_042740355.1 Streptomyces sp. NPDC059010
TGTTGTGGGGCCTTGAACCGTGTGGTGTCTCGCGCCGAACCTCCTCTTCTGATCGTTGTTGTTCCTTCCCCCCCCGCCCCCCCCCTCTTCGAGCGTGCGCGAGGGGGGAGTTGAACCCCCACGCCCTTGCGGGCACTGGAACCTGAATCCAGCGCGTCTGCCTATTCCGCCACCCGCGCATTGGGTGTGTCTTCCGGCCTCTGCCCCTTGGGGCTTGGCGCCTTCCGACACCCAGAACATTAGCACGGCGGCCAGGGTGGGTTCACATCCCTTATCCCCAGGCAGCCGCCGTGCAGCGGCCATGCAGCGGCCATGTCGCCGCCCACCAGCACAGTCGGCATCCGCCCCCGCCCACCGGCCAACCCACGGCGCCGTCCGCTCCGTATCAACCAGTACCTGTTCACGTATCAACCTCGTACCGGTACCACTCATCTCCCCAGGAGCCGGTCGGGCTCCACAGTCAGGTGCGGGACACTGGTTTGCGGCCGCCTCTACGATCCATGGCAAGACTGTGTCCCTGAGGAGTTCGAAGCGGAGCTCGGAAGGGAACTTCGAGGGCGTCGACACCCGTCGACAGGGCCGACAGGGGGAACCAGCCGATTGACCGGCGCGTGGATACGATCAGTAAGCAGTACCAGGTAAGGCAGTGCCCGCCCCGCGGGATGCAGGACGAAGCAGGCTACGGAGGAGGTGCCCCATGGGAGTCCTGAAGAAGTTCGAGCAGCGTCTCGAAGGTCTGGTCAACGGCACCTTCGCCAAGGTGTTCAAGTCCGAGGTCCAGCCCGTGGAGATCGCCGGAGCGCTCCAGCGTGAGTGCGACAACAACGCGACGATCTGGAATCGTGACCGGACCGTCGTACCCAACGACTTCATCGTGGAACTGAGCACGCCGGACTTCGAGCGGCTCAGCCCCTACTCCGGCCAGCTCGGCGACGAGCTCGCCGGCATGGTCCGCGACTACGCCAAGCAGCAGCGCTACACCTTCATGGGCCCGATCAAGGTCAACCTGGAGAAGGCGGACGACCTCGACACCGGCCTGTACCGCGTGCGCAGCCGCACGCTCGCCGGCTCCACCAGCCAGCAGGGCGGCCCGCAGGCCCCCGCAGCCCCGGCCGGGCGGCCCGGTGGTGCCCAGGGCGGTTACGGCTACCCGCCCGCCGCCGCACCCGCGGGCGCCCCACCCATGCCGGCCGCGCCGCCTCCCGGCGGCCGCCCCGGCGGTTACGGCTACCCGCAGCCCGCGGGCGGCCAGCGCCCCCCTGCCACACCCGCGGCCGCCGGCCGCACCCGCTACTGGATCGAGATCAACGGCACCCGCCATCAGATCTCCCGCGCCACGCTGGTGCTGGGCCGCAGCACCGAAGCCGACGTGCGGATCGACGACCCCGGCGTCTCCCGCCGGCACTGTGAGATCCGGACCGGAACGCCCTCGACGATCCAGGATCTCGGGTCCACCAACGGCATCGTGGTGGACGGGCAGCACACCACCCGCGCTACGCTCCGCGACGGCTCGCGGATCGTCGTGGGCAGCACCACCGTTATCTATAGGCAAGCCGAAGGGTGAAGCGGGGGCAATGTCAGAGCTGACCCTCACGGTCATGCGGCTGGGTTTCCTGGCCGTCCTGTGGCTGTTCGTGATCGTGGCCGTGCAGGTCATCCGCAGCGACCTGTTCGGTACGCGTGTCACGCAGCGCGGATCGCGCCGCGAGGCCGCCCGGCCGCAGCAGGCCGCACGACAGGCCGCGCCTCCGCAGCAGCGCGGCCAGCAGGGCGGCGGCCGCCAGCGCCGTAACGCCCCCACCAAGCTGGTCGTGTCCGAAGGCACGCTCACCGGCACCACCGTCGCGCTCCAGGCCCAGACCATCACCCTGGGCCGGGCACACGACAGCACGATCGTGCTGGACGACGACTACGCCTCCAGCAGGCATGCCAGGATCTACCCGGACCGAGACGGCCAGTGGATCGTCGAGGACCTTGGTTCCACCAACGGCACGTACCTCGACCGAACGCGGCTGACGACCCCCACACCGATTCCGCTGGGCGCGCCGATCCGCATCGGCAAGACCGTCATCGAGCTGCGGAAGTAGTACGACAATGAGCGAGCGGAGCGAGCACGCAGCGGAGGCCCACATCAAGGGCCCCGGCGCGCTCCCGACCGGAGGGTGGGCACCGTGCGGATGTACCCGGAGCCAACGGGCGAGGTGCGCATGAGTCTGTCACTGCGCTTCGCAGCCGGATCGCACAAAGGCATGATCCGGGAGGGCAACGAGGACTCCGGATACGCCGGACCCCGCCTGCTCGCCATCGCCGACGGCATGGGCGGCGCGGCCGCGGGCGAGGTCGCCTCCTCCGAGGCGATCTCCACCATCGTCGCCCTCGACGACGACATCCCCGGCTCCGACGTCCTCACCTCACTCGGTACGGCCGTCCAGCGCGCCAACGACCAGCTGCGCGCCATGGTCGAGGAGGACCCCCAGCTCGAAGGCATGGGGACGACCCTGACGGCACTGCTGTGGACCGGACAGCGCCTCGGCCTCGTCCACGTCGGCGACTCACGCGCCTACCTGCTGCGCGACGGCGTCCTCACCCAGATCACGCAGGACCACACCTGGGTGCAGCGCCTCGTCGACGAGGGCCGGATCACCGAAGAGGAAGCCACCACCCACCCGCAGCGCTCCCTGCTGATGCGCGCCCTGGGCAGCGGCGACCACGTCGAACCCGATCTGTCCATCCGCGAGGTCCGCGCCGGCGACCGGTATCTGATCTGCTCCGACGGCCTCTCCGGCGTCGTGTCCCACCAGACCCTGGAGGACACCCTCGCCAGCTACCAGGGCCCCCAGGAGACCGTCCAGGAGCTCATCCAGCTGGCGCTGCGCGGCGGCGGCCCCGACAACATCACCGTGATCATCGCGGACGTCCTCGACCTGGACACCGGCGACACCCTCGCCGGGCAGCTGTCCGACACCCCGGTCGTGGTCGGCGCGGTCGCCGAGAACCAGCAGCACCACCTGCACGACAACGGCATCATGCAGACCCCCGCCGGACGCGCCTCCGGGCTCGGCCGCCAGGTGCCGGGACAGGGCGGCGGAGGCGGCGAGTTCGGCCCGCCCGGCTCCGGCGACACCACCGGCTACGTCCCGAGCGGCAGCTTCGGCGACTACACCGACGAAGACTTCGTCAAGCCCCGCAAGGGCCGCAGGTGGCTGAAGAGATCCTTCTACATCGCGCTCGCACTCGGAGTGATCGGCGGCGGCCTGTACGGCGGCTGGCGCTGGACGCAGACGCAGTACTACGTCGGCGCCAACGAGGAACACGTCGCCCTGTACCGCGGGATCAGCCAGGACCTGGCCTGGGTCTCGTTGTCGGAGGTCGAGAAGGACCACCCCGAGATCGAACTCAAGTACCTGCCGCCGTACCAGAAGAAGCTCGTCGAGGCGACGATCGCCGAAGGCGGCCTGAAGGACGCCCAGGCGAAGATCGACGAACTCGCCGTGCAGGCAACCGCGTGCAAGAAGCGGTCCGAGCAGCAGGCCGCCCAGAGCGAGCAGAACTCCAAGACCGGCGAGGGCGAGGCCGGAGGCACCACGGGAACCACCCGTACCTCCCTTACGTCCAAGGCGACACCGACGCCCAACCCGTCGGCCTCCAAGCCCTCGACCACACCCCCTTCCACCTCCCCGACACCGACTGCCACGCCAAGCCCCGGCCCCACACTCTCGGAGGAAGAGCAGAAGGTCGTCACGAACTGCGGTACGCAGTAGGCAAGCCGTGAGAGGCCCCGTCACACGATGAGCAGTACTACGAACTCGCCGACGCACCACACATCCACGATCGGCGCGATCGGCGCACCGAGCCGGCGCAACACCGAACTCGCGCTTCTGGTGTTCGCGGTTGTCATCCCGGTGTTCGCCTACGCCAACGTGGGTTTGGCGATCAACGACGAGGTGCCGGCCGGTCTCCTCAGCTACGGCCTCGGCCTCGGCCTCCTGGCCGCCATCGGCCACCTCGCCGTACGCAAGTTCGCCCCGTACGCGGACCCGCTGCTGCTGCCGCTGGCCACGCTGCTGAACGGGCTCGGCCTGGTGGCGATCTGGCGGCTGGACCAGTCGAAGCTGCTGCAGCAGATCGGGCAGTCCGGCGGCAAGGCGACCAACCAGCTGATCTACACGGCCATGGGGATCGCCCTGTTCATCGCGGTGCTGGTCTTCCTCAAGGACCACCGCACCCTGCAGCGCTACACCTACATCTCCATGGCCGGCGCGCTGTTCCTGCTGCTGCTCCCGCTGGTGCCGGGCCTCGGCGCCGAACTCACCTACGGCGCCAAGATCTGGATCCAGGTCGGCAGCTTCACCATCCAGCCCGGTGAGTTCGCCAAGATCGTGCTGGCGATCTTCTTCGCCGGCTACCTCATGGTGAAGCGCGACGCGCTCGCCCTGGCCAGCCGCCGCTTCATGGGCCTGTACCTGCCGCGCGGCCGCGACCTCGGCCCGATCATCGTCGTCTGGATGATCTCGATCCTCATCCTGGTGTTCGAGACCGACCTCGGTACGTCGCTGCTGTTCTTCGGAATGTTCGTCATCATGCTGTACGTCGCCACCGAGCGGACCAGCTGGATCGTCTTCGGTCTGCTGATGTCCGGGGCCGGCGCCGTCGGTGTGGCGAGCTTCGAACCGCACGTGCAGCAGCGCGTCGCCGCCTGGCTCGACCCGATGCGCGAGTACACCCTCAGCCGGCAGAACGTCGGCGGCCACTCCGAGCAGTCGATGCAGGCCCTGTGGGCCTTCGGCTCCGGCGGCACCCTCGGCACCGGCTGGGGCCAGGGTCACTCCGAGCTCATCCGCTTCGCCGCCAACTCCGACTTCATCCTCGCCACCTTCGGCGAGGAACTGGGCCTGGCCGGCATCATGGCGATCCTGCTGATCTACGGCCTGATCGTGGAGCGCGGCGTGCGCACCGCCCTCGCCGCCCGCGACCCCTTCGGCAAGCTGCTCGCCATCGGCCTCTCCGGCGCCTTCGCGCTCCAGGTCTTCGTCGTCGCCGGCGGCGTCATGGGCCTCATCCCGCTGACCGGTATGACGATGCCGTTCCTGGCGTACGGCGGTTCCTCCGTCATCGCCAACTGGGCGCTCATCGGTGTGCTCATCCGCATCAGCGACACCGCGCGCCGCCCGGCACCCGCGCCCGCACCCAACCCCGACGCTGAAATGACCCAGGTGGTCCGCCCGTCATGAACAAACCCCTGCGCCGGATCGCGATCTTCTGCGGCCTCCTCGTCCTCGCCCTGCTCATCCGCGACAACTGGCTCCAGTACGTCAAGGCCGACACCTTGCGCGAGGACCCCGACAACCGCCGCGTCCTCATCGCCCGCTACGCCACCCCCCGCGGCGACATCATCGTCGGCGGCAACCCGATCACCGGGTACAAGGAGACGTCGTCGGGCGACTTCAAGTACAAGCGCACGTACAAGGACGGCCCCATGTGGGCGCCCGTCACCGGCTTCGTCTCGCAGGCCTACGGCGCCAACCAGCTGGAGTCCATCGAGGACGGCATCCTCAGCGGCACCGACGACCGGCTCTTCTTCCGCAACACCCTGGACATGATCACCGGCAAGGACAAGGAGGGCGGCAACGTCGTCACCACCCTCAACGCCGCCGCCCAGAAGGCCGCCTACAACGGCCTGAAGGCGCAGGGCGGCAAGGGTGCCGTCGCCGCCATCGAGCCCGCCACCGGCAAGATCCTGGCCCTCGCGTCCTTCCCGTCGTACGACCCCTCCACGATCGCCGGCGGCAGCACCTCCGACGAAGACGCCTGGGCGAAGCTCCAGAAGAAGACCAACGCCAACGACCCGATGCTCAACCGGGCGCTGCGCGAGGTCTACCCGCCCGGCTCCACCTTCAAGGTCGTCACCGCGGCCGCCGCGCTGGAGAACGGCCTGTACGCGGGCGCGGACACGGCGACCAAGACGCCGCTGCCGTGGACCATGCCGGGCACCACGACCGAGCTGAAGAACGAAGGCAACATCCCCTGCAAGAACGCCACCCTCAGGGTCGCGCTGCAGTGGTCCTGCAACACCGTCTTCGGCAAGGTCGGCTCCGACCTCGGCAACGACAAGATGCTGGAGGAAGCCAAGAAGTTCGGCTTCACCGAGGAGCAGTTCACACCGGTCCGCACCAGCGCGTCGGTCTTCTCCGACGACATGAACCCCTCGCAGACCGCGCTGTCCTCCATCGGCCAGTACAACACCGCCGCCAGCCCGCTGCAGATGGCCATGGTCGCCTCGGCCGTCGCCAACAACGGCACCCTGATGAAGCCGTACATGGTCGACGAGCTCCAGACGCACAACCTCGACGCCCTGGAGACGACCAAGCCCGAGGAGATGAGCAAGCCGCTGTCGGCGGAGAACGCGCAGATCCTGCAGTCGATGATGGAGACGGTCGTCGCCGACGGCACCGGCAAGAAGGCGCAGATCGACGGCGTCAAGGTCGGCGGCAAGACCGGTACCGCCCAGCACGGCGTGGACAACAGCGAGAACCCGTACGCGTGGTTCCTCTCCTACGCCAAGCTCAGCGACAACAGCTCACCGGTCGCCGTGGCCGTCGTGATCGAGGACGAGAACGCGGTCCGCGACGACATCTCCGGCGGCGGCCTGGCGGCCCCCATCGCCAAGAGCGTCATGGAGGCGGTCATCAAGAGCAAGAAGTGACCCCGCTCACGTCCCCTTCACATCGGTGCACGTTGCGATACCGGTCCTGTATCGGGTTACGGGCTTGGCCAGGTCACACAAGATGAGCCGGGTACGGTATGCCCGGACGGCACACCGACGCACCCACAAGGGTGACGGCGGGACCGACGGAGAGGGCTGGTAGGTAGCTATGGAAGAGCCGCGTCGCCTCGGCGGCCGGTACGAACTGGGCCAGGTGCTCGGTCGTGGTGGCATGGCGGAGGTCTACCTCGCGCATGACACCCGGCTCGGCCGCACCGTGGCGGTGAAGACGCTGCGCGCGGACCTCGCGCGCGACCCGTCCTTCCAGGCCCGGTTCCGCCGGGAGGCCCAGTCGGCCGCCTCGCTCAACCATCCCGCGATCGTCGCGGTCTACGACACGGGCGAGGACTACATCGACAACGTGTCGATTCCGTACATCGTCATGGAGTACGTGGACGGCTCGACGCTCCGTGAGCTGCTCCACTCCGGCCGCAAGCTGCTGCCGGAGCGCGCCATGGAGATGACCATCGGCATCCTCCAGGCCCTGGAGTACTCCCACCGCGCCGGCATCGTCCACCGCGACATCAAGCCGGCCAACGTCATGCTGACCCGCAACGGCCAGGTCAAGGTCATGGACTTCGGCATCGCCCGTGCGATGGGCGACTCCGGCATGACGATGACGCAGACCTCCGCGGTGATCGGCACGGCCCAGTACCTCTCGCCCGAGCAGGCCAAGGGCGAGCAGGTCGACAACCGGTCCGACCTGTACTCGACCGGCTGTCTGCTCTACGAGCTCCTGACGGTCCGTCCGCCCTTCGTGGGCGACTCCCCGGTCGCCGTCGCCTACCAGCACGTACGCGAAGAGGCCCAGGCCCCGTCCGTCTTCGACAACGAGATCACGCCCGAGATGGACGCGATCGTGTTGAAGGCCCTGACCAAGGACCCGAACTACCGCTACCAGTCGGCCGACGAGATGCGCGCCGACATCGAGGCCTGCCTCGACGGCCAGCCGGTGGCGGCCACAGCGGCCATGGGCTCCGTGGGCTACGGCGGCTACCCCGACGACCAGCCGACCACGGCCCTGCGCGCCGCGGACGGCGGCGCCACGTCGATGCTGCCGCCCATGAACCCCGACGACGGCGGGTTCGGCTACGACGACCGCGTGGACCGGCGACGCCAGAAGAAGTCCCACACGTCGACGATCCTGCTGGTCCTGGCGGCCGCACTGGTGCTCGTGGGCGCGGTGCTGATCGGCAAGTGGGTGTTCGACGGGAAGACCGCGAACAACAGCACAGTCCCCGCACCGAACCTGATCGGCCAAACCCAGGCCAGCGCCAAGTCCCTGCTGACCAACAGCGGTCTCGTCATGGGTGACGTCACCAAGAAGGAATGCGAGAAGCAGCCCAAGGGCCAGATCTGCGAACAGGACCCTGCCGCCAAGACCAAGGTCGACAAGGGCTCCAAGGTCAATGTCGTGGTGTCTACCGGGGCTCCGAAGGTCACTGTGCCGGACATGGAGGGCTTGGCCTTCGAGAAGGCCGAGGCCGATCTCAAGGACAAGGGCTTCGAGGTCGAGAAGAAGACCGAGGAGTCCGACCGCACTCCGGGCATCGTCATCGACCAGGATCCCGCGGGAGGCACGGAGCAGGAGAAGGGCACCACGATCACCCTCACCGTGGCCAAGGAGAAGAAGAAGTCCGTTGTTCCGGACGTCCTCGGCAAGACCTGCGACGAGGCCAGGGCCCAGATGACGGCGAACAACCTGAACGGCAACTGCGTCGACGTGGACACCCAGGACCCGAACCAGGTCGGCAAGGTCATCGGGACCGACCCACAGGCGAACACCCAGGCCGACCCGGGCTCCTCGGTGACCATCCAGATCGGCAAGCAGGCAGAACAGCAGCAGGTGGCGGTGCCGACCGTGACCCAGCTGTCCGTGAAGGACGCCAGGAAGGCCCTTGAGGACGCGGGTCTGACGGTGGGCAACATCGGCGGTTCCCAGGACGACAACGCCGTTGTCGTCACCCAGGACCCCCAGCCGAACACCCAGGTCGCCAAGGGCACCGCGGTCAACCTGATCGCCATCCAGAACGGCAACAACAACGGCGGCGGCGACAACGGCGGCCAGATCTTCGGCGGCGTCACCGGAACGTCGGCCCGCACGGAGGACTGACCCCGACGCACACGAGTGAGCCCCGGTGCCCTGAGCAGGGCGCCGGGGCTCAGCCGTGTCCTGCTGCCGCCGGGACCCTGAGGCTGTAGGACATTCATTCCCCTATAGATCGTGTCTTCCTATTTCGCGACTCGTTGATCGGGTGGGGTGGGGAATCGGAACTCTGCCCCGGCCATTCGGCCACACCGCGAACGGAAGAGCAGAACGTGATCAACGAATCGGCGCTACTGGAGTCCAGGTCTCTGCGCCACAGCGTGCTGGGGCGCACCGACGTCCTCGACAGAGTGAAGGCGCTGTCGCTGCTGCCGGACGGGATGCATGTGACGACGGCGATGGTGGCGGCGTACTTCGAGGTGGGCCTCGAAGCCATCAAGTCCCTTGTCAAGGACCATCGAGCAGAGTTGGAGGCCAGCGGCTACCGATTGCTGACGGGAGAGGAACTGAGGTCCTTCAAGGACCTCAGTGGTTTCCAGTCGCGCACAGGGTCTCTGGCCTTGTTCTCCCGCCGGGCTGTCCTCAACATCGCCATGCTCCTCCGTGACAGCAACGTCGCACGTCAGGTGCGTGTGTACCTCCTCGACATGGAGTACCTGGCCCGCACACAGCCTGTGGAAAACTCGACCCCCACTGAGGTCCTCTCCCTCGACGACCGCATCGACCAGCGCATCACACACATCCTCGGCAAGACCGTCGTCCCCATGTTCAACGCCCTGATCGAAACGTCGGGCGAGCACCGCAGGGAACTGATCGCGCTCCGCGCAGGCGTCCAGCGCATCGAGCGACGGCTCCGGCACCACCACGCCCGGCTGCAAAGGCTTGAGGCACCGCTGGAGGAACGCCCCCTCGCCGGCGTCATGGCCGCGATGGACGCCATGAACAGCCGCAAGTTCGAGGAGCACATCGCCACACTGCTGAACCGCGACGGCTGCACGGATGTCGTCGTGCAGGGAGGTCCTGGCGATCGGGGCATCGACGTCATCGCGCTCACGGCCGACGGACGGCGCCTCGTCGCCCAGTGCAAGAGGTTCGCGCCCTACATCTCCATCACCAGCTCCGACGTCCAGAAGTTCGTCGGCTCGGCCAAGGTGCTGTACAGCGCGGACGTGGCTCTCTTCGTGGCAACGTGCCCCTTCACCTCTGACGCATTGAGCATCGCCACCGACAGCGGCATTACCGCTGTAGACCGCGCGCTACTGGAGAAGTGGAGCGCCGGGGAACCGCTGAAGGTTCTGGGCCATTAACAGCGTAAGGAGCAAGAGGCCCGAAGCCGCAAAGAGTAGTTGCGGCTTCGGGCCTCCGTCATGCTATGTGACTGCGTTGCTCCAAGTAACTCAGTCAGAGCAGCTCCTCCGGCAACGTCCGCTCCGCGTCCACCTTCTCCACCCGCTCCAGTTCCCCCCACACCACATACCGGTACCGGGACGTGTACACCGGCGTGCACGTCGTCAGCGTGATGTAGTGGCCGGCCTTCGTCTTACCGGACTCCTCGGGGATCTTGGACAGGACCTTGACGTTGTACTTCGACGTCTCGGGGAGGACGGCGTAGACCTTGTAGACGTACCACTTGTCCTTCGTCTCGAAGACGATCGGATCGCCCTTGGCGAGCTTGTGGATGTTGTGGAACTTCGCTCCATGCCCGTCACGATGCGCGGCAAGGGAGAAGTTGCCCTTCTTCCCCGAGGTCGGCAGGGCCGCCTTGACCGGGTCGGTGTAGTAGCCGGCGACGCCGTCGTTGAGGATCTTCGACGTCGTGCCCTTCTCGACCAGGATCTCGCCCTTGCTCATCGCGGGCACATGAAGGAAGCCGATGCCGTTCTTGGAGTCGAACTCGGCAGGACGGCCCGAGCCCCCCTCCTGGTGGGCCCAGATGTCACGGACCTTGTCCGCCTGCTTGTCCGCCTCCCGGTCGGCGAGGACGTTCGTCCACCACAGGGAGTAGACGACGAACAGGCCCAGCACCAGACCCGCCGTGATGAGGAGTTCACCGAAGACGCTTATCGACATCGCGATCCGGCCCATACGGCGGCGTTCAGGACGCCGCCCCGGGGACTCGGACGCGTCGGTACGCCGCGCGTGCTCGGTGTCGTCGGTGGTCGCTGCCACGTTCATCCGCCCTTAACTGACGAGCGCATCCGGCTTGCCCTTGCTGCGCGGCCGTTCCTCGACCATCTTGCCCCAGACGATCAACCGGTACTTGCTGGTGAACTCCGGCGTACAGGTGGTTAGTGTGATGTAACGACCTGCTTTGGTGAATCCCGCGTCCCGCGGAATCGGGTCCAGAACCCTCACATTGCCTGGTGACGTCACCGGCAGGATCGACGCCATCTTGTACACGAAGTACTTGTCCTGCGTTTCTACGACGATGTCGTCGCCTTGGGCCAGCCGGTTGATGTACCGGAACGGTTCGCCATGCGTATTGCGATGGCCGGCCAGCCCGAAGTTGCCCGTCTTGGCATCCGGCATCGCCGTCTTCAGCTTGCCCTCGCCGTAGTGACCGACCATGCCCCGGTCGAGCACCTTCTTGTTGCTGACGCCCTCCGCGATCGGAACGACGACGTCCAGCTTCGGGATGTGCAGGATGGCGAAGCCCTGTCCCGGCTCGAAGGATCCCGGGGCGCGTTTGCCGCTCGCCCAGTCGTCCTGGAGGCTGCTCGCCTCCTTGTCCGCCTGCGCATGCGCCCGGACGTTCGTCCACCACAACTGGTAGCTGACGAACAGCAGCATCAGCACGCCGGTGGTGATGAACACCTCACCGATCGCCCGGCTCGCCAGCACCCCCGGACTCGGCTTGCGCGCCCGCGCCTGTCTGCGGGCCTCCACCCGCGAAAGAGGCGCCCCGGATGCCTCCGAGTCGCTCTCGACGGCCTCCGACGCCTGGCGGGAACCCCCATGACGCCCGTGACGCCGCTTGGCGGCCTTTCTACGGGCCGCACGGCCACCCGTGGGAGTTCCGGTGGCCGACGGGGCGGAAGAGGCGGCAGAAGCCGATATGGACTCACCCACGGACGGATCCGCTATCCGCAGGGCCACGGTCTCATCGTCCACGGGGGGTATGTACGGCTCCCCGTACGGCTCTTGAGGCTCCGCATACGGCTCGTGAGACGCCGCAGCCCCCTCGGGACTGCGGCCGTCAGCGCCGTAGCCCTCACTGCCGTAACCCTCGGCGCTGCCGTAACCGTCGGCGCCGTACCCCTCGGCACCGTATCCGTCGGCGCCGTACGCCTCAGCGCCGTACCCCTCGGCCGACTGCCCCTGGGCGACGTATCCCGCACCCCCGTGCCACTCCCCAAGCGCACCGGACTCCTCGTACGGCTGCTGCCCGTACGAGGTGCCCTGATCGCCGGCGTCGCCGTAGGAGTCCGTGAAGGACTCCCCGTACGCGGCGCCGGACTCGCGCTCGGGGCGCAGCGCGGTCACGCCGTGGCCCTGCCCACCACCGGGGCGAGCCCCACCGACCTCGCCACCGCACCCTGGTCACCGCACTCCACCAGCCAGTTGGCCAGCATCAGATGACCGTGCTCGGTCAGCACCGACTCCGGGTGGAACTGCACACCCTCGACCGCCAGTTCACGGTGCCGCAGACCCATGATGATCCCGTCGTGCGTACGAGCCGTGACCTCCAGCTCGCCCGGCACCGTCTCCGGCTCGGCCGCCAGCGAGTGGTAGCGCGTCGCCGTGAAGGGCGAGGGCAGTCCCGCGAAGACGCCCTTGCCCTCATGCTCGACCAGCGAGGTCTTGCCGTGCAGCAACTCCGGCGCACGGTCCACGACACCGCCGTACGCCACCTGCATCGACTGCATGCCGAGACACACACCGAACACCGGCACCCCGGTCGAGGCGCAGTGGCGCACCATCTCGACGCAGACCCCGGCCTCCTCCGGCGTCCCCGGGCCCGGCGACAGCAGCACGCCGTCGAAGCCGTCCTGGGCGTGCGCCGTCGACACCTCGTCGTTGCGCAGCACCTCGCACTCGGCGCCCAGCTGGTACAGGTACTGGACCAGGTTGAAGACGAAGCTGTCGTAGTTGTCCACGACCAGAATGCGCGCGCTCACTGGTTGTCCACCGTCACATCGTTGAAGGGCAGCAGCGGTTCGGCCCACGGGAAGACGTAGTTGAAGAGGACGTAGACGACGGCCACGACCAGCGCGAGTGAGAGCAGCGCCTTCGCCCACACATTCCCCGGCAGATGCCGCCAGATCCAGCCGTACATGCCGTCCCTTCCGTCGCACCACGGCACCAGACTCACGCCGTACAGCCAACAGACTAACGGCGCAACGCTTCCGGTTTCCCGGCCTCCACAGGCTGCGTGGAGTCCAGATGGGCCCACACGATCAGCCGGTGACTGTGGCCCCACTCCGGATCACACGTGGTCAGGGTCAGATAGCGGCCCTCACGCGTGTACCCCGAGTTACGGGGCACAGGGTCGATCACCTCAATGTCAGAGGGCAGGGTTTTGTAAGGGCCTTTGTCGATCCGATACGTGAACCAGGTGGTCCCGTCCGTCAGCACCACCGCGTCACCCGGCCGCAGCCTGGGGAAATCCTTGAAGGGATCACCGTACGTACGCCGGTGACCCGCCACCGAGAAGTTGCCCTTCTGACCGAGCTGGGCCGTGCTCGCGTAGTGGCCGAGCCCCTTCTTCAGAGTCCTGGTGGCAGTGCCTTCGAGAACCGGCTTGTTCCACGTGAAACCAAGACGCGGGATGTACATGATCGCGAACGGCTTGTCCGCGGTGTACGGAGCGGGCTTCGCGGGGCTCGGCGGCGAGCTCTCACCCGGACTCCCCCCAGTGCCGGGCGCCGACGGCCGTACCGCCCCCTGCGCCCACTGCTCCTGTAACTGATCGATCTGATCGTCCATGACGCTGTCGGCCTTCACACCGGTCCAGAACAGCACATAGACGACGAAAAGCACGATCACGGTGCCGACGGTGATGCACAGCTCGCTGACGGTCCTGACGACGACACGCACCGGCAGCTCCAGACAGGCTCACTCCACGGGCTTGGCGTACTGCAGATCCACTGTGCCCGAGTACCCCGGCAGAGTCACCGTCCCGTCCTCGGTCACTTTCCAGCCAAGGCCGTACACATTCACGTACACCATGTAGTTCTGGATCGACGGCGAAGCCGCCAGCGCCTTCTGCAACTTCTCCGGATCACCCACCGCGGTGATCTTGTACGGCGGCGAATAGACCCGGCCCTGGAGAATCAGGGTGTTGCCCACACAGCGCACGGCACTGGTGGAGATCAGCCGCTGGTCCATGACCTTGATGCCCTTGGCACCGCCCTGCCACAGCGCGTTCACCACCGCCTGCAGATCCTGCTGGTGAATCACCAGGTAGTCGGGCTGCGGCGCCGGATAACCGGGCAGCTTGGCCGTGGCATCCGGCGGGGCGTCGTTCAGCGTGACCGAGACCGCATCACCCGTCACCTTCTGCGTCCCAGCGCGCCCCTCCAGCGCCGCCAGCTTCTCGTCCTCGGCCTTGGTACTGCCGTCGTCCCGCTCGGCCAGCGCCTCCACGTCGTCGCGCAGGGCCGCGTTGGACTCATTGAGCCGGCCGTTCTCGTGACTGCGCTCCTGGATGAGGTCCGAGAGCTTCAGCAACGAGGCGTCCGTACGGATGTTGGTGCCCTTGGCCGTATTGAAGCTGGTGAAGAAAATGAGCCCCGCGAGAGCGAAGACGGCCGCGGTCAGCACCCGCACCGGCCGGAACCGGCCGCGGAGAGGACTGGATCCGGTCCCGGGGGAGTCGGCAGAATTGCTCAACGTACCCTTATCTCCTTCGGCGCCACGGAAGCACTACGCTAACGGACACCCGGGGGAGCAATCAGAGTCCCCTTGTACGCTGCCCCGAGCCCGACCCAGTTCCCTGCGCGGCCACGCAGCGCATCGACAGGAGAGACCCTCGTGCCGAAGTCACGTATCCGCAAGAAGGCCGACTACACGCCGCCGCCGTCGAAGCAGGCGACCGCCATCAAGCTGAACAGTCGCGCCTGGGTCGCGCCCGTGATGCTGGCCATGTTCATCATCGGCCTGGCCTGGATCGTCGTCTTCTACGTGACCGACGGTTCGCTGCCCATCGACGCGCTGGGCAACTGGAACATCGTGGTGGGCTTCGGCTTCATCGCGGCCGGATTCGGCGTCTCCACACAGTGGAAGTAGCGGTCGCTTCTCGGTGAACTCAGCTCTACCCAGGGCTATCCGCTGAGTTATCCACAGATCGCGAAAGTATCCACAGGCCACCTGGGGAAAAAGAACGACGATCTGTGGATAACCCATCGAGGGTTGACGGCGATACGACTGACACACCGCAGAACCGGACGAACGTTCGCCCCCTGCCTGACCTGCGAAAACGCGGGTCAGAGGCAGGGGGCACAGTTGTTCGCGCACACTATGCACAAGATTGGCCACCCACTGTGGACAACCGTGCCGCTCAGGTGAGCTGCAGCGTCCTCAGCACGGTCATCAGGACGACCACGGCCAGGACCAGTGCGCAGGTGCCGTACTGGACCAGTGCGCGGCGTCGGCGCGGGGCGTGGACCATGGCGTAGCCGATGATGACGCCGGCGACGAGGCCGCCGATGTGGGCCTGCCAGGAGATGTTGAATCCGGGGCTGAAGGTGAAGATCAGGTTGATCACGAGCAGCGCGATGATCGGCCGCATGTCGTAGTTGAGGCGGCGCATGAGGACTGCGGTGGCGCCGAACAGGCCGAAGATGGCGCCGGATGCCCCGAGTGTGGCTGTGTTCGGGGAGGTCAGCAGGTAGGCCAGTGCACTTCCCGCGAGGCCGGAGCAGAGGTAGAGCGTGAGGTAGCGGGCGCGGCCGAGAGCGGCTTCGAGGGGGCCGCCGAGCCACCAGAGGCTGAGCATGTTGAAGGCGATGTGCCAGATGGCCTCGTGGGTGAACATCGAGGTCACGAGGCGGTACCACTCGCCTTCGGAGACGCCTTCGGTGGGGTTGAAGGGGGCGGGGGGCCAGGTGCCGACCAGGACGAGGTCGTTGAGCAGTGTGTTGCTGGTCTGGACGGCGATGAAGATCGCGAGATTGATCCCGATGAGGATCTTGGTGAGAAGGCGGGGGTCGGCGGTGAGGGTGCCGCCGGCGATGGTGCGGGGGCGGGCGGCGTCGGGGGCGTGGCCGGTGCCGGAGCCGCTGCGGACGCATTCGGGGCATTGGAAGCCGACGGAGGCGCTGACCATGCACTCGGGGCAGATGGGGCGTTCGCAGCGGGTGCAGCGGACTCCGGTCTCGCGGTCCGTGTGGCGGTAGCAGACGGGCAGGCTCTGGGCGTCCTGCGGGCTGTCTGCCGGCTGGTCCATGAGGTCCCCTAGGTCGTCGTACGCGGTGCACGCCGCATGCACCGCCCCGCTCATCCTTACGGACGAGCGGGGCGTTTGGTTCCCTGTGGGAGGTGTTGGACTTCCCTGTGGGGAGTCGGCCGCGTGAGGAGTCGGCCTCAGCCTTCGCGGGTCTCGACGACGACCGACTCGATGACGACGTCGTTGAGCGGGCGGTCGGTGCGGGGGTTGGTCTGGGCGGTCGCGATGGCGTCGATGACCTTCTGGCTGGCCGCGTCGGTGACCTCACCGAAGATGGTGTGCTTGCGGTTCAGCCAGGTCGTCGGGGAGACGGTGATGAAGAACTGCGAGCCGTTGGTGCCCGGGCCGGCGTTGGCCATGGCGAGCAGGTAGGGCTTGTCGAAGGAGAGGTCCGGGTGGAACTCGTCCTGGAACTGGTAGCCGGGGCCGCCGGTGCCGTTGCCGAGGGGGTCTCCGCCCTGGATCATGAAGCCGCTGATGACGCGGTGGAAGACCGTGCCGTCGTAGAGCTTGGACGTGGACTTCTCACCGGTGGTGGGGTTGGTCCACTCACGCTCGCCCTGGGCGAGCTCGACGAAGTTCTTGACCGTGATGGGCGCGTGGTTCGGCAGGAGCCGGATCTCGATGTCGCCGTTGTTGGTCTTCAGGGTGGCGTAGAGCTGCTCGGCCACGATCTGCCTTCCGTTGTCTTCCTGTGACCCCCCGATCCTCGCACGGACGGCCGCGTACGTCGCCCGGCGCTCGTTCACCGGTCCGCGACCGTGGGGGCCGGTTACAGAAAACCGGTCGAGAAAGCTCGCGGCGGGAGCGCGACGCGGCGAACCGTGGCATTGTCGACGACAAGCCCGTCTTGAGCCGCATAAATCCGTTATTGCACTTGATCAAGGCAATCGGCACCCATATGCCCGCCCTCACATGCCGCGGAGCGTTCTGACAGGCATGATCCGTAAAAGGGTGGAAAGTCGAAAACCGTACGCCACCGAGGAGGAGGAACCCGTGACCCGCATCGACAGCGTGCGCGCCGCGACCGGCTCGGCGAAGGACAGCGTGCTGCACGCCGCGGAAGTGGTGGCGCCCTACGCCGACACCGCCAAGGACAGGGCCGCACAGTATGCGCACGAGGCACGCGTACGGCTTGCACCTGTGGTGTCGCAGGCCACCGAGCAGGCCCGCGCGCAGGCCCTTCTGCAGTACGGCACGCATGTCGCGCCGCGGCTGGAGCAGGCTCGTGCACATGTGCCGCCGAAGGTCGACCACGCCGCTCATGAAGCTGCTGTCCGCACGCGTAAGGCTGCCCGTCAGGCTGCTGAGTACTCCCGGCCGAGGATCGAGCAGGCGGTGGCCGCGGCTGGGCCCGTCAAGGACGAGGCTGCGGCGCGTGGTGCCGCCGCGCTGGCCGCGTTGCGCGGCCAGGTCTCGCCGAAGGAGATCCAGAAGCTGGCCCGCAGGCATCAGAGGCGCGCCAAGGCCGGTCGTGCCGTGAAGGTGCTGGCGGTGGTCGGTGCCCTCGCGGGCGCCGCTTTCGCCGCCTGGAAGTGGTGGGACAAGCAGGCGAACCCGGATTGGCTGGTGGAGCCTCCGGCCGCGACCGAGGTGCCCGAGTCGGGCCGTTTGGCCTCGGTGGATGGCAGTGGCCAGTCCGCCCTTGATCCCGAGGTCCAGGCGAAGGAGGCCGAGGAGGAGGCGGCTCGGCGCGACGAGGGCCGGTGATGTGAGGGCCGGTGATGGCCCGCATGGAGAACTGGGCCGTGGGGCGGGAGACTTGAGGGTCTTCCGCCCCACGGCCATGTTTCACGTGGAACATGAGCCGCGATGTCGGCCGTAGGCGCGGGGAGATGGCCGCCGTAGGCGCGGGAATGGGAATGCGAGTGGGAGTGGGAGTGGCCGGGCGAGTGACCGATGGCGTTGCCCCGGCCGGGACTTGACCCGGTGAACGTGTTTACGCCGCCCGCCCGCGATGACGTTTGCAACGACCTGTGTGTGCAAGTCCCGCACAGATTCCGTTAACGGGCCGCATCTTTCTGATTACCGGATCGCGTTAACGCCAGCTCACACAGGGCTTGCGCGCGATAGTGCACCGCCTGGTGCCATGACGCCATCCATCCGAGCACTCGCTCGAACAGCACCCACTGCACATATTTGCGCAAACATCTGCAACGATGTCGCACCCGTCCCGTGACTCATGTCACTCAGGGAGTGTTCTCTCGGGCAGCGAGGCGCTGGGACCCAGGAATACGGAAACCGGTCAGAGGCCGCGAGGGCGTCTGACCGGTCCGAGGTGTGGAGCCTAGGGGAGTCGAACCCCTGACATCTGCCATGCAAAGACAGCGCTCTACCAACTGAGCTAAGGCCCCGGAAGTGGAGCGTCCAGCCGGAGGAACCGCATTCCGGCGGGCGCCGCAGACCAGAGTACCGGGTCGCCCCCCGTATCTCGCAAAAAGATTGGGGGTCCCGATGAACGACCACTCTCCGTAAGATGCTCGGCGTGGGTTGCTAAAGCGGAACACACGTTTTAGGGGACAGCTTGGGGTAAGCCAATGTAGCCCCCCCCCCAGAAAACACCCCCAAATCAC
>NZ_JBHYJA010000008.1:207850-226093 GCF_042740355.1 Streptomyces sp. NPDC059010
CCACCTCCCCTCTCCCGGGCCCCCCCCCCTAAACCCAAATATTTGGGGGGGCCCCCATCCACCCCCCCCCACCTATACTCGCGGGGGGGGGTTCCCCACCCCCCCCCCACGGTTCATGGGGAAGCGATGGGGAGACGCAATGGACGCCGCACAGCAGGAAGCCACCGCAAGAGCGCGGGAACTGCAGCGGAACTGGTACGGGGAGCCGCTGGGGGCGCTCTTCCGTAAGCTCATCGACGATCTTGGTCTCAACCAGGCTCGTCTCGCGGGGGTGCTGGGACTGTCCGCACCGATGTTGTCGCAGCTGATGAGCGGCCAGCGGGCGAAGATCGGCAATCCCGCCGTGGTCCAGCGGGTGCAGCTGCTGCAGGACCTGGCGGGGCAGGTCGCGGACGGCAGCGTGAGCGCGGCCGAGGCCACCGAGCGCATGGAGGAGATCAAGAAGTCGCAAGGGGGATCGGTGCTCAGCAACACCACACAGACGACGAGCAGTTCGGGTGCGCCCACGGTCAAGCGGGTGGTCCGCGAGATCCAGTCGCTGCTGCGCTCGGTGGCCGCCGCGGGAGACATCATCGAGGCCGCGGACACTCTCGCCCCGACCCACCCGGAACTGGCAGAGTTCCTCCGGGTGTACGGCGCCGGACGCACCTCCGACGCGGTCGCGCACTACCAGTCCCACCAGAACTGACCCCGAGGCCCGGTTCGCCGAAGGGGGTTCGGCAGCCGGGCCGGCGGCCCGCGTCCTGAAGGGCGCGCAAGCAGGCCGGTGAGGCGGGAGTCCGCCATGGCGGCACGGGGGAGTCCGCCAAGGGGGTCGAGCGAGGGGGAGTCGTATCGCTCGTGGAGGGGGAGGCAAGGGGGTAACCGAAGGGGGAGGAGCGACGCACAGCCATGGGTGAGGTCTTCGCCGGCCGGTACGAACTGGTCGACCCGATCGGACGCGGGGGCGTCGGCGCCGTCTGGCGTGCCTGGGACCACCGCCGTCGTCGGTATGTGGCCGCCAAGGTGCTGCAGCAGAGCGACGCGCACTCGCTGCTGCGGTTCGTCCGTGAACAGGCGCTGCGGATCGATCACCCCCATGTGCTCGCGCCCGCCAGCTGGGCCGCCGACGACGACAAGGTCCTGTTCACCATGGACCTGGTGGCCGGCGGTTCGTTGGTCCATCTCATCGGGGACTACGGCCCCTTGCCGCCGTCGTTCGTCTGCACGCTCCTCGATCAGCTCCTCGCGGGGCTGGCGGCGGTGCACGCGGAGGGCGTCGTCCACCGCGACATCAAGCCGGCCAATCTGCTCCTGGAGGCCACCGGCACAGCGCGTCCGCGGCTGCGCCTGTCCGACTTCGGCATCGCCATGCGCCTGGGCGAGCCCCGGCTGACCGAGACCAACCTCGTGGTGGGGACGCCCGGTTACCTCGCGCCCGAACAACTCATGGGCGCGGAACCGGACTTCCCGGCCGACCTGTTCGCCGTAGGGCTGGTGGCGCTGTATCTGCTGGAGGGCGCCAAACCCGATGCCAAGGCGCTCATCCAGTACTTCGCCGCGCACGGAACTCCCAGCGCGCCCAAGGGCATTCCCGAGCCGCTGTGGCAGGTCGTGGCCTCGCTGGTGCAGCCGGATCCGCAGGCGCGGTTCCGCACGGCCACGGGGGCACGCAAGGCCCTCGCCTCGGCCGCGGAGCTCCTGCCGGAACCCGGCCCCGACGACGAGCTGATCGAGATCTTCGACCAGCTCGGGCCACTGCCACCGGGGTACGCGCAGGAGGGGCCGCTGAAACCGGCTCCGGGGGTCCAAGGGGGGCGGGGTGGCTCCCGGCAGTCGGGCACGAGTGCCGGTTCGGGTGCGGGTTCGGGTGCGAGTTGGGGCTCCGGTGCCGTGGGGACGGGTGACGGCGGTTCGGGATCGGCGGGCGTCGACTCCGGATCGGCGGGCGTCGGCTCGGGAGGGGCAGGTGCCGGGTCGGGAGGCAGCGGCATCGGCGCCGCACCGCTGGGCGCTGGGTCCGGGGCGTTCGGCATCGACTCGGGCGCCGCGTCGAGCGATCCGCGCCACGGCGTGGCCGGGCCGACCCCGGTCTCTGGAGTCACGGCGTCCCAGTCCATGCCCGCTCCGCGCACGCCCCCGCCCCCGCCCGGATTCCGACCGCACGCCGCCCAGGAACCGTCCGTACCCTCGCAGCCCGCCGACAACAGCGGGCCCGTCAGCATGTCGGACACCGGCAGCTTCCATCTGCCACCGCCTCAGGACACCGGCTCCACTCCTCAAACGCCCAGGCCACAGCCTCAGCCACAGGCGGAGGCCCAAGCCCAGGCCCAGGCCCACCAGGACGCGCAGCACCACTCCGCTCCCTACTCCCCCTACGACACCACGCACGTCCTGTCCTCCCCCCATCCGCACACACCGCAGTACCCGGCCCAGCCCTCGACGCCGGCGCAACACCAGCGCGTCGATGCCTCTACTGCTTCGTACACCGCTCAGAGCCCGCAGGTTCCACCTTCGGCTCCCTCAATTCCGCAGCCGCCCCGCCCTGGCGGCCGCCGAGCCGCCCGCCGCGCCGCACGCCGCCCCGGTCCGCCTGCCAAGGTGACGGTCCCGCTTCTGCTGCTGGCCCTGGCCTGCTATGCCGTGGGGTTCTGGGCACTGGCCCACATCTGAGTTCGCTGAGGCGCCGATGGCCCGGTGCTTCTGGGGTTCAGGCCTCTGAGGTTCTACGCCTCTGGGGTTCTAGGCTCCCGGGGGCTCAGAGCGACAGAGCTTGCGATTCCCCGCAGGCACAAACCCACAGCTCCCCCACCGGACCACAGGCACGCCCGCCCCGCCGACTACAGGCCCAAACGGCCGGAACCCTCCGCCGACTACCAGGCCCGAACCCTCCGCCGAGCCACCACGGCCCACACCCCCAGCACCACGAGCACCACAGTCCCGGTCCCGATCCCACTCACCGCAAGTACGGTCATCGCGGCGTCGTCACCGTCGCCCCCGACCGCACCCCCCGCAGCCGCCGCCCGGTCGCCCGCCGAAACCTCGAAGACGCCCTCCGGCTCGGGCTTCCCCGCATAATCGGGCCCGGCCTGCGCCGTACCCCCCACCTGCACGCTCAGCGTCAGCCCGAGCGGCCCTTCGCCGTGCCTCTCGGCCACCTCGGTGGCGAGGTGCACCACGAGGTAGTAGGCCCCGGCGAACCGCACGCCGCTGATCTCGTCGGGGATGGCGTACCGGTTCTCGTACGCGACCGGCGGCAGGGGGTCGAGTTCGACGGCCCGCCGGCGGCCTTTGTAGGTGGTGCTCGCGTGGTCGACGAGGCCGCGCGCGGGGTTGTAGAGCGCGACGTCCATGGCGCCGCTCACGTAGCCGTCGCCGCTGCTCGAATCGCCCAGTTCGGCGGTGGCGTACAGCTGGCGGCCCCAGTCGAGGGGGACCTTGTAGAAGAGCGTTTGGCCGGGCTTGATGTCGGAGCTCCAGAGGCCCTGGCCGACGGTCGCCGCCGAGGCGAAGCCGGAGCCGCCCGCACGGCGCACGCTCTCGCCGGTGAGGGGGGTCGGTGTGGCGGAGTTCCAGGCCTCGGGGGCGCTCGTCGCGCCGGTCTGCTGCAGGGGCGGCTCCGAGGTGGTGACGAGCTCCAGGTCCCAGGGGCCCGGCGCGGAGTCCGCCGTAGCGACGCGTTTGACGATCACGTGGTAGGTGCCGGCGCTTTTGCAGCGAGGACGGCTGCCGGAGACCTCGCGGGCGGCCCACACCGCGATCGGGCGGGCGCTGCCGACGAGGCCGAAGGTCTTGGTTTCGGAGGAGCAGGGATGGTCTTCCGTGTCCTCCACGGACACCTTGATGCCGTCGCTGGCGGGGACGTCGCCGGGAGGGGGGATCGCCGTCACGGAGATGTATGTGTCGGATTTGGCGTCGAGATCGAGGCTGTAGTAGATCTCTCCGCTGCTCGGCAGGGAGCTCTTGTACGTCGCGCCGGGCGCGAGGGGCGGGGCGTCCGTCGGGCTCGTCGCCCCCGTGACGGGACGGGCGTCCGGCGCGAAGGCGTAGGAGCTCGGGATTCCGGCCGCGAGCGCGGGATGACCCGGCAGGGCAGCCGACGTACCCACCAGCAGCGCCGCTCCTACAAGGGCGGTACGCGTGCGTGCCGAGCGCTGGGGATGAACACGCCGCCCCCTCTCGCGGCGCCACCACGCCGTACGCCGCCGCCCCATCACGCGCCACCCCTCGTTTTGTCACCGGAACACGGCCGCGCCGAGCCATGGACGTCACCGATCCATCGCCCGCACCGGACCACGGACGTCGCCCATCCTGCCCAGCCCGGCGGCGCGTCACCCACGCATTCCGTACGGCCGTCCGAAACGCCCGGGTCTAGGGCATGCGACCGGCTCCTGCAACTCGACGCCACGCCACTGCACCGCGCTCCGCGCCGCAGGAACCGCGGACAGAAGGAAGCCTTGGCACACAAAACCCCGACCGCAAGGGCGGCCGGGGTCTGCTTCAGATTCCGATGTAGTGGCTCACGAACCCGTGGGCACGGAGTCAGTCGCCTCCGTCCACAGATCCTGCTCGGCGCGATCCGCCTGGATCTGGCGGTACACGAGGAGCCCGCCGATGGCGGCCAGTGCGACCAGGAGAAGCTTCTTCACCGCGCGACCTCGTCTTTCCTTGACGTAGGGGACCTCTGGCGCCCGACTATACACACCGACCGATACCGATCGGTGACCTACGTCGGGCCTCAACTGCCGTCCGGAACAGCGCAGTAGAAGCGGATGGCGCCGCTCCGATCGGAGGGTGATCACATCCCGACAGACGGTGACTTTTAGCCCCTTCCTGCTGCTTCCCGCAACTTCAGGCGCTTTCCGGGCTTCTTTCCTCCATCCGAGTGGTGTTCATCTGAAGATCGACGCGCCACGGGCGTCGGTCCATGACTTCGCGGCCCCCATACACATCATGAGGAAAGTACGCAAATCGCCCAACCCGAAAGTGAGGGACCATGGCCAGGAACAAGGTCATGAACCTGTGGACCACCATCGTCACCGCCTTCCTCGCGCTGTTCACGGCGCTCGGATTCGTCACGACCAGCTCCGCCGCACCCGTGGCGCACACTGAGACGTCACGCAGGACCGGCAGCGACGACAGCGACCGCAACACACAGGTGACGGTGCCGGCGACGCCCCAGTGGGCCTGGTCCTACGCCAGATCGCTGCCACCCACGATGAAGCAGCGCATCCGAGCCGAGGCGCACGGCAGGACCCCCGGCTGCCGCCACCGCCCGCTCACGGAATCGGAAGCGGCCACGGCCACCTCGGACACCGGTGGATGCGAATCCGCCGCCGACCCGGAACGGCCCCTCGTACCGCACCAGCGCTGACCCGCCGGCTCACCCCGAACCGTCAGCACTCTGCTCCGACTGCAGCGTCTCTTATCCAGACAGCACCATCGCAACGAGCTTGCGTACACAGCACCGCTCACGCAGTACCGCTCAAACAGTCCTTCCAGCAGCACCGCATGCCGTTCCTCCTTGCCGTACCGCTTCACGACGCCATGCCGTACCTCTCATGACGTCGGCCCCACGGTGAACCTCATCCCCCTTCGACGATGTGCCGGAGGTAGGCCCCCGGGTCGTTGAGGTAGCGCCGCCAATGGTCGACGAGCTCCAGATCCCGCCAGCCGGCGGGACGCATTCCGTGGTCGCCCACCTCGATGATCTCGGCGCCGGGCAGCGCCGTCAGCACGGGTGAGTGCGTGGCGCAGATGATCTGCGCACCGGAACGCCCCAGCTCATGCAGCAGCCCGACGAGTTGAAGACAGGAAGCGAAGGACAGCGCGGCCTCGGGCTCGTCCAGGACGTACAGTCCCGGCTCCCGGAACCGCTCGCGGAAGGCCATCAGAAAGCCCTCGCCGTGGCTCATCTGGTCCACGGCCCCGGACAGCCTTCTCGTCTGAAACTCCCGGCCCAGCGCGTCCAGCGCCGTCTCCGCCCGCAGGAAGAATCCTCTGCGGCGCGTACGAGGCCCGCGCATCATTCGACGCCCGGCCGCAGTCGCCTCGAAACGTATCCGCCCGCCCAGTGTCGAAGGCTCGCGCGAACTGGCATACCGGTAGCCCGCGGATCCGCCCCAGGAATCCAGGCCGAACCCCTCCGCCAGCGCCTCGACCAGGGTCGACTTGCCCGAGCCGTTCTCCCCCACCAGGAACGTGACCGGCGCGGTGAATCTCAGGCCGTCGTCCAGCAGCTCCCGCACACACGGCACCGACCACGGCCACCGGCTGCCATCCTCCAGTTCGCCCTCGGCAACATGCGCGTAAGCCCGTTCCACGATCATGCCGCCAGGCTCTCATCCGGCACTGACAGTCGACCTGCCACCGAAGACGTCAAAACCCCCAACCGTGATCGGTTGGGGGTTCTCACCGGTGGGGCCCAACTCAGCGAGCCAGGGGCTTGGAATGGATCTGGGCGTCCCGGGACGCTCAGCCGCCGTACTCGATCGCCACGCCGCCGACGCCGGTGCTCAACGGGCCGCAGCCTTTACCGATACTGCTGCTCGTGCCCGGCGTCACATAGACCCAATTCGAGTAAGCGTCGGGGGACCAGCCGCAGATGGCGCGTACGGAGAACGCGTGCAGCTGGGTCCCGGGGTTGTAGCAGTTGCCGTAGGCGACATTGTCCGCGATCCAGGTGTTGCACTGCAGCACGTTGCCCTCCGCGGCCGCCGCGGGTGAGGCGGTCGCGAGACCGACTCCGCCGACGAGAGCGATCCCCGCTGTTCCGGTGACGAGTGCGCGCTTCCAGAGGCTCTTCATGTCCTGCCCTTCTGTTCCGCCCTGTGCCCAGGCGTTTGGATCAGTGAAGGCCACGAGGGCTCCGGCGGGTACCTGAGACGTCTGAGGGTCCCGGTACTGAAAATGCCGGTGCCGGGACCGCCCTAGGTGACCACGCGGTCGGTGGAGCGGCTTTGGGCGGGAGCTGCGTAGATGTCAAAGACCCCCAGGGAAGATCACCTGGGGGTCTTTTCGCATGTGGGGCTAACAGGATTTGAACCTGTGGCCTCATCCTTATCAGGGATGCGCTCTAACCAACTGAGCTATAGCCCCGCCGCGCTCTGCGGTGTGTGTCCCGCGCGCTGACTCCTGAAGATTAGCGCACGAGGTGGGCAGTCCCAAAATCGGTTGTCGGAGCACCGCCAGGGGAGGTTTGAAACCGCCGGAGGCGGCTACGGTCACTCGTCCTCCGCGAGCGTCAGCTCGACGCCGCCCACGAAGCCGGCGGAGAGGTTGTAGATGAACGCGCCGAGTGTCGCCAGTGCCGTGGCCAGGACGACGTCGATGACCGCGATGATCGACGTGAACATGAGCACGTGCGGCAGCGACAGGAAGGACTGCAGGTCGAAGCCGTTCGACTCGTTCGAGCCGGTCGCCTCGGAGATCGTGCCGCCGACCGTCGAGAAGACGCCCATCGCGTCCATGACCATCCACAGGACGGCCGAAGCGACGATGGTGCAGATGCCGAGCGCGATGGAGAGCAGGAAGCTGACCTTCATCACCGACCACGGGTCGGCCTTGGCCACCCGCAGGCGCGCCTTGCGGGTGCGGGGCGCCGTACGCGCCCCTGTGCGCGGCTTGCGCGTCGAGCTCGCAGGAGCGGGCGTCTGGTAGGCCTGCGGCGGGTGGTAGGGCCCGGCGGACTGCTGGGACTGCCGTTCCCCGGGCAGTGGCGACGCCGACGGCGCGTGGGCCGGCGGCTGCGCCCCTGCGGGCTGGGGCTGGGCGCCCGGAGCCGCGCCGGCCGCATACTGCTGGGTCTGCGGGCCTCGGGTGTCCGTCACGGTTCCCCCCTGGGATCCAGGTGCGTCGGGCGAGGGCGACTTCTTCGCGGGTGACTTGATCGCTTTCAGCTGGGTGGTGTGCGTGTCCGCAGCCTGCGCGGCGGAGCCACGGCCGCCGCCGTCCGTGTCCTTACCGGCCGTGGGACCGGTCGAGGTACCGGACGATCCGGCGCCCGTGGCTCCGCTCACGATCACTCTCTCCTCGTGCTACTCCGCCGAGGGTGCCGCACCCTCGTCCGTGCCGGTGGCCGCGGCGCCGTCGGCGGCCTCGTCGACGGCCACGTCGCCGTCGACCTCCTCCGCCTCGCGCCCCGCCTCGGCGTTACGTGCGATACCGACCACGGCATCGCGCTTGCCCAGGTTGATCAGTTGGACGCCCATGGTGTCACGGCCCGTCTCCCTGACCTCGTTGACTCGCGTACGAATCACACCGCCGCCCAGCGTGATGGCGAGGATCTCGTCGGTCTCCTCGGTCACCAGCGCGCCGACGAGCGATCCACGGTCCTCCACGATCTTGGCGGCCTTGATTCCGAGGCCACCGCGACCCTGGACGCGGTACTCGTCGACGGGGGTCCGCTTCGCGTACCCGCCGTCGGTGGCAGTGAACACGAACGTACCGGGTCGAACAACATTCATCGAGAGCAGCTCGTCTCCCTCACGGAAGCTCATGCCCTTGACACCCGACGTGGCACGGCCCATGGGGCGCAGCGACTCGTCCGTGGCCGTGAACCTGATCGACTGTGCCTTTTTGCTGATCAGGAGCAGATCGTCGTCAGGCGAGACGAGCTCGGCGCCGATCAGTTCGTCGTCGGAACCGTCCTCGCGCTCACGCAAGTTGATCGCGATCACGCCGCCGGAGCGGGGCGAATCGTAATCCTTCAGCGAGGTCTTCTTCACAAGTCCGGCCTTCGTGGCGAGCACCAGGTACGGCGCCGCCTCGTAGTCGCGGATCGCGAGGATCTCGGCGATCGCCTCGTCCGGCTGGAAGGCCAGCAGGTTCGCCACGTGCTGTCCACGCGCGTCACGGCCGGCGTCCGGCAGCTCGTACGCCTTGGCCCGGTAGACGCGGCCCTTGTTGGTGAAGAACAGCAGCCAGTGGTGCGTGGTGGAGACGAAGAAGTGGTCGACGATGTCGTCTTCCTTCAGCTTCGTGCCGCGTACGCCCTTGCCGCCGCGCTTCTGCGCCCGGTAGTCGACGGTCTTGGTGCGCTTGACGTAACCGCCGCGCGAGACCGTGACGACGATGTCCTCCTCGGCGATCAGGTCCTCGATGGACATGTCACCGTCGTAGGGCACCAGCATGGTCTTGCGGTCGTCGCCGTACTTCTCGACGATCGCGGCGAGCTCCGCGCTGACGATGCCACGCTGGCGGACCGGCGAGGCCAGGATCTCGTTGTACTCGGTGATCTTCGCCTGGAGCTCGTCGTGCTCCTGGATGATCTTCTGGCGTTCCAGGGCGGCCAGTCGGCGCAGCTGCATCTCAAGGATGGCGTTGGCCTGGATCTCGTCGATCTCCAGGAGCTCCATCAGGCCGCCGCGCGCGATCTCGACGGTGTCGCTGCGCCGGATCAGCGCGATGACCTCGTCGATGGCGTCCAGGGCCTTCAGCAGGCCGCGCAGGATGTGCGCCCGCTCCTCGGCCTTGCGCAGCCGGAACTTCGTACGGCGGACGATGACCTCGATCTGGTGCGTCACCCAGTGCCGGATGAACGCGTCCAGGGAGAGGGTGCGCGGGACGCCGTCGACGAGCGCCAGCATGTTGGCGCCGAAGTTCGTCTGCAGGTCCGTGTGCTTGTAGAGGTTATTGAGTACGACCTTGGCGACCGCGTCCCTCTTGAGCACGATGACGAGGCGCTGACCGGTGCGGGACGACGTCTCGTCGCGGACGTCCGCGATGCCGCCGATCTTGCCGTCCTTCACCAGGTCGGCGATCTTCTGCGCGAGGTTGTCGGGGTTGGTCTGGTACGGCAGTTCCGTGACCACCAGGCACTGGCGGTTCTGGATCTCCTCGACCTCGACGACCGCCCGCATGGTGATGGAGCCGCGGCCGGTGCGGTACGCCTCTTCGATGCCCTTGCGGCCCACCACAAGGGCGCCCGTCGGGAAGTCGGGGCCCTTGATGCGCTCGATGAGGGCGTCCAGGAGCTCCTCGTGCGAGGCCTCCGGGTTCTCCAGGTACCACTGGGCGCCGGCCGCGACCTCGCGCAGGTTGTGCGGCGGGATGTTGGTCGCCATGCCGACCGCGATCCCGGCCGAGCCGTTGATCAGCAGGTTCGGGAAGCGGGAGGGCAGGACGGTCGGCTCCTGCGAGCGGCCGTCGTAGTTGTCCGTGAAGTCGACGGTGTCCTCGTCGATGTCACGGACCATCTCCATCGACAGCGGCGCCATCTTGCACTCGGTGTAGCGCATGGCCGCCGCCGGGTCGTTGCCCGGAGAGCCGAAGTTGCCGTTGGAGTCGACGAGCGGCATGCGCATCGACCACGGCTGGGCGAGACGGACCAGGGCGTCGTAGATCGAGGAGTCGCCGTGCGGGTGGTAGTTGCCCATGACGTCGCCGACGACGCGCGCGCACTTGTAGAAGCCGCGCTCGGGGCGGTAGCCGCCGTCGTACATGGCGTACAGGACGCGGCGGTGGACGGGCTTGAGGCCGTCTCGGACGTCGGGCAGCGCGCGGGACACGATGACGGACATCGCGTAGTCCAGGTACGAGCGCTGCATCTCCGTCTCAAGCCCGACGGGCTCGACACGCAGGGTCTGTCCCTCGTCAGGAGTGACGGGAGTGTTCTCGTCGGTCATTGCTGGTGAAGGTCCTTCCTGGTGCGGTCAGCTGAGACCGACTCAGATGTCGAGGAAGCGGACGTCCTTGGCGTTGCGCTGGATGAACTGGCGTCGGGCCTCGACGTCCTCGCCCATGAGGACCGAGAACAGGTCGTCGGCCTGGGCGGCGTCGTCGAGGGTGACCTGGCCGAGGACGCGGTGCTCCTGGTCCATGGTCGTGATGCGCAGCTCCTCGGCGTTCATCTCGCCGAGACCCTTGAAGCGCTGGATCGAGTCCTCGCGGACGCGCTTGCCCCGCTGACGGCCCATCTCCAGCAGCGCGTCGCGCTCGCGGTCGGAGTACGCGTACTCGACCTCGTCCCGGCCCCACTTGATCTTGTAGAGCGGAGGACGGGACAGGAACACGTGCCCGGCCTCGACCAGCGGCCGCATGAAGCGGAACAGGAAGGTCAGCAGCAGGGTGTTGATGTGCTGGCCGTCGACGTCGGCGTCCGCCATCAGGATGATCTTGTGATAGCGCAGCTTCTCGATGTCGAAGTCCTCGTGGACTCCGGTGCCGAAGGCCGAGATCAGCGCCTGGATCTCCTGGTTCTGCAGGATCTTGTCGATCCGCGCCTTCTCGACGTTGAGGATCTTTCCTCGGATCGGGAGGATCGCCTGGTACTCCGGGTTGCGGCCGGACTTGGCCGAGCCGCCGGCGGAGTCACCCTCGACGATGAAGATCTCGCACTTGGTGGGGTCGTTCGACTGGCAGTCGGAGAGCTTGCCCGGCAGGGACGCCGTCTCCAGCAGGCCCTTACGACGCGTCAGGTCACGGGCCTTGCGGGCCGCCACGCGCGCGGTGGCCGCCTGGATGCCCTTGCGGATGATGTCCGCCGCCTCGTTCGGGTTGCGGTCCAGCCAGTCCGCGAGGTGCTCGTAGACGACCTTCTGCACGAAGGTCTTCACCTCGGTGTTGCCCAGCTTGGTCTTCGTCTGGCCCTCGAACTGCGGCTCGCTCAGCTTCACCGAGATGATCGCGGTCAGACCCTCGCGGATGTCGTCACCCGTGAGGTTGTCGTCCTTCTCGCGCAGCAGCTTCTTGTCGCGCGCGTACTTGTTGATCAGCGAGGTCAGCGCGGCGCGGAAGCCCTCTTCGTGCGTACCGCCCTCGTGGGTGTGGATGATGTTGGCGAAGGAGTACACGCCCTCGGTGTAGCTGCTGTTCCACTGCATCGCCACTTCGAGGGAGAGGCTCCTCTCCTTGTCCTCGGCCTCAAGGTCGACGACGGTGGGGTGCACCACGTCTCCCTTGCGGGAGTTGAGGTACTTCACGAAGTCGACGATGCCGCCCTCGTAGTGGTAGTCGACCGACCTGACCTCGGCCTTCTCGTCGGCGCCCGCCTCGTCCGCCCCCGACGTCGCCTTGGCAGACTCGCGCTCGTCGGTGAGTTTGATCCTCAAACCCTTGTTGAGGAACGCCATCTCCTGGAAGCGCCGCGAGAGCGTCTCGAAGGAGTAGTCGGTGGTCTCGAAGATGTCCGGGTCGGCCCAGAAGGTGACCGAGGTGCCGTGCTCATCGGTGGCCTCGTGCTTGGCGAGCGGGGCGGTGGGGACACCGAGCTTGTAGTCCTGCGTCCAGCGGTAGCCGTCGGTCTTGACCTCGACGGCGACCTTCGTCGACAGGGCGTTCACCACGGACACGCCGACGCCGTGCAGACCGCCGGAGACCGCATAGCCGCCGCCGCCGAACTTGCCACCCGCGTGCAGCACGGTCAGCACGACCTCTACGGCCGGCTTGCCCTCGGACGGCACGATGCCCACCGGGATGCCACGGCCGTTGTCGACGACCCGGACGCCGCCGTCGGCGAGGATCGTCACGTCGATCGTGTCCGCGTGGCCGGCCAGCGCCTCGTCGACGGAGTTGTCGACGACCTCCTGCACGAGGTGGTGCAGTCCGCGTTCGCCGGTCGAACCGATGTACATACCGGGTCGCTTGCGAACCGCGTCCAGACCCTCAAGGACGGTGATGGCGCTGGCGTCGTACGAGGCGGTGACCTCGCCGTTCGACGAGGTCACCGCGCCGTTGGCGCCGGCGTCGGTGGACGGGATGTTCTCGTTGGGGTTGCCGGAATCGGCCACGAAGCGCCCTTTCTGGCACAGCACTAGCCAGGCTCGCCGGCGGGTTGCCGGAGCGGCTGCGGCATGTTGCGTTGGTAAGCCTTGATCAGCGTTGCTCAGCTTTTCCCGGACGGTCCCCACGTTTGGGGCGGGATTGGCCTCCAGTCTACCGGTAGCGCCGACAGTGATGGGGGTTTGCCGGTACCTGAGTCCGCATGTGCCGCCCTGAACCCGGCTCGGCCGACTCCCGATATGCGGATGGGGTCTCCAAGAGGCTCACGGAGCCACTCAGCGCTTCCGGCCGTCAACCCTTGGCTACTTCGGAGTCAGGTCGCGATCCGCCACCCCGTGCGGCCGTACGACGAGGAGGCCGCCGGCGGTGTGCCGTGACCGCGGATGGCTGTTGATGTGATGTCGGTCACCTATGGCTGATGGGGCCATCAGGACTGCTGTGACGGGGGTTTCGGGGCGGTCGGATAGCGCGGTTCACCGGCTCTCGCGGGGTCCCCGCACCCGGGACCGGCCGGGTCCGATCAGCCGTAGGTGTCGCCGGGCCCCGTGCTGCCCGGGGCGCGCAGCGGGCCGTACCGGCGGGCGGGGCCACCCGGACCGTTCACCTTGATCTGCCGCACCGCGCCATGGCCCAGGTCCTCGTTGAGGCGGGCGACCAGAGTCGGGGCGAGCAGCCGCAGGTTGGTCGCCCAGGCCGTCGAGTCACAGCGCACGACCAGGATCCGCTCGTCCTCGTCGTACTTCTCCGGCACACAGTGCTTGGCGACGTCCTCACCGACGATCTGCGGCCAGCGGCCCATAACACCGCCCACCGCGGCCGGAGTCTCCCAACCCCGCTCGGTGATCAGGCGGTTGATGGCAGCGCCCAGCGCCAGGGGGTCGCGTCCATCTGCCCGCGCGCCGGAGCGCAGGCCGCCCCCGCGCCGCGCCTGCTTCTGCTGCCGGGCAGCGTCCCCACGCGCGCGTGCCTGCTCCTTGGCCGCCCTGAGCGCCACGCGCGCGAGGTCGACGCCGGAGGGTTCAGGGCTCTTCTTGGGAGCGCCGGGAGCGCCGGGAGCGCCGGGTGCGTCCCCGGACGGCTTCTCGGACGGGTTCTCGCTCATACGCGCTCCACCGTCCCCTCGGACACCACGTACCGCGCCCCTGCCAGCACATGCGGTACGTCGTCGTCGACCGCCGCTGTGACCAGGACCTGCTCACCGGGCGCCACCAGCTCGGCCAGCCGCTCTCGGCGCCGGGCGTCCAGCTCGGCGAAGACATCGTCCAGGACCAGCACCGGCTCGTTCCCCTCGGCCCTCAGCAGGTCGTACGACGCCAGGCGCAGCGCCAGCGCGTAGGACCAGGACTCGCCGTGCGAGGCGTATCCCTTGGCGGGCAGCTGACCGAGTTTGAGAATCAAATCGTCCCGATGCGGGCCTACGAGCGTCACGCCACGCTCGATCTCCTGCTTGCGCGCCTCGGCGAGCGCCGCCATCAGCTGCTCGAAGAGATCCTCACGCGTGTGTGCCTCGCCGGGAGCCGACGGCTTGTAGTCCAGGGCGACGGGGCCGCCGCCGGGGGCCAGCTGCTCGTACGCCTTGTCGGCCAGCGGCTGGATCGTCGCGATCAGGTCCAGGCGCTGGGCGAGCAACTCGGCGCCCACGCGCGCGAGGTGCTGGTCCCAGACGTCGAGCGTGGACAGGTCCATCGTGCGGCCGCCATGACGGCGGGCCAGCGCGGCCGTCTTGAGAAGGGTGTTGCGCTGCTTGAGCACCCGCTCGTAGTCGGAGCGCACGCCCGCCATCCGCGGGGAGCGCGCGGTGATCAGCTCGTCGAGGAAACGGCGCCGCTCCCCGGGGTCGCCCTTGACCAGGGCGAGATCCTCCGGGGCGAACAGGACGGTCCGCACGATGCCGAGCACATCACGGGGTCTGACCTGCGATGACCTGTTGATACGGGCCCGGTTGGCCTTGCCGGGGTTCAGCTCCAGCTCGACCAGCTGCTGCCGTTCGCCCTGCCGGACCTGCGCCCGGATCACCGCGCGATCGGCGCCCATGCGGACGAGGGGGGCGTCGGAGGCGACGCGATGGCTGCCGAGGGTGGCCAGATAGCCGATGGCCTCGACGAGGTTCGTCTTGCCCTGGCCGTTGGGGCCGACGAAGGCGGTGACGCCCGGGTCCAGCGGGACCTCGACCCGGGGGTACGAGCGGAAGTCGGCCAGCGACAGATGCGTGACGTGCATGGTCGTTCGCCGACCTCCCCCAACGTGTACTTCGGGTTTCCCCTGATTCGGGTTTCCCGGCTCATCCACGGCCTGTGGACAACCGGGCCACCCCCGAGGGTGCCAGGTCGGCATCCCCAGGGTGTGGATTACTTCCTCCCGGGCTCTTCGCGCTCCCGGGCCCTTCTCGGACTACCTCTTCTCGACCGCGTGGCCGCCGAACTGGTTCCGCAGCGCCGCGATCACCTTCATCTGCGGCGAGTCCTCCTGACGGGAGGAGAACCGCGCGAACAGCGAAGCTGTGATCGCCGGCAGCGGCACCGCGTGGTCGATGGCGGCTT
Organism: Streptomyces sp. NPDC059010; assembly: GCF_042740355.1. Classification (NCBI taxonomy): domain Bacteria; kingdom Bacillati; phylum Actinomycetota; class Actinomycetes; order Kitasatosporales; family Streptomycetaceae; genus Streptomyces; species Streptomyces sp. NPDC059010. The sequence goes on from NZ_JBHYJA010000008.1 coordinate 223,090, forward strand.
CCACAGTCCAGCGTCCCTCACCGGAGTCCTGTGCAAAACCCTTCAGCCTGTCCAGGTGCTCGTCCTCGTCGAGGGCGTTCACCGTCAGGTCCAGCAGCCAGGAACGGATGACCGTGCCCTCCTGCCAGGAGCGGAAGACCTCCCGGACGTCGGTCACGGAGTCGACCTTCTCAAGGAGCTCCCAGCCCTCGGCGTAGGCCTGCATCATCGCGTACTCGATGCCGTTGTGGACCATCTTGGCGAAGTGCCCCGCGCCGACCTTGCCGGCGTGCACCGCACCGAAGTCGCCTTCCGGCTTCAGGGCGTCGAAGAACGGCTGCACCTTGGCGACGTTCTCCGCGTCACCGCCGTACATCAGCGCATAGCCGTTCTCCAGGCCCCAGACGCCGCCGGAGACACCGCAGTCGACGAAGCCGATGCCCTTGGCCGCCAGCTCCCCTGCGTGCCGCTCGTCGTCCGTCCAGCGCGAGTTGCCGCCGTCCACGACGACATCACCGGGCTCCAGCAGCTCGGCCAGCTCGTCGATGGTCGACTGGGTCGGCGCGCCCGCCGGGACCATCACCCAGACCACGCGCGGGCCCGGGAGCTTGCCCACAAGCTCTTCCAGGCTGTGGACATCCGCGAGGTCCGCGTTGCGGTCGTATCCGACGACGGTGTGGCCTGCGCGGCGGATCCGCTCGCGCATGTTGCCGCCCATCTTGCCGAGGCCGACGAGACCGAGCTCCATCAGTTGTTTTCCTTAGGTCGCTGTGTGGCGTGCGGGGCGCCCTCGCACCCCTGGGGCACCTGCGTACCCCCGGTCCGAGCCTAAACCCGGACGCACGCGCACATCCGTGGGCATACGCGCTCAGACGTACGCCCTCACCTGCGGATTTCCCCACAGGCTGGGGCCGCTCCGGCCACAACCTGTGGACAACTCCCGGTCGGACCGCGACCGCTCAGCCGCTCAGCCGCTCAGCCGCTCAGCCGCTCAGCCGCACCGGCATGATCAGGTACTTGTAGGCCTCGTCCGCCTCGGCGTCCAGCGCGGGCTTGCCGCTCAGCAGCGCCGGCTTCGTGGACGTCGTGAACGACAGCTGGGCCACCGGGGAGTCGATGGCGCTCAGGCCGTCCAGCAGGAACGTCGGGTTGAAGGCGATCGAGATGTCGTCGCCCTCCAGCTGCGCGTCGACCCTTTCCACAGCCTGTGCGTCATCGCTGGAGCCGGCCTCAAGGATCAGCACGCCCTGCTCGAAGCTGAGCCGCACCGGGGTGTTGCGCTCGGCGACCAGGGCCACACGCTTGACGGCCTCCACGAAGGGGGCGGTCTCGATCACGGCGACGGAGTTGAACTCCGTCGGGAACAGCGTGCGGTACTTCGGGAGGTCGCCCTCCAGCAGACGGGTCGTCGTACGGCGGCCCGCGCCCTCGAAACCGATCAGGCCCTCGCCGGAGCCCGAGCCGGACAGCGCCAGGATCACACTGTCACCGCTGGTCAGCGCCTTGGCGGTGTCCAGGAGCGTCTTGGCGGGCACCAGGGCGACCGCGGAGGCCTCCGGGTTCTCCGGCTTCCACAGGAACTCCCGGACCGCGAAGCGGTAGCGGTCGGTGGAGGCCAGCGTCACCGTGTCGCCCTCGATCTCGATGCGCACACCGGTCAGGACGGGCAGCGTGTCGTCACGGCCGGCCGCGATGGCCACCTGGGCGGCCGCGGAGGCGAAGACCTCGCCGGGGACGGTGCCCGTGGCGTTCGGCATCTGCGGCAGGGCGGGGTACTCCTCCACAGGCAGTGTGTGGAGTGTGAACCGCGAGGAGCCACAGACCACGGTCGCCCGTACACCGTCTGTGGAAATCTCCACCGGGCGGTTGGGCAGAGCGCGGCAGATGTCGGCGAGCAGTCGACCGGAGACGAGGACCGTGCCCTCCTCCTCGACCTCCGCTTCCACCGACACGCGCGCGGAGACCTCGTAGTCGAAGCTGGAGAGGCTCAGCGCACCCTCCTCGGCCTTCAGCAGGAGGCCGGCGAGGACCGGCGCCGGCGGACGGGCCGGGAGGCTGCGCGCCGCCCAGGCCACGGCCTCCGCGAGTACGTCGCGTTCCACCCGGATCTTCACTGTTGCCGCCTCCTGCTGTTGCCGGCGCTTCTCGGCCTGCCTGGCTTCGTCGTCTGTCTCGGTGTCGTCGGCCCCAGTGAGGGGAAGGACACCGGGAACAGTCTGACGCACCCCACTGACAGTAGGTGCCTCTCGGGGTCAAGTCGTGACGAGGGGCAGCCGGGAGCCGGACAGCGAGTTGTGCACAGGACCCTCTTCGAAACGGATTCCCAGCTCTCTCTAGTTGGGAGTAGTAGTAGGGCCTGTGGATACCGTGGATAACCACGTTTTCCCAGCTCAGAGCCGGAATTTTGTCCACCGGGCCTGTGGGTGACGGCAGTGGACAACTGGGTGTCTCTGTGGAGAACGGAAAGTTCTGCACACCCCATGCACAGCCTGAGGCGACTTCTCCCCAGCGCCGTCCCCAGCTTTACCCACCTTTCCCACAGCCCATCCCGGCAACTTCATGTGACGGCTTTCACTCGACTCGGTGAGGAGGCGCGTCGGGTTGCCGAACAGTGGACAGCGATGTGGAGAAGCGGGCGATCACTGGGGACAACCGGCCCCAGCCTGTGGGTTGCCCGTGGACAACTTGATGCACAGCCTGTGGATCTCCGCTCTGTCCACAGTCTGTGGAGATCGTTCGTCCACGAATCCACACCCAGGTGACCTGGTCTGATGGTCTTTCAACAGGCGTCCCTGTGGACACAGTCTGGACAACTTCCCAGTCCCCAGGGTGTGGACGGGAAAAACTTGCCGAATCTGTGGAGAGTGGCCGTAACGCGGCAGCCATTCGAACAGCCGACGGCCGTGGCATGACGAAGGGCGCCCCCCGAAAAAACAGCCGGGGGGCCCCCCGCCGCGGACGCCCGTCCCCACGCGCGGCACGAGTGCGCCACCGCGGCCGGACGGCTGCGTGTGGAGGCCGACGG
>NZ_JBHYJA010000008.1:226103-254092 GCF_042740355.1 Streptomyces sp. NPDC059010
CGGGGCCCCGCCGGGTCTCCTACCCCAGCCCCCGGCGGCGGATCGCGCGCCGCCCCCCGGCGATCCCGCCCCCCCCGCCCCCCACGGCTCGGTCAGCCGTTCTTGATGCGGTTCGTCAGCTCGGTGACCTGGTTGTAGATGGAGCGTCGCTCGGCCATCAGATTGCGGATCTTCCGGTCGGCGTGCATCACCGTGGTGTGGTCGCGGCCGCCGAACAGCGCGCCGATCTTCGGCAGCGAGAGGTCCGTCAGCTCACGGCAGAGGTACATGGCGATCTGGCGGGCCGTGACCAGCTGGCGGCCGCGGGAGCTGCCGCACAGGTCCTCGACCGTGAGACCGAAGTAGTCGGCGGTGGCGCTCATGATGGCCGTCGAGGTGATCTCCGGCGTCGCGTCGTCGCCGCCGGGGATCAGGTCCTTCAGGACGATCTCCGTCAGGCCGAGGTCCACCGGCTGCCGGTTGAGCGACGCGAACGCCGTCACCCGGATCAGCGCGCCCTCCAGCTCGCGGATGTTGCGCGAGATGCGGGAGGCGATGAACTCCAGGACCTCCGGCGGGGCGTTGAGCTGCTCCTGGACCGCCTTCTTGCGCAGGATCGCGATACGCGTCTCCAGCTCCGGCGGCTGGACGTCGGTGATCAGGCCCCACTCGAAACGGTTCCGCAGCCGGTCCTCCAGCGTGACCAGTTGCTTGGGCGGCCGGTCGCTGGAGAGGACGATCTGCTTGTTGGCGTTGTGGAGCGTGTTGAACGTGTGGAAGAACTCCTCCTGCGTCGACTCCTTGTCCGCCAGGAACTGGATGTCGTCGACGAGCAGGATGTCCATCTCGCGGTAGCGCTTGCGGAAGCTGTCGCCCTTGCCGTCGCGGATGGAGTTGATGAACTCGTTGGTGAACTCCTCCGAGCTCACGTACCGCACGCGTGTGCCCGGGTAGAGGCTGCGCGCGTAGTGCCCGATCGCGTGCAGCAGGTGCGTCTTGCCGAGGCCCGACTCCCCGTAGATGAAGAGGGGGTTGTACGCCTTCGCCGGCGCCTCTGCGACGGCGACCGCGGCCGCGTGGGCGAAGCGGTTGGAGGCGCCGATGACGAACGTGTCGAAGAGGTACTTCGGGTTCAGTCGCGCGGTGGGCTCACCGGGCCCGGGCGCCGGTGCGGGCTGCGCGGCGAGCGGGCCGGGGGCGCCGGTGGTGGGCAGATTGGCGCCGACGGGGCCGCCGCGGTGCACATGGCCGGAGCCGGAGGGCGGCTCGGGCCGGTCGCGGCGGGTGTCACGGTCGTAGTCGCCGCGCGGCTGGTCGTAGTCGGGCCGCTGCTGGTCGTAATCAGGCCGCTGTTGCTCGTAGTCGGGGCGGTGTCCGTCGTAGGAGGGCCGCTCCATCGGCTGCGGGCGGTAGTCCTGGGAGGGCGGGCCGTAGGAGTCCTGTGTGTAGGAGTCCGGTCCGTAGGACTCCTGCGGCGACGCGTACGGGTCCCGCTCCGGGAAGCCGAGTCGCTGCTGCTGCCAGCTGTACTCGTCCTGCGTCGGCCGGGGCCAGCTGCCGGGGCCGGGCTCGGGGCGCTGGTACTCGCTCGGGTAGGCCGGGCGGGCGGTGGGCAGCGGGTCGGCGGGGGCGCCGGGCCTGTGGTCGTCGGTGCGGCGGCGGCCGTAGCTGTCGTAGGAGGGGAGCTCGGGCTCCTCGTAGCGCGGCTGGGGCGGCGCGGGGGGTACCGGCGGGGCCGGGGGTTCGCCGGCGGAGTCGTCGACGGTGATGGCGATGCGGATGGGACGCCCGCACTCGCGGCTCAGGGTCTCGCTGACGATCGGAGCCAGGCGGCCCTCAAGTACGCCCTTCGCGAACTCGTTCGGTACGGCGAGCAGAGCGGTGTCGGCGACCAGCGCGAGCGGCTGGCAGCGCCGGATCCAGTGCTCGTCCTTTCCTTCGACCCCTTGCCCGCGGCCCTCACCGAGAAGTTGCTCCAGTACTCGTGGCCACACTGCGGCAAGATCGGCAGGTACGTCAGCCACAGGGCACGCTCTCTCACGGGTCCCACGAACGTGTGATTGTGGGACGGGTCGGGATTCAATCGGGTGGAGCCAGAATCAAGGGGACAAGGGAACGAATCGGAGTCCAGTCACGGTAGTCAGGGCGGTGGGTGCGGTTCAAGTTGTTGTCCCCAGCCTGTGGATAGTGTCTCCCCGTGACCCCTGGTTTGACCGGATGGCGTAGCCGCGCGTACCGTAACCAGGTCGAGTTGTCGATGGCTGCTGCCGCCTGCCTCCGATGGGCACAGATCGCGTCAGGTGATCGGGAAGCGGTGCAATCGGGCGTAACTGCGAGCTACTCGTGGGCGCACGGTGACAGCCAGGACGGCACCCGCCAAACACCGATTTATCTCTGGAGCCCCCGAGTGAGCAAGCGCACCTTCCAGCCGAACAACCGTCGTCGCGCGAAGACCCACGGCTTCCGCCTGCGGATGCGCACCCGCGCCGGCCGCGCGATTCTCGCGAACCGTCGTGCCAAGGGTCGCGCCAGCCTGTCCGCCTGATTCCGGTCAGGTCATGACGTCGTGCTGCCCACCGAGAACCGGCTGAGGCGGCGCGAGGACTTCGCGACCGCGGTTCGACGAGGTCGCCGGGCAGGCCGCCCGACACTCGTCGTCCACCTTCGTAGCGGTGCCACGGACCCGCACGCGCCTGGGGAGAGCGCTCCCCCGACGCGTGCGGGTTTCGTCGTGAGCAAGGCTGTGGGTGGCGCGGTCGTCCGCAACAAGGTGAAGCGCAGGCTTCGCCATCTGATGCGGGACCGAGTCGACCGGCTGCCCCCCGGTAGCCTGGTAGTCGTACGAGCGCTGCCCGGTGCGGGCGACGCCGACCATGCACAGCTGGCCCGAGACCTGGATGCCGCTCTGCAGCGGCTGCTGGGAGGGGGCGCGCGATGAAGTACCCACTGCTGGCTCTGATCAAGCTGTACCAGTGGACGATCAGTCCGCTGCTCGGGCCGGTGTGCAAGTACTACCCGTCGTGCTCCCACTACGGGTATACGGCCATCGACCGGCACGGTGCGATCAAGGGCACGGCGCTCACCGCCTGGCGCATCCTGCGGTGCAACCCGTGGTCGCTGGGTGGTGTGGACCATGTCCCGCCGCGGAAGCGTCCGCGGTGGCACGAGATGCTGCGCAATGCGTGGCGCGCACAGAAGGGCGGGACCTCCGCCGCCGAAACGGCCACCGAAGGACATGCTCCTTCGAGCCCGGCCGCAGAGACACCGTCCCATGCCCAAGGAGCATGATTAGTGGACACGATTGCCAGCCTCTTCAGCTTCATCACGACACCTGTCTCCTGGGTCATCGTCCAGTTCCACAAGGTGTACGGCGCCGTCTTCGGCCCCGACACCGGGTGGGCCTGGGGCCTGTCGATCGTGTCCCTGGTGATTCTGATCCGTATCTGCCTGATCCCGCTCTTCGTGAAGCAGATCAAGGCGACGCGGGCGATGCAGACGCTCCAGCCTGAGATGAAGAAGATCCAGGAGCGCTACAAGAACGACAAGCAGCGTCAGTCCGAAGAGATGATGAAGCTGTACAAGGAGACGGGCACCAACCCGCTCTCCTCGTGCCTTCCCATCCTGGCGCAGTCGCCGTTCTTCTTCGCCCTCTACCACGTGCTCAACAGCATCGCGAACAACGACACCATCGGTGTCATCAACGAGAGCTTGCTGAAGAGTGCGCAGCAGGCGCACATCTTCGGGGCCCCGTTGGCCGCGAAGTTCACCGACAGCTCTGCCGATGTCGCCGCGCTCGACGCCTCGCTGACCACCGTCCGCATCGTCACCGCGGTCATGATCGTCATGATGTCGGCGTCGCAGTTCTACACGCAGCGTCAGCTGATGACGAAGAACGTCGACACCACGGTGAAGACGCCGTTCATGCAGCAGCAGAAGATGCTGATGTACGTCTTCCCGGTCATGTTCGCCGTCTTCGGCATCAACTTCCCGGTCGGTGTCCTCGTCTACTGGCTGACCACCAACGTGTGGACCATGGGCCAGCAGATGTACGTGATCCACAACAACCCGACCCCGGGTTCCAAGGCGCAGGCCGCGTACCTGGAGCGCCTGACCAAGCACGTCACGAACCACGGCAAGACCCGCAGCCGTGGCGAGCGCGCCATCGTCAAGGCCATCGTCGCCAAGGGCCGCGACCGAAATGAGCACGAGCGCAAGTTCATCAACGGTCTGAGCAAGGCCGGTCTCGCGGCGCAGGCTGATGGCACCGTGGTGAAGAGCGAGGGCGCCGTCGCCACCGTGGCCGAGGACGGTACGCCGACCACCACCGCGACTCCCAAGCGGCAGCAGCCCAAGCGGCAGTCCAAGGCCCAGCGGCAGTCCGGCACCTCGAAGGCGGCCGACGAGCCGACGTCGTTGGAGAAGTCCGAGGAGCCCGAGGACGCCAAGCCGGGCGCCGCCAAGAAGACCGCGCAGAAGCCCGGTAGCGGTGGCCGTAGCAAGGCCCAGTCCGGGCAGCGCAAGGGCGGCCCGCAGCGCCCCAAGTCCCCGTCCAAGAAGTAAGAAGGAGCCCATCCCGTGACGGAAGGCACCACCTCCGCCGCTGCCGAGGGTGCAGACACCCTGACTCGCCTGGAGCAGGAAGGCGAGATCGCGGCGGACTACCTCGAAGGTCTGCTCGACATCGCCGATCTCGACGGCGACATCGACATGGACGTCGAGGCCGACCGCGCCGCTGTCTCGATCATCAGCGACGCGGGCGGCCGAGACCTGCAGAAGCTGGTCGGGCGGGACGGCGAGGTGCTGGAAGCGCTCCAGGAGCTCACGCGCCTGGCGGTGCATCGGGAGACCGGGGACCGCAGCCGGCTGATGCTGGACATCGCGGGCTACCGGGCCAAGAAGCGTGCCGAGCTCTCCGAGCTGGGTGCCAAGGCGGCCGCCGAGGTGAAGAGCTCCGGTGAGCCTGTGAAGCTGAAGCCCATGACCCCGTTCGAGCGCAAGGTCGTGCACGACGCGGTCAAGGCCGCCGGTCTGCGCAGCGAGTCGGAGGGCGAGGAACCGCAGCGGTTCGTCGTTGTGCTTCCCGCCTGATCGGCTCGTTCGTTCTCCCGGCCCCGTCTGCCCGCAGGCGGGGCCGAACTTTGTCAGCCTGATAGTTCTGGTGGTTCTGACGTCGACGCCCGGTGCGTCGGCGCGGTACGGAAGGACGGTCCCCCGTGACGGAGGCAGCGGAGCTTCCCCCTGCTCCTGAGCAGGCACGTGAGGTGTTCGGCGATCGCTTCGCTGATGCGGTCCGGTACGCCGAACTGCTCGCCGAGGCGGGTGTACAGCGCGGTCTGATCGGCCCGCGTGAGGTGCCCCGCCTATGGGAGCGGCATCTGCTGAACTGTGCGGTGCTCTCCGAGGTCGTTCCCGAGAGTGTGATGGTGTGCGATGTGGGCTCGGGTGCCGGCCTGCCCGGCATTCCCCTGGCGCTTGTCCGGGAGGACTTGAAGATCACGCTGCTGGAGCCCTTGCTGAGGCGTACGAACTTCCTGACGGAGGTCGTGGAGCTGCTGGGGCTGGACCATGTGACCGTGGTCCGAGGGCGTGCCGAGGAGGTCATGGGGAAGCTGCCGCCGGTGCATGTCGTGACCGCACGTGCGGTGGCCCCGCTGGACCGGCTCGCCACCTGGGGCATCCCGCTGCTGCGCCCCTACGGCGAGATGCTCGCTCTCAAGGGCGACACCGCCGAGGAGGAGCTGAAGAGCGCGTCCGCCGCTCTGAGTAAGCTCGGCGCTGTCGAGACCTCGATCCTCCATGTCGGCGAGGGCCTGGTGGACCCGCTGTCGACGGTCGTGCGGGTCGAGGTGGGTGAGAGCCCCGGCGGTGTGCGCTTCGCGGCGAAGCGAGCCAAGGCGGCCCGCACAGGGCGGGCACGCCGCCGACGCTGATCCGTCCTGACGACGAGACGTACTCCACACAAGCTGCCAAACCTATGCATGCCGGAGTGTCGCGACAGTTCGGCCAGGGCCGCTGTGCATCGTGTTTCACGTGAAACGTCGCTCACTGCTGCACGGCATCATCAGTCGCGGCCGCGCCGCCGAACCTCGCGACCGAAAACCCCTAGGTTCTCTAGGAGAGGGGCCTCCCGATGACACTCCGTCCTCCTTGCGGGGCACGGAGTTGTCCACAGAGGTGGATTTCTCCACAGAACAACAGGCCTCACTGGTTCACGACCCCGAAGGCATGGGAGGCTCTGTTCATTGCGAGCCTGAAGTCGAGGAGAGTGAATCCTTGCGGTCCGACGCCAACATCGCGGGACCGATGACCGATCCGGTCCCCGGTCCCCGTACCGAGTCGATGGGGGAGGATGTTTCACGTGAAACACCGCCCCCGATGGACGACACTCCCATCGGTCGTGCTGCCCAACTGGCGGTGGAGGCTCTAGGCCGCGCCGGCGAGGGCCTGCCGCGGCCCGAGCAGACCCGTGTCATGGTCGTCGCCAACCAGAAGGGGGGCGTGGGCAAGACGACGACAACCGTCAACCTTGCCGCGTCGCTGGCCCTGCATGGTGGCCGTGTGCTGGTCATCGACCTCGACCCGCAGGGCAACGCGTCCACTGCCCTGGGGATCGACCATCACGCGGAAGTTCCTTCCATCTATGACGTGTTGGTCGAGAGCAGGCCGCTCTCGGAAGTCGTTCAGCCGGTCCCGGATGTCGAGGGTCTCTTCTGCGCCCCTGCCACGATCGATCTCGCCGGTGCGGAGATCGAGCTGGTGTCCCTGGTGGCACGTGAGAGCCGGCTTCAGCGGGCGATCCAGGCCTACGAGCAGCCGCTGGACTACATCCTCATCGACTGTCCGCCCTCGCTCGGCCTGTTGACGGTCAATGCGCTGGTGGCCGGGCAGGAGGTCCTGATCCCGATCCAGTGCGAGTACTACGCGCTGGAGGGCCTGGGTCAGCTGCTGCGCAATGTCGATCTGGTGCGCGGGCATCTCAACCCCTCGCTGCATGTATCGACGATCCTGCTCACCATGTACGACGGCCGTACGCGGCTCGCGTCCCAGGTCGCGGACGAGGTGCGCAGCCACTTCGGCGAGGAGGTGCTGCGGACGAGCATTCCCCGCTCGGTCCGTATCTCCGAGGCGCCGAGCTATGGACAGACGGTGCTGACCTACGATCCGGGGTCGAGCGGCGCCTTGTCTTATCTTGAGGCGGCACGAGAAATCGCGCTGAGGGGTGTCGGTGTCAGTTACGACCCGACGCACGCCCATATCGGCGCCCAGAGCAACCCGAGCATGGTGGAGGGGATCCAGTGAGCGAGCGACGGAGGGGTTTGGGTCGTGGTCTCGGCGCACTGATCCCTGCAGCGGCGACAGAGGCGACAGTGGCCCCGCCTGGGGTAGGGAACGCTACTTCAGCGTCCCCGGCAGCTGTGCCGCTGCTGAACGACCGCGGGGTGGCCGCGGCGAAGGTGGCCACGCTGCCGCCTGTTTCACGTGAAACCGAGGAGCTCTCGCCGATCGGAGGTGCGGAGGCTCCCGCGCCCCCCATGGGCGCGCACTTCGCCGAGATCCCCCTCGACACCATCACGCCGAACCCGCGCCAGCCGCGTGAGGTCTTCGACGAGGATGCGCTGCAGGAACTTGTCACCTCCATCCAGGAGGTCGGTCTCCTCCAGCCCGTCGTCGTACGGCAGGTCGGTCCCGCCCGTTACGAACTCATCATGGGCGAGCGTCGCTGGAGGGCCTGCCGAGAGGCCGGGCTCGACGCGATCCCCGCGATCGTGCGGGCCACGGACGACGAGAAGCTTCTCCTGGACGCGCTTCTGGAGAACCTGCACCGCGCTCAGCTCAACCCGATCGAAGAGGCCGCTGCCTACGATCAGCTGCTCAAGGACTTCAACTGCACGCACGACCAGCTGGCGGACCGCATCGGCCGTTCCCGGCCGCAGGTCTCCAACACCCTGCGTCTGCTGAGGCTCTCGCCCAAGGTCCAGAACCGGGTGGCCGCCGGGGTCCTCTCCGCCGGGCATGCGCGGGCGCTTCTCTCCGTCGAGGACCCGGAGGAGCAGGAGCGGCTGGCCTACCGAGTGGTGGCCGAGGGGCTGTCGGTCCGGTCCGTGGAAGAGATCGTGACCCTGATGGGCTCCCGCCCGCAGAAGACTCAGCGTGCCAGGGGGCCGCGGGCCGGCTCTGTTCCCTCCCCGGCGCTGACGGACCTCGCCACCCGGCTCTCGGATCGCTTCGAGACGCGGGTGAAGGTCGAGCTGGGGCAGAAGAAGGGCAAGATCACCGTCGAGTTCGCCTCTCCGGAGGACCTTGAGCGGATCCTCAGCACGCTCGCTCCGGGCGAGAAGCTGGCCCTCCAGCAGAGTCTTCTGGAAGCTGACGCGGAGGAATCCGCGGACTGAGCCCCGGTGGGTCCGGGAGTTGCTCCCCGGCCGCGCCACGCGGGCCGTGTCCGGTGTGTCCGGACACGGCCCGCTCTTTGCTTTCTGGCGGTATCGATGGAATCACATCGTGGATACGATGCGTTCGGGTATGGCGCATCCACCTGGCAGACCTCTTAGGGGAGGCGGGGGCCATGCGAACGGTGAGCCGCACCGGACTGGTGAGCGCGGGTCTTGGGCTGGGCGCGGTCGGCGGATTCGTCGGCAGCCTGCTCAGGGAACGCAACGCCCTGACAGCCGCTCGTGATGCCGCGGGCGAAGGAAGCGAGGAACAGCCTTCATGGGGCGTCGGCTCGTACCGCTCACGCTGGACAACCTTCCGGACCTTCCCAAGCGTTGCCGCGCGTGTGTCTTCTGGGAGTTGGACCCGGTCAGCGGTGAAGCCTCGGTAAGAGCGGGGACACCTGCCCTGGAGAAGGAAGCCTGGATCTCCGCCGTCCTACTGGACTGGGGCTCATGCGGTCGGGTCGTCTACGTCGACGATGTACCGGTGGGCTTCGTGCTGTACGCGCCTCCGGCTTATGTGCCCCGTTCGACGGCGTTCCCCACGAGCCCCGTGTCACCGGACGCGGTGCAGTTGATGACCGCGTTCATCATGCCGGGCTACCAGGGCCAGGGACTGGGGCGGGTGATGGTGCAGACGGTCGCGAAGGATCTGCTGCGACGCGGCTTCAAAGCGATCGAGGCCTTCGGCGACGCGCGCTGGAAAGAGCCGGCGTGTGTGCTGCCCGCGGACCATCTCCTGGCGGTGGGCTTCAAGACGGTTCGCCCTCATCCCACTTCTCCGCGTCTGCGGCTGGAGCTGCGGACGACGCTGTCGTGGAAGGAAGACGTGGAGATGGCGATCGACCGGCTGCTGGGGGCTGTGCAGAAGGAACCGGCGCTGAGACCGCTCTGAGGCACGCTGTCGCTCTAAAGCGAATGGGCCAACCCTCTTGGGTTGGCCCATTCGTGTTTCACGTGAAACGTCACTCGGCGATGAAGTCCTCAAGGTCGCGGAGGATCGCGGCCTTCGGCTTCGCACCGACGATGGTCTTGGCAACCTCGCCGTTCTGGTAGACGTTCAGCGTCGGGATGGACATGACGCCGTACTTGGCGGCCGTACCCGGGTTCTCGTCGATGTTGAGCTTGACGATCTCGATCTTGTCACCGTGCTCGGCGGCGATCGCTTCGAGGGACGGCGCGATCTGGCGGCACGGACCGCACCAGGCGGCCCAGAAGTCCACCAGGACGGGCTTGTCGCTCTTGAGGACGTCCTGCTCGAAGGAGTCGTCAGTCACATTCTTCAGGGTGCCGGCCACGGCGGGCTCCTTAACTGTTTGGTGCGTGGGGCGGGTGGGGGTCAGACAGAGGTCTTCTCGGGCTCGGCCTGCTCCTCGTCCGCGAGGGCGGCGAGGAAGCGCTCGGAGTCGAGGGCGGCGGAGCAGCCGGTGCCGGCCGCGGTGATCGCCTGGCGGTAGGTGTGGTCGACCACGTCGCCGGCACCGAAGACGCCGGTCACGTTGGTGCGCGTGGAGGGGGCGTCGACCTTGAGGTAGCCCTCCTCGTCCAGCTCCAGCTGGCCCTTGAACAGCTCGGTGCGCGGGTCGTGGCCGATCGCGATGAACAGGCCGGTGACCGCCAGGTCCGAGAGCTCACCGGTCTTGACGTTGCGCAGCTTCAGGCCGGAGAGCTTCTGGTCGCCCTGGACCTCGGCCACTTCGCTGTCCCAGATGAACTTGATCTTCGGGTCGGCGAAGGCGCGGTCCTGCATCGCCTTCGAGGCGCGCAGGGTGTCACGGCGGTGGACGATCGTCACGGACTTGGCGAAGCGGGAGAGGAAGGTCGCCTCCTCCATCGCGGTGTCTCCGCCGCCGATCACGGCGATGTCCTGGTCCTTGAAGAAGAACCCGTCGCAGGTGGCGCACCAGGAGACACCGCGGCCGGAGAGCGCGTCCTCGTTCGGCAGACCGAGCTTGCGGTGCTGAGAGCCGGTGGCGACGATGACGGCCTTCGCCCGGTGGACCGTGCCCGCGGTGTCGGTGACGGTCTTGATCTCACCGGTGAGGTCGACGTTGACGATGTCGTCCGGGAGGAGCTCGGCGCCGAAACGCTCGGCCTGGGCGCGCATGTTGTCCATGAGCTCGGGGCCCATGATGCCGTCCTGGAAGCCGGGGAAGTTCTCCACCTCGGTGGTGTTCATCAGCGCGCCACCGGCGGTGACGGCGCCCTCGAACACCAGCGGCTTCAGCGACGCGCGCGCAGTGTAGAGCGCCGCCGTGTAGCCGGCGGGCCCGGAGCCGATGATGATCACGTTACGGACGTCGCTCACGGCTTGATTCCTCGTCTCTGGAATACGTCATCGGACCGGTGGGAGACCCCTTCAGGACTCTCACCCCACCCAACGGATCCTAAGGGGCGCGCATTCCCACTGTGTCCGGGCACACGGTGAGCCCACACCGTAGGGGGTTGCCGCGCCGGAGGAGACGAGCCGCCGATGTCTCAGGAACGTGGATAGGTGTTGGTCAGGAGGACCTCTGCCTTGATGGACGACCGCTGCTTCACGCAGGTGGCGTCCATGAGGTAGGCGGTGACCCGGCTGATGTCGGAGGCGGCGGGCAGCACGACGAGCAGAGCGTCCTTGCCCTTGTAGACGCCTTCCTCGGCGGCGAGCGCGGCGTCGTTGCGGCCGATGCCCTTCCGGACGCAATCCGGCACCGTGATCTCGCGCAGGATCTTCGGGCTCTTGGTGTCTGGCTCGCCTGCCACACCCATACTCCGGTCCGGAGTGCGAGCGCCGCCTGTCGTGCTCTCGTTCTTGGCGAGGAGATCGACGACCTGCTTCTCCAGCTTCGCCGCGGAGAAGGTGTCGGCGGCGGTGGTGCCCCCGTCGGCGGACGAGCCGGACCCTCCACCGCCCATCAGCGACGTCAGCAGCACGGAACCGAGTCCCAGAGCGGCGGCCGTGAAGGCGGCGCTCAGTACGGCGACCTTGCGTCGCCCTGCCTTCTTGCGGTCCTTGCGGCCGGGGCCAGTCGTGGAGGAGCGCGCGCGGCCTGCCGGACGGTCTGCCGCTGGCGACGTTTCACGTGAAACATGGGAGCCGCTGTCCGCGCCGGAGACCGGGCGGGCGTCTCCAACGTGCGTCGGTGCGTCGACGTCGTCGGGCGCTGTGGCGTTCAGCAGAGCCTCGGCGGCGAGAGCGGCATCGATTCGCCCCGCGACATCGGCGGGCATCCGCGGCGGGCCGGGAACGCTGCCGAGCAGCCCCCGGATCTCCTCCAGCGAGGCGTGGACGTCCGCGCACAGCTCGCACTCGTCCAGATGCCGTCGTACATCAGCGGTCCTGGACGGGGGGAGAAGGCCCTCGGTGAGGTCGGAGATCTCGGCGACGTCCGGGTGCCCGGCCGTGTCAGTCGTGGATGTCACGCTCGCCCACCTCCGCCCTTCACTGCAGCTGAATCACTCGGCCCTGTGTCGCGTGGCTCCGTGCCCTGTCCTGTGACACGTGGACCCGCTGCCGGTGGGACGGATGTCCCCTGGGTCCGGTTCCGCCTTTCGCCGGGGTCTTTGCCCTCACCGGCGCTTTCCGGCCGTAGATGGGTGAGGAGAGGCAGGAGTCTGGCTCTGCCGCGCGCACATCGGCTCTTGACCGTGCCGGTCGGCACATCCAGGACCCGGGCCGCCTCCGCCACTGGATAGCCCTGCATGTCCACCAGAACGAGCGCCGCACGCTGGTCGGGTGGGAGTGTGCCGAGCGCCTCCAGCAGCTGGCGGTGGAGATCGTTGCGCTCCGCGGGCGCCGAGGCGGACTCGTGCGGCTCCAGCAGCTGCTCAAGGCGCTCGGTGTCGTCGACCGGGGAGGTCTTCCGGGAGGCGGCCTTGCGGGCGCGGTCCAGACAGGCGTTCACGGTGATCCGGTGCAGCCACGTCGTGACGGCCGACTGGCCCCGGAAGGTGTGGGCGGCCCGGTAGGCGGAGACGAGGGCGTCCTGGACGGCGTCAGCAGCCTCCTCGCGGTCGCCGAGCGTCCTTAGCGCCACCGCCCAGAGCCGGTCGCGATGACGCCGCACGAGCTCACCGAAGGCGTCGGGGTCGCCCTTTACATGCTGGGCGAGAAGGTCCTGATCGCTTGTGTCGCCGTATGCGCTGCCATCTGCCATCGGACCCCCTCCCCCTCACTCTCAGCTGTTGACCTTGACGTCCATGATCCTGCCGCGGAACTGACCGTCGTCGGCCTGCCGCGGCAGATCGGTCAGCCAGACCAGAAGATAGCGGGTCTTGGTGGTCTGGCCGGGCTTGAGCGTCACGCTTGAGCCGGAGCCTTCGGCCACCTTGGCGTAGCTCTCCAGGGTCGTCGGTTCGCTACCGGTGTCACCCGAGGCGGCGCGCAGTTCCACGGAGGTGTCGCCGACGAAGGTGATGGTCACCTTGCCGACCTGCTGGACCTTGCCGAGATCGAGGATGACTCCGACGCCCGACTTCAACCGTCCGAAGTCGGAGCTGGTGTAGAAGCTCGTCTGCCAGTACGTGTCCGGAGCGGTGTCGTAGATCTTGTCTATGTCTCTCGGGTTCTCGGAGCCGTCCGAGCCGAGCGGGTCGAAGTCACGGACACCCTGGATGGCGATCGGCTTGCTGACCGGCTTCGCCTGGCCCTTGTCGTCGTCTTCCGTCGTCTGCGTCTGATTGGTGTCCTCGGACTTGCCGCCCTGGTCCATGAGCGCGTCCGCCAACTGCCAGCTGCCAAGGCCCAGAGCGGCGATCAGCAGGGCCGACACGGCCCACTTGAGGGCCTTGCCGGTGCGGCTCTGCAGTGGGGCCGGTGGGGTCGGGACCGGCTGGGTGGCGCCGGGATGCTGCGACTGGCGGCCGTACGTGCCCTGCTGGTACGTCGTGCGCTGATAGTCGGGCGGGGCCGTGAACGACGGCTCCGGCGGGCGGATGCGGGGCATCTCGCCGACCGCCTTGACCAGCTCCTCCGGCGTCGTGCACGCGGACTCGTGCCGGGAGGCGGTCGCGCCGTTGTTGGCCAGCGCGCGCATGGTGAGCTCGGACAGCCCGCGGTGAACGCCGGCGCGCACCTGGTCGGGGGCGATCAGACCGACGTCCTTGGGCAGCCCGGACAGGCCGTAGGCGTCGCTCTCGTACGGCCAACGCTGGGTGAGCGCGGCGTACAGCAGGGCACCGATGGCCTCCGTGTCGGTGCGCTGCGGGGTGTCGGAGCTGATGCCGCGCAGCGCGGCGTTCACCGCCAGGCCGCGGATGCGCCACTGCCCGGAGGAGGTGCGCAGCACGGCGTTCGGGTTGAGCCGGAGATGGGCCAGACCCTCACGGTGGGCGGCGGCCATCGCGGCGGACACCTGGGTGACCATCTGGTACGCCTCGTAGACCTCCAGCGGGCCAGGGGCGAGCAGGGTGGTCAGTTCGGTGGCGTCGGGGAGCCACTCATGAACGACGTAGACCAAGTCGTTCTCCTCGACGGCGTCGAGGACCTGGACGAAGCGGGGGTCGCCCAGCAGCGCGGACGAGCGTGCCGCGGCCAGGACGGAGCGGGCCCGTGTGTGGTCCGCGGGCAGGATGTGAACGCCGACGGCGCGACGGAGTTTCTCGTCGACCGCACGCCAGCTGCTGAAACCGTCCAGACGGGTGACGCACTCCTCAAGGCGGTAGCGTCTGGCGAGCTTGTGGCCGCTGTGCAGCTCTGGTGGTGAGGCTTTCCCGGGACCCTCGGTCCCGCCGCTCCCCTGTGCCTCGTCGGTGTCCGTGTCCCGCTCCCGATTCTTGGCCACCCCGTCGGCCGTGGACTGGTCCGCTTGTGCGGTCAGCGGCTCGTCGCCGCTGTTGTCTGCCACGTCGACGGCAGCCGTGCTCCGTTCCGCCACCGTCGTTCCTGCCTCCCCATCCATTGCGCGCCGTCCGACAACCGTGCGCGCCGTCCGACGCCGAAACCAATTGTGCCCACAGTCCGCCGCTATGCACGACACACGGTGGCGGACGATGGTTGTGCGCGTACCCCCTGCTTCAGCGACCCAGGCGTCCGCGAACCATGCCGACCAGGGAGTTCAGCTCCTCGATACGCATCCTGCGAGCGGCGATGAAGAAGACCCCGAGCAGCACGGCTCCGCCGCCCAACAGAGCCGCGAAGGAGCCGAGGACGCCCTGACCGAGGGTCTTGGCGATCCCGTAGCAGGCCGCACCGCTCAGCAGTACCGCGGGCACCGAGGCGATGCAGAGTCTGGCGTACGTCCGCATCACCCGTGCACCGTCCAGGTCGCCGCCGAGCTTCTTGCGCAGCCGGCCCCAGGCGACGCCGACGCCGATCGCGTAGGCCAGGCCGTACGAGGCGGCCATGCCGACCACGGCCCAGCGGGCCGGGATGACGAAGTAGCAGACGGCGGAGGCGGCCGCGTTGACGGTTGCCACGATGACCGTGTTGTAGAAGGGGGTCCGCGTGTCCTCGTAGGCGTAGAAGGCGCGCAGGACGACGTACTGCACGGAGTACGGGATCAGGCCGAGGGCGAAGGCCATCAGCATGAAGCCCATGTTGGTGGCCGCCTGGGTGCCGGACGGGCCGAAGATCAGCGTGCACATCGGGATGCCGAGTGCGAGGAAGCCGAAGGAGATCGGGACGATCGCGACCGCGGTCGTGCGCAGCCCCTGGGAGATGTCGTCGCGGACGGCGCCGGCGTCGTCCTCCGCGGCCGAGCGCGAGATGCGCGGCAGCAGCGCGGCCATCAGGGAGACCGTGATGATGGCCTGCGGGAGCCCCCAGATGAGCTGGGCGTTGGCGTAGGCGGTGAAGCCGGTGCCGTCGATGTCGGTGTCCGACACCGCGGCGGTGGCCAGCTGGGTGACGACGAGCGCACCCGCCTGGTTGGCGAGGACGAACAGGATTGTCCACTTGGCGAGCATCGCGGCCTTGCCGAGACCGTGGCCCTTCCAGTCGAACCGCAGCCGCAGTCGGAAACCGGTCTCGCGCAGATACGGGATCATGGCCAGCGCCTGGACGACGAGGCCCAGCAGGATCCCGATGCCGAGGAGTCGCTGCCCCTCCGGCGGGATGCTCGTGACGCTCATGCCGGAGTGCTTGGCGGTGCCGTACACCCAGAGGAACATCCCGAGCGTGACGATGATGACGATGTTGTTCAGGACTGGGGTCCACATCATCGCGCCGAACTTGCCGCGGGCGTTGAGGATCTGCCCCATCACCACATGGACGCCCATGAAGAAGATCGAGGGCAGGAAGTACTGGGTGAAGGTGACGGCGACGTCGTTCGCCGCGGGGTCCGACGCCACGGGGTTGGACAGCACGCGCACCAGGAGCGGCGCACCGGCCATCGCCAGTGCGGTGAGTACGGCGAGAGCCACCATCACGAGCGTCAGCAGCCGGTTGGCGTAGGCCTCCCCGCCGTCGTCGTCATCCTTCATGGCACGGACGAGCTGCGGAACGAAGACGGAGTTGAGACCACCGCCGACGGTGAGGATGTAGATCATCGTCGGCAGTTGGTACGCCACCTGGAAGGTGTCGCCGAGGAAGCCGGCGCCCAACGCCGCGATGATCATCGCGGACCGGACGAATCCGGTGAGCCGGGAGACCATCGTGCCGGCCGCCATCACGGCGCTCGACTTCATCAGTCCACCGACGCGCCCGCCCTTCTTCGCAGCGGGCGCCTGAGCCGGCGCGGGGGCGGATGCCGGCACGCCGGCCTCTGCCGCGGGAGGCGGCGTCGGCCCCTGCTGCGGGGGCTCGCCAGGGGCCGACGAGGGGCCGGGGACCGTGGGCGGCTGGTAGTGGGGGTGGCCGCCCTGCTGCTGGTCACGGAAGAGGTGCGCGAAGGCGTCGTGCTCGTGGCGCTCCTCGGTGGAGTGCGTGACGAGGTCGTCGACGCCCACGTACTGGGTCGTGCGGGGGTCGTCGCCGTACGGCAGGTACTGGCTCGGGCTGTCCGGCTCGGGAGCCGGGGTCTGGGCCCACACGTTCGGGTCGGGGGCGTACGGCGACTGGGGCGGCTGGGCGTACAGCGGCTGCTGGGGCTGGTAGGTGCCCGGCGGGGGCGGCGGGTGGGCGGAACGGTCGTAGAGCGCTTCGGCGACCGGGTCCTGGGTGGAGAGGTCCTGGGCTCGGTAGGGGTCCTGGTCGTAGGCGTCCTGGAGGTACATGTCCGCGGGGTGCTGCGGCGGCACCTGGCCCGGCTCGGGCGGCGGGCCCTCGGGGTGCCCCGAGCTGCCCGCGGCCTGGCCGCGGTCACCGTCGTACGGCGCGTTCATGGCTACCCCACCTCATCGTCCCGGGCCCACCGGCCACGACTTCGCTCAACGGTCCACTCTCTCACCCGTGCCGGACGGGTCGGCGCTTTCCGCTGCGGTGTCCGGTGTCGGGTCACTCGGCTGCTCCGGGGCGTCTGCCCGGGTTCCGGTGACGGACTCCTCCTCAACAAGGTTCTCGGTCGTGAGACGGTCCTCGGGGCCTTCCGGGTTCTCCGGGTCGCCGTCCGTCTCGCCCGTCTCCTGGGCGCCGTCCTCCTCGGCCTCGCGGGCCGCCGCGCGCTTGCGCTGCGTGTACATACGGAACCCGGCGAGAACGAGCAGGAGGAAGCCGCCGCCGATGACCAGCATCACGGTGGCCGTGAACTCGGTGACCTTCACGTCGAACCTGACGGGTGCGCCGTACGCCTGGCCGTCCTCCGTGTACAGCTGGGCGATCACCTCGGCCTGGCCGTTGGCCTGAGCCGACGTGGGGAACTTCACGGTCTGGCTGTGTCCGCCGGAGACCGAGACCGGCTGTTCGGAGTAGGCCTCACCATCGATCTCAAGGCGCCTCGGGCTGGTCGAGGTGAGTCGCAGCACCAGGTGATCGACGCCCTGCACCAGGTTGTTCTGCACGGTCACGGGGATCGTGGCACTGCGTCCGGAGAGCTTGGTGTCGGACTTCTCGATCAGCGTGACCTGGCCGACCAGCGAGTTGATGTACGCCTCGACGGTGTTGCGGTAGTCGGCCGCGTCCGCGGAACGGCCGCGCCACGACGTGGACATCTCGCGGTTCATGGCGCGCCCGAAGGGGGTCACGACCCGGGACTCGCGGGTGAGGATCACCTTGAACTTGTCGAGCTTGTCCTGCGTGGTCTCGATCTGCTCGAAGGCCGCCCGCGGCAGCTCCTGCTTGCGCAGCGAGGAGGGGTAACTGGACGCCGCCGGAACCTTGGTGGTGGCTCCGGAGTCCGGCTTGGCCGTGGCGGCGGCCGTGAGCTCCTGGGACTGGGACCAGGTACCGCCCTGGAGCGCCGTCACCGCCGCGGCCATTGCCTGGGCCTCGCTGGCCGTAGGCATCCGTTGCGGGGCGACGACGATGCTGCGCTGTCTGTCCGCCTGGTGGTTGAGGGCCAGGCTCTGGGCCAGGAACCGCTGCACGGCGAGCGTCGAGCTCGACGCCCTCGTCAGGTTGCCCTGGAACACCGTCGACATCCGCGCGTCCGAGACGACCGCCGTCGTGCCGCCGCCGATGGGGCGGGCCGCGGAGGGCGTGTAGGGCAGGCCGCCCGTCTCCACCAGGCTGTCGTTGCGGGCGATCACCTTGTCCGCGCCGGCGGAGGTGGCGACCTTGACGATGGACGGGTCGACGGCGCCGTTCACGGGCCAGGCGAAGTCGGTGGTCGCCTCCACATGGAGGATCGAGTCGACCGTGTCGGCGGCGACGTCGGTGGCCTCCTTGAGGTGGCTCAGCGAGCCGGTGACGTTCGTGCCGTTGTGGGCGAGGGAGGCCAGGTCGGGGTCGCCGAAGGGCAGGGCGACGACTTCCTTGTCCTGCACCGCCTCCTGGAGCTCGGCCAGCCACTGGTTGGCGACCCCCTGATGAGTGCCCGCCGTGGTCGTGTCGCCCTCGCCCTGGATGCGGTAGCTCTCCGTCATCGCGTCCACGGAGGCCAGCAGATCGGGGTCGATCACCCAGGTGACGTCGAGCTCCTTGCCCAGCGACACGAGCTGCTGCAGACGGCCGCCCGGGGCGATCTCCTTGGCGAGGTCGTCGTCGTGGAAGACCGGCGTCTGCGACTCGTCCGACCCCGTCTGGGCCGTCATGCGCGCGGTGGAGACGAGCGGCCACAGCACGGTCGTCCGGGTCTTCGGGTCGGTCTCGTCGGGCTGCCACGGGAGGAAGGTCCGCTGGATGCCGAGCACCTTCTCCCACGGCTGCGCGGACGTCTCGCCGGACAGGGATGCGGCGAACTGGTAGACGCCGTCCCCGCCGAGGTCCAGCTTGTCGACCGGCACGGAGATGCTGAAGCGCTGGGCGACGCCCGGGGTGAGCTTGGCGAACTTCTTGATGTACTTCCCGCCCACCGGGGTGCCGTCGAGGCCGTCCTGGTAGTCGCCGCGCTGGGCGGCCGCGTCGACGTCGGAGCGCGTGTTCAGCGCCGGCCCCAGACGCAGGTCCACATGGGCGTCCGTGACGGCCTGCTTGCCCTCGTTGGTCACCGTGCCGGACACGGTCAGCGTGTCGCCCTCGCCGGGGACGGCCGGGGTGAGCGAGTCCACGGCGACGGATACCGGGTCCGAACCGGCAGCGGCCTTCAGGGAGCCCTGCCCGGCGGCGTGCACAGGGGACGCGGTGGGCAGCTGGAGCAGGCCCGCCAGTAGAGGCGCTGCGGCGAGCAGGGTTCCTGTCCGCCGCAGCCACCGGCGGGCAGGTGAGGCACTCGTCCCCTGGAAGTCTGCCGCCTCGGCCACGCGCTCGCCCGTCCCTCGTCGTCGTCAGTGGTCGTCGGAATGTGCGTCCACGCATGGTAACGATGCGCGCTGAGGGGAAGTGCCGCGGTGTGGTCCACAAGATCGGGCCGCACCCATCGGACTGTCCTGTATGTGCAGGTATAAAGAGGAGCGTTTCCCTGTGCCTCAAGAGCAGTCCTTGTGCACGTATGGATAGAGGTGTCCGTGCGCGCGGTGTGCACGTTTAATGGAGGCGCCCGCGGCCGCCGTGGCCACGTACCCTCTTCTGTTGTGCCGAACGCCAACGAAGACAAGCCCAGTGCCCTGAGTCAGGTGCAGCACCGAGCGGTGAGCGAACTGCTGCGGGTCGCCCCTGTCGCCGACGACCTTGCCCGCCGATTCCAGGATGCCGGGTTCTCACTCGCCCTGGTCGGCGGATCGGTCCGGGACGCGCTGCTCGGCCGGCTCGGCAACGACCTGGACTTTACGACGGACGCCCGCCCCGAGGACGTACTGAAGATCGTCCGCCCATGGGCCGACGCGGTGTGGGACGTCGGGATCGCCTTCGGCACGGTCGGTGTCCAGAAGAACGCCCGCGTTGGTGACGTTGACCGATGCTTCCAGATCGAGGTGACGACCTACCGCTCGGAGGCGTACGACCGGACCTCGCGCAAGCCCGAGGTGTCCTACGGCGACTCCATCGAGGAGGACCTCGTCCGGCGGGACTTCACGGTCAACGCGATGGCTGTCGCGCTGCCGGAGAAGGAGTTCGTCGACCCGCACGGCGGGCTGGAGGACCTTGCGGAGCGTGTGCTGCGCACGCCGGGGACCCCCGAGGAGTCCTTCTCGGACGACCCGCTGCGCATGATGCGGGCGGCACGCTTCGCGGCGCAGCTCGACTTCGAGGTCGCTCCCGAGGTGGTGACGGCCATGAAGGAGATGGCCGGGCGTATCGAGATCGTCTCGGCGGAGCGGGTTCGGGAGGAGCTGAACAAGCTCGTTCTCTCCGCCCACCCGCGCAAGGGCCTGACGCTGCTGGTCGATACCGGGCTCGCGGACCACGTGCTGCCCGAGCTGCCGGCCCTCCGGCTGGAGCGTGACGAGCACCACCGGCACAAGGACGTCTACGAGCACACGCTGATCGTCCTGGAGCAGGCGATGGCGCTGGAGGAGAGCGGTCCCGACCTGACTCTCCGGCTGGCCGCGCTGCTGCACGACATCGGCAAGCCGCGCACCCGTCGCTTCGAGCAGGACGGCCGGGTCTCGTTCCACCACCACGAGGTGGTCGGCGCGAAGATGACCAAGAAGCGCATGACGGCGCTCAAGTACTCCAACGAGCTGGTGAAGGACGTCTCACGTCTGGTCGAGCTCCACCTGCGTTTCCACGGCTACGGCACCGGAGAGTGGACGGACTCCGCCGTCCGCCGCTACGTCCGTGACGCCGGCCCTCTCCTCGACCGACTCCACAAGCTGACCCGCTCCGACTGCACCACGCGGAACAAGCGCAAGGCGTCCGCGCTGTCCCGCGCCTACGACGGCCTGGAGGAGCGGATCGCCCAGCTCCAGGAGCAGGAGGAGCTGGACGCCATCCGCCCCGACCTCGACGGCAACCAGATCATGGAGATCCTCGGCGTCGGTCCTGGCCCGGTCATCGGTAGCGCGTACAAGCACATGCTTGAGCTGCGGCTGGAGAACGGGCCGATGGAGCATGACGAGGCGGTGGCCGCACTCAAGGAGTGGTGGGTCGAGCAGAGCTGAAGCGGTTGTGGACACGGGGTCATGTTTCACGTGAAACATGACCCCGTTCCATAGAGAGCGGTACGCATCGAGGGCTGTGTTTCACGTGAAACACAGCCCTCGATGCGCGGAGAGGTCAGGTCAGACAGCCGAGAGGCACAGCAGGAAGTTGTCGCCGTCGCCGGTCTGGGCGTAGAAGCTGGTGGCGCCACTGACCTTGCGGCACTCGCTCTCGGCGGTGAACGACGTGTAGGTGCCCTCGATCTTCTTGAGTACCTTGCCCTCCGCCTCGGAGGAGGAGCAGTCCACGACCTCCATGCGGGGCTTCGAGGCTGTCGCCGTTGAAGCGGACTTCAGGCAGTCGCCCACCGCGGCGTTCTCGGCGTCGTCCAGGCTGATGATGTAGCCGACGATGAGCATGATGCCGACGATCACGGCGGCGCCGACGTTCTTGATCGTTTTGAAGCTGACCCTGCGGCGAGGCTGCTGCGGCGGAACCGGCGCATACGGCGCCGCTCCCTGCGGTGGAAAGCCCGGCTGGCCCGGCTGCTGCGGGTAGCCGCCCTGGGGCGGGTACGGGGCCTGGCCCTGGGGCTGGCCGTAGGGCTGCTGCCCCTGTCCGTACGGGTTCTGGCCCTGGGCGAATGGGTTGCCCTGAGGCGGCGGAGTTGTCACTTGGGGTCCCCCTAGAACATGGCTGTGTGATCGCGAACATTGGCGCGAAATAAGACCCACGTAAGCTACCGGGCTCCACTGACAACTCCTCACCCGGGAGTGGCCCTGTGTCATTGATGTGACACAGAGCGGTACTCAAAGCGGGTCATAGCCACCGCAACTGCCGCGTAGATAACGGCGACCGTGACCACGAGGGGTCCCGAGCGGCCATCCGGCGGTAGCACCAGTGCGGCCACTCCGGCAGCGCTGACGAAAGCGACGTTGAACAGCACGTCGTAGACGGAGAAGATCCGGCCGCGGAAGCCATCCTCGACCGAGGTCTGCACGATCGTGTCCGTCGCGATCTTCGCCCCCTGTGTCATCAGACCCAGGACGAATGCCGCCGCCAGCATGGGAGTTGTGGCGAACGGAAGACCGAGCGCCGGCACCAGGATCGCCGCTGCGGCCGCGCACCCCGCGATCCAGCGGCCCGGGCCAAGCCGCCCGGCCGCCCAGGGGGTTGCCACTGCGGCGGCGAAGAATCCCGCGCCGGAGATGGCCAACGCCAGCCCCAGCAGGGCGAGTCCGTCATCGGCGTCGGACGAGAAGGCGTAGCGGCAGAGCATCAGCAGCATCACCAGCAGGGCGCCGTAGCAGAAGCGCATCAGAGTCATCGTGAACAGCGCCCAGGCGGCCTCCCGGCGCTGTGGAGCGGCGAGATGCCGTACCCCTGCCGCCAGATCGCGTGCGGTGCCGGAGAGGGCCGCCGCGAGGCGCGGCTGGACCAAGTCGCGATCGGGGCCGAGCAGTTCCGGTGCCATACGCAGTGCCGCCAGGCCCGCGCACAGGTACAGGGCGGCTCCGAGGAGCACCACGGCGGCATCGGAGTCCCAGACCACGAGCCGTACGACGAAGGCCAGGCCGGCGCCCGTGGTCGCGGCGAGTGTTCCGGCGGTCGGGGAGAGGGAGTTGGCGATGACGAGCCGCTCCTCGTCGACCACGCGGGGCAGGGCGGCGGACAGGCCGGCCAGGACGAAGCGGTTGACGGCGGTGACGCACAGGGCGGAGACGTAGAAGAGCCAGTCCGGGACCTGGGTGACGATCAGGGCTGCGGTTGCCGAGGCCAGGACGGTACGCAGCAGGCTGCCGTACAGCAGGACCTGGCGGCGGCGCCAGCGGTCCAGCAGGACGCCGGAGAAAGGGCCCACCAAGGAGTACGGAAGGAGGAGTACCGCCATCGCTGAGGCGATCGCGGTGGCCGAGGTCTGTTTCTCCGGGGAGAAGACGACGTACGTGGCGAGCGCGGTCTGGTAGACGCCGTCGGCGCCCTGTGAGAGCAGGCGTACGACGAGCAGGCGCCGGAAGTTCCGGAAGCGCAGCAGGACCCGCAGGTCGCGTACGACGGACATGGGGCACAGCCTCACATATGGGAAGGGTCCCCGGGCGGTACAACCCGGGGACCCTCGGCAGCTCTGGCAGGAGCGTTCTGGTGCGGCGCTTCGTGCTCGGCGCGCGGTAACTGGTCTCGCTAGCGCTCGACTTCGCCCTTGATGAACTTCTCGACGTTCTCGCGGGCCTGGTCGTCGAAGTACTGGACCGGCGGGGACTTCATGAAGTACGAGGACGCGGAGAGGATCGGGCCGCCGATGCCCCGGTCCTTGGCGATCTTCGCGGCGCGCAGGGCGTCGATGATCACGCCGGCGGAGTTCGGGGAGTCCCAGACCTCAAGCTTGTACTCCAGGTTCAGCGGGACGTCACCGAAGGCGCGGCCTTCGAGGCGGACGTAGGCCCACTTGCGGTCGTCGAGCCAGGCGACGTAGTCGGACGGGCCGATGTGGACGTTCTTCTCGCCGAGCTCGCGGTCGGGGATCTGGGACGTGACGGCCTGCGTCTTGGAGATCTTCTTGGACTCCAGGCGGTCGCGCTCCAGCATGTTCTTGAAGTCCATGTTGCCGCCGACGTTCAGCTGCATGGTGCGGTCCAGGACGACACCGCGGTCCTCGAACAGCTTCGCCATGACGCGGTGCGTGATGGTGGCGCCGACCTGGGACTTAATGTCGTCGCCGACGATCGGGACGCCCGCCTCGGTGAACTTGTCCGCCCACTCCTTCGTACCGGCGATGAAGACCGGCAGGGCGTTGACGAAGGCGACCTTGGCGTCGATGGCGCACTGGGCGTAGAACTTCGCCGCGTCCTCGGAGCCGACGGGCAGGTAGCAGACGAGGACGTCGACCTGCTTGTCCTTGAGGATCTGGACGACGTCGACCGGGGCCTCGGCGGACTCCTCGATGGTCTCGCGGTAGTACTTGCCGAGGCCATCGAGGGTGTGGCCGCGCTGGACGGTCACGCCGGTGCGCGGCACGTCGCAGATCTTGATGGTGTTGTTCTCGCTGGCACCGATGGCGTCGGCGAGGTCGAGGCCGACCTTCTTCGCGTCGACATCGAAGGCGGCGACGAACTCGACATCACGGACGTGGTAGTCGCCGAACTGCACGTGCATGAGGCCGGGGACCTTCGACGCCGGGTCGGCGTCCTTGTAGTACTCGACTCCCTGAACCAGCGACGCGGCGCAGTTGCCTACGCCTACGACGGCTACGCGAACCGAACCCATTCCGGTTGCTCCCTGTGTGTACGAGTGAGGCCCTGAGTGGGCGCTCACGTGGCGGTGTCGCCGGGCGTATCCGGCCGGGGGGCGTCCCCCGGCCGGGGCAGGCCGCCCGGCGCTCCAGATGTGGTGTCCCGCGAGTCGGACCCCCCGGAGGCGGAACCGTTCAGGTCCCGCCCGGCCCGCTCGCTCTCGATGAGCTCGTTCAGCCAGCGCACTTCGCGCTCCACGGACTCCATCCCGTGGCGCTGGAGCTCAAGCGTGTAGTCGTCGAGGCGCTCCCGGGTGCGGGCCAGGGAGGCGCGCATCTTCTCAAGGCGCTCCTCCAGCCGGCTGCGACGGCCCTCCAGCACGCGCATGCGCACGTCCTGTGGTGTGCGTCCGAAGAAGGCAAATCGGGCAGCGAAGTGCTCGTCCTCGTACGCGTCGGGCCCCGTCTGCGAGAGCAGTTCCTCGAAGTGCTCCTTACCTTCCGCCGTCAACCGGTAGACGATTTTGGCGCGACGCCCCGCGAGTGGTGCGGCAAGAGCGTCCTCGGTGGTGTTCCCCGGCTCCTCGATCAACCAGCCGTTGGCGACCAGCGTCTTGAGGCAGGGATAGAGCGTGCCGTAGCTGAACGCACGGAACACGCCGAGCGATGTATTGAGTCGTTTGCGCAGCTCGTAGCCGTGCATCGGGGACTCGCGCAGCAGTCCGAGTACGGCGAACTCAAGGATCCCGGAACGTCGGCTCATCCCCTCGCCTCCTCGTCGTATGCCGCGCTGATGTATCGACTCGATACATCACGACGATAGAACGACCTTCCGGACGCGACAAGTGGGGGAACGGTGAACGGGATCACATCAACGATTCATGTGGAGCGAGTTGCCTGATTTGGGGTGAAGTTCCGGGCTAGGCGGACTTTGACGGTGCGTAGTCTGTGCGCCATGCACATCACCGGGAACCGAGCGGCCCATGAGGGCGTCGTTGTCCTTGGTGCAGTACGGGTGAATGCGGAACCGACCACATCCGTACTTCGGGGGGACCGGAAAACAGCCGCCGTTGCCAGGCGCGCAGGGGTGCGCCGGCCCGAGGAGTAGTCGTTCGATGAGCGAGCACCGTCGCAAACCGCCGCAGCCGCAGGGAGGCGGACGTGCCGCGGCCCGACGCGGCCAGTCCGGCGCGACCTCCGGTCGCCGAGCGGCACCGCGAGGCGCCACCGGATCCCCTTCCGACTCGTATGGGTCGAGTCCCACCGGTTCGGGAGACGAAGAGCGTCCGTACGGCGGCCGCGCCGAAGCACGACGCGCGGCCCAGAGAAGTGGGGGTCGCCGCAGAGCGGCCGAACCGGGCCGGGGCGGCCGCCGTGCCGCTCCGGGCGGGCCGACCGGTCCAGGCAGGGGCCACGGGCGTGCCGCTGACCCCGGAAAGAAGCGATTCATCGACTATCCGCGCGCGGGCAAGTACGGCGTCGCGCGCTGGGTGCCGTCGTGGAAGCTTGTGACGGGCCTGTTCATCGGCTTCCTGGGGAGCCTGGTGGCAGTGGCCGGTATCGGTTACGCCATGGTGGGTATCCCCCAGATCGACGAGACAGCCAAGGCGCAGAACAACGTCTACTACTGGTCCGACAAGACCGAGATGGTCTCCACCGGTGGTGAGACGAACCGGCAGATCGTCAACCTGTCGCAGATCCCCAAGGCGATGCAGAACGCCGTGATCTCGCAGGAGAACAAGACCTTCTACACCGACAGCGGCATCGACCCGAAGGGCATCGCCCGCGCCGTGTTCAACATGGCGACCGGTGGAGAGACGCAGGGTGGTTCCACCATCACCCAGCAGTACGTGAAGAACGCGAGGCTGGGAGACCAGTCGCAGACGATCTCGCGCAAGTTCAAAGAGATCTTCATCTCCGTCAAGGTCGGCACCAAGTTGTCGAAGGACGAGATCATGGAGGGCTACCTGAACTCCGCCTATTACGGACGCAACGCGTACGGGATCCAGGCGGCAGCGCGCGCGTACTTCAACAAGGACGCCATCAAGCTGAACGAGGGTGAGTGCGCCTTCCTGGCCGCCATGCTCAAGGGCGCCACGTACTACGACCCCGCAGGTTCGGTCTCCATCGATCCGGCGGCCACCCCCGAGGCAAACCGCAAGCGGGCCACGGTCCAGATGCAGGACACCCTCGACAAGATGGTCGAGTACGGGCATCTGGACGCCACGACTCGGGCCAAGTACACCAAGCTCCCCAAGGTGCAGAACCCGCGGTTCAACACCGCGCTGAGCGGCCAGATCGGCTACCTCGTCGACATGGCCAATTCCTCACTGGTCAGGAACAGTGAGGAGACCGGGATCACCGAAAACAAGCTGCGACAGGGCGGTTACTCGATCTACACGACCTTCGACAAGAAGAAGGTCAATGAGCTGGAGAAGTCTGTCAAGAAGGTCCAGAAGGCGAACATCAAGCCCAAGGAACGCCCGGAGACAGACACCCACGTCCAGTTCGGCGGTGCCTCCGTGAATCCTGCGACTGGCGCTATCGAGGCCATCTACGGCGGTGAAGACGCCACGAAGCACTTCACCAACAACGCCGACGAAACCGGCGCCCAGGTCGGTTCGACATTCAAACCGTTCGTACTCGCGGCCGCTATGAAGTGGGGCGTGCGGGACCCCAAGGGCCTTGCTGAACAGGCACAGGACGAGCGCACCAAGGTCTCGCCGAAGAGCTTTTACAGCGGCAAGAACAAGCTCAAGATCAGGGACTACAGGGGCGAGATCTGGCGCAACGAGAAGGGGGAGGAGTGGAACCAGGTCAACGACGGCGATCAGTCGCTCGGCAGTCCCCCGAAATACCAGATCGACCTTCGTGAGGCGATGAGGGAGTCGGTGAACTCCGCCTTCGTGCAGCTCGGCATGGACGTCGGGCTGGACAAGGTGAAGGAGTCGGCCGTGGACGCCGGCATCCTGGAGAGCAGCCTGACCGGCACCGACTACCCGTCCTTCTCCATCGGTACGTCTCAGCCCAGCGCGATCCGCATGGCCGGCGCGTATGCCACCTTCGCCACCAGCGGAGAGCAGCGCTCCCCGTTCTCGGTCAAGCAGGTCACGGACAAGGACGGCGAGGTCTACACCCACAAGACCGTGACCAAGGAGGCATTCACCCCGCAGGTGGCCGACAACGTCACGGACGTCCTGAAGACCGTGGTCGAGAAGGGCACGGGTACCAACGCCCAGCTGACCGGCCGGGAGGTGGCCGGCAAGACCGGTACGACCGACGGCAACCGCTCCGCTTGGTTCGTGGGCTACACCCCGCAGCTGTCGACCGCGATCTCGATGTTCCGGCTGGACGACAACGAGAAGAACCAGAACCGCGAGTTCCTGGAGATGTACGGCACGGGCAACCAGAAGAAGATCCACGGTGCCTCGTTCCCGTCCGTGATCTGGCACGACTACATGGAGCAGGCGCTGAAGGGCAAGAAGCCGGAGCCGTTCCCGGTCCCGGAGCCCATCGGCGAGATCATCAACGACATCCCGACCCCGACGGCTGCTCCTACGCCGACCGAGACCGAGGAGTCCAGCCCGTCTCCGAGTCCGACGCCGAGCGAGTCGCTGACCTCGCCGACGCCCACGCCGACCGAGACATGCTTCGGCTTCCAGTGCAATGACATCGGCGGCTCCGACAACGGCGGCACGGACGGAGGCGTGACCTCGTCGCCGACGCCTACGACAACGGAGACGGAAGGCAACAGCAACGGCAATGCCAACGGCAACGGAGGCATCTTCGGAGGACCGTCAGGCTGATCAACGGGCTGATCCGCTGCACGAAGGCCGGTGGGGGGGCGCCCCCCCCGCGGGGGGGGGGCGCCCCCCCGGGTTTGGGGGGGGGGGGGGGGGTTGTTTATGGGATATAGAGGTGGGGAGGTGAA
>NZ_JBHYJA010000009.1:0-169274 GCF_042740355.1 Streptomyces sp. NPDC059010
GGCGTCCACGCCCAGACCGTCCGCGCGCCCCGCCCCCCCCCCGCCGGGCGCCGGCGACCTCCCGGGCCCAGGCGTCGATCCGGCTGTAGGGCGTGAACCGGCCGCCGCAGGTGACGCCCGCGGTCGCCGGGGCGGTCGCCAGCTGCGCGACGACCAGGTCGAGCAGTTCCGTGCGGGAAACCGGTGCGCCCGGCGTCACAGACCCGTCCCGCCGCCGGCCCGATCCAGGGGCACACCGAACAGCCGCCGGGTGGCGCCCACCGACGCGGCCACCTTCTCGTAGGCGTTCTCCGGGTCGGCGAACGGGCCGACCACTACCGCGACCAGCGCGTCGTCGGACTGCCGGGCGTTGCTCACCTCGGCGGCGAAGGCCGCCATGTCGCTCACCCCGGTGCCGGGCGGCAGGTGCTCGTGCCAACGCCCGTTGGAGTCGGAGAAGTTGACGGTGTCCAGTCGGCCCTTCAGGATCCTGATACCACTCGGGTGGATCGCGCGGACCACGAGGTGGGAGGTGTCGACGTTCGCCGACAGTACCGGTGAGGCCACATCGTCCAGCATCTGCAGCAGGGAGTACGTGTCGTTGATGTACGCGGTCTCCAGCGCCTCCGGTTCCAGGCTCACCGTGATCGAGTGCTGCTCCGCGTAGTCGCACAGACGGCGCAGGTTCTCGACGACCAGCTGCCACTGCAGCTCGTTCGACCAGTTGCCCTTCCAGACCCACTCGCCCAGCAGGACCTTCACCCGGCGCGCGCCGACGCCCCGGGCGAAGTCCACCTGGGCCTTGGCCCACACCAGGTTGAAGTCGCGGACCGCGTCGCGCGGGTCGCCCAGCCCGAAGGCGGGACAGGCGACCAGGTTGATCGGGATGTCGGCCTTGTAGGCGTCGTCGCGCAGCTGGTGGATCCTCTCCTCGGGGAGGTCATACGCCTCCACGACGACGCTGATCCACTCCGCGCCGGCCTCCGCCGCCGCGCGCCACGCGTCGATGCCGGTGTACGGCGAGCCCAGGTACGCCTGGTCGACGACCAGGCCCACGCTGGCCTTCCAGGGCTCGGCACTCGCCTCGGGGGCTGTCTCGGCACTCTGGTCGACGGTCTGCTCGGTCATCCGCGTCCTTCCTTCCCCGTGGCCGCCACGCGGCTACGGACCATGGTCACGAGATCCATCTGCGGCCCGATCAGCGTTCCCTGTGTTCCGCCGCCGGGGCGGGGGGACAGCGGCAGCCGGGACACCGGGACCCCCGGGTCGGCCAGGGCGGCGGCCAACAGAGTGGTGAAGTCGTCATGCAGCGCCGCGACCGTCTGCCGCGGATGGACGGCCGGGTCGAACTCGATCACCCCGGTCGGCCGGCCGCTGCCCGCGGCGACCAGCACGGTGAGGTCGAACGCCGCCCTGCCGAGCGGAGGGACGGGCAACTCGCGCCACTGGCCCACGGATTCGGCCGGCCCGGTCGGCAGCACGCTGAACGCGAGCTGCGTCAGCGGCCGGCCGGCACGGCTCACCGAAAGGCCCCGGACCAGGCGGTCGAACGGCGTCGCCTCGCACCGCATGCCCTCGGTGAACTCCTGGCGGACCACGGCGCAGAGCTCTGCGAAACTCGCGGACGCCCGGACCCGGCAGCGCAGCGGCACCGTGTTCAGGAAGTAGCCGACGGTCCGGTCCAGTTCGGCGCCGGAGCGCTGGGTCAGCGTGGTGCCGATCAGGAACCGCTCCTGACCGGACCAGCGCCGCACGGTCTCCTGGAAGGCCGCGAGCGCCAGAAGGAACGGCGTCACCCGCAGCTCCCTGGCCCGTCGCGGCAGCAGTTCGCCGACGCTCTCCGGGAACACCAGGTCGAGCAGCCCGCGCTCGCTGTCCGGTCCGGTCCGCGCGGCGTCGCCGGGCGGCGGCGCGCCGAGCCGCAGCTGGGTCGGGTAGCCGCGCAGGTCCGCGATGCGCTCCGACTCCGTCCGGCGGGCCTGATCGGTGTCGAGCGCTTCCCTCTCCCAGGCCGCGAAGTCCGCGAACTGGAGGGGGACTTCGGGAAGCCGGACGTCGGTCCCGGCCTCGACGGCGTCGTAGGCCGTGGCCAGGTCCTCGACCAGAATCGCCAGGGACCACTGGTCGATGGCGATGTGGTGGACACAGAGCAGGAGCGCGTCGCCGGAGGCCAGTCCCTGCCACACGACGCAACGCAGCGGCGGTGCGTCCTCCAGATCGAAGGCCGCGGCGGACCGGGCCCGGGCGTCGCGCAGCACGAAGCTCTCGTCATCAAGGCTCGCGGCATCAGGGCGGTCGCGCACATCGACCACCTCGACGTCGACCGGGCCGGGATCCGCGATCCGCTGTACCGGCCCGCCGTCCCGCACGGGGAAGGTGGTGCGGAGCATCTCGTGACGCGCCGCGACCGCGGTCAGGGCGGCACGGAGGATGCCGACGTCGATCCCCTGCGGTCGCTGTATCAGCGTGGGTATGTGATAGGTCGTCGCCTCCGGATCGGCGGCCCGCAGGAACCACAGCGACTCCTGGGCCGACGACAGCGGGGCCGTCCTGGCCGCGCGACGCGTCGGCACCGGCCCGAACTCGCCCTTCACCGTGCGGCGTCGGTCGGGTCGAGGAGGCTTCGGCTCAGGTCTCTGAGACTGTCCGCGAACAAGATCTCCGCGGGGTTCAGCAGGACGTCGGACGTCAGTGCCTTGCGCAGCCGGCTCGCCGCCTGCAGCGCCAGGATGGAGGTGCCGCCGAGGTCGAGGAAGTTGTCCTCGGGCTTGACCTGTGGAAGGTGAAGCACGCCTGCCACGACCTCGCACAGGAGGGCGCAGAGTTCTGATTCCGGCTCGGCGAGGTCTGTCGCGACGTCGGCAACCGCGTCGCCCGGGGCGGCGCCGCTGCTTGCGCCGTCCGCGACGTCGGCTGCGGTCGCGATTGCGGACTCCGCCAGGCCGGCCAGCAGCCCGGTCCGGTCCACCTTCCCGTTGGAGTTGATCGGAAGCGTGGGGAGCAGCCGCCACCGGTGGGGGACCATGTACTCGGGCAGGGTCTGGCGCAAAGCCTTGGTGAGACCGGCGACCAGATCGGTGGGATCGGCCTCGGCGGTGGGGGCCGCGAAGCCCACCAGGTGCGCCTCCGGTCCCTCGCCCACCCGCTCCACCACCACGGCTGCGACCAGACCGGTGCGCAGTGCGGCGGCCTCGACCTCGCCCAGTTCCACCCGGAAGCCGCGCACCTTGACCTGGCGGTCCACGCGGCCCTGGAAGGCGTAGGTGCCGTCCGGGAGGAGCCGACCCAGGTCACCGGTCCGGTACAGCCGCTCGCCGTCCGGCAGGACGACGAAGCGCTCCGCCGTCAGCTCGGGCAGGCCGAGGTAGCCCAGCGCGACCTGGGGACCGCCGATGCAGATCTCGCCGATCTCGCCGGACGGCACCGGTCGCAGGTCCGCGTCACGCAGCGACAGTGTCGTCGACTGGACCGCCTTGCCGATCGGGACCCGACGAGCGTCGCGCAGCTCCTCGCCTCGGCACACGTGCGAACTGGCGAAGGTGGCCGTCTCCGTCGGGCCGTAGACGTGCACGAGCTCGCGCGGCGGCTCCGTCGCGCAGATCGCACGCAGTGCGCCCGGGTCCACGACGTCGCCGCCGAAAATCACCGACCGCGCCGAGGCGAAGGCCCTGGGATTCTCCAGGACGATCATCTCCAGCAGCGCCGTGGTCAGGAACAGGGTGTCGATCCGTTCCCCGGCCAGCACGGCGGCCCAGTCCGCGATCGGGATGTCGACGGCATCCGGCAGGACCACCGCGGTCCCGCCGCCGGCCAGGGTGGTCCAGACCTCGAACAGGATGATGTCGAACGCCGGGTTCCCCAGGCACGCGACCCGCAGGCCCGGTTCGAAGCGGACGTAGTTCGGTGCGGTGGCGAACCGCTCGACGGCACGGTGCGGAATCATGACGCCCTTCGGGCGGCCCGTCGAGCCCGAGGTGAAGCCGATGTAGAAGACGGATTCCGGGTCGGGGGCGGGATCCGGGACCGGGGTGCCCGGGTCGCGGTCGGGCAGACCGGTGACCACCGGTGTCCGTGTCGGCGGCAGCGCTGGACGCGGATTCGGTGCGGCCAGGATCACGGCGGGTTCGGCATCGGCGAGGATGCCGTCCACCCGCTCCGGCGGGGCCATCGGGTCCAGTGGGATGTAGGCGGCCCCGGCACGGATCACGCCGAGCACCGCGACCACGAAGTCGACCGAGCGCCCCAGGGCCAGCGCGACGCGGTCTCCGGTACCGATCCCGCGGCCGGCCAGGTCGGCGGCGAGCCACCCGGACCGCTCCCAGAGTTCGGCATAGCTGAGCGCCTCGCCCGCGGTGTCACAGACCGCCGGGGCGTCCGGGTGGGCAGCCACCCGCTCGTGGATCAGCGTGGTGATTCCACGCGGAGACCAGTGGTTTCCGGGCAGGTCAGAAGCATGATCAGAAGTCATCCTTACCACTCCCCCGTGCTGTGGACCGACTTCGAGAACGCCGAGCAGCCCCGATGAGGGCTGTCGAGATCAGTGATTCATCGCCAGGAATCCTGATCCGGCATCATTCGGCATTCGGCGTCATCCGGCGTCCTCCGTGAAGACGACTCACGATCGTGCTCGCCCTGGCCGGGCGGCACCAGGAAACTCGGGCGGCAAACTCAGCCGGCCGCAAGGCCGAATTCCCGTCCACACCGCGTCGAACATGCCTGCGAGTTGCCGTATTCATGCCTGGTCCGCACGATCCGGCACCGGGCATCATCGGGCGCCATGGGTAACGGATCGCCGCTGACGCGACTTCTCGCCAGACCGTCGGCACCGTCGGGGCCCGTACAGGAACCGACCGGGCAGAAGCAACTGAATGTGGTCGTGTCGGGGACCGAGTCCGATGCGCACACCTGGAACCTGGTCTTCCTCCAACTGCTGCTTGAGGAGTCGGGGCATCACGTCCACAATCTCGGTCCGTGCGTTCCCGCGACGGTCCTCGCGGCGGAGTGCTCACGGCTCCGTCCCGACCTGCTCGTCCTCGGGACCGTCAACGGTCACGGGGCCGAGGACGCGTTGACAGCCATCGAGCATCTGCGGGCACCGGGCGCGCCGGCCGGGATGCCTGTCGTGATCGGCGGCAAACTGAGCACCTCCGGCCGAGGACGGCAGGATGCCGAGCGCCTGCTGTCCGCCGGGTTCGACGCGGTGTACTCCGACGACCCGAGTTACGACGACCCGACTTCCGACGACCCGAGTGTGATCGGCGAATTCGCTTCCTTCGTCTGCGCGTTGGCCGCCGGGAAGTCGTGATGGCCCGCGCCGGCCGGCCGTCCGCGCCGCCTTCGTTCGGCGCGTACGTCGCGGCCGCACAGGCCGCCGGCCGGCTCGTGGTCCAGCCGAGGATGGGATTCAGCGATCCGGTCGAGATGCGGGCCGGGCTGATGGCCACGAAGTCTGCGGCGGCGACCATGGCGGGCACGATCACCGTCGACAGTTACACCCGGCTGGGCCAGCACGAAGCCGCACGGAGGGCGCTGGCGCACGGTGCCCGGCTCAACGGATATCCGATCGTGCTGCGCGGACCGGCGACGACGGAGTCTGTCCTGCGAGGCGTCATGGACCCGGATTTCCCGGTCCAGGTCCGCCACGGCGCGCCCGACCCGCGTGCGATCGTGTCCGCACTGATCGCCGCCGGGCTCGACGCGACCGAGGGCGGTCCGGTCTCCTACTGTCTGCCGTACGGCAGAACGCCGCTCGACGCCTCGGTCACGGCCTGGTCAGCGGCCTGCCGGGAGCTCGCGGCACTGGCTGAGACCGGTCGAAGGCCGCATCTGGAGACCTTCGGCGGCTGCATGCTCGGCCAGCTGTGTCCGCCGAGCATGCTGGTGGCGCTCAGCGTCCTGGAGGCGTGCTTCTTCCGCCACCACGGCATCACCGACGTCTCGTTGAGCTACGCCCAGCAGACGAGCCCGGATCAGGACCTGGAGGCCGTCAGCGCTCTGGCGCGCATCGCCGAGGAGCGCCTGGGCGACATCGATTGGCACATCGTGGTGTACGCGTACATGGGCGTCCACCCGCAGACGGCAACCGGCGCGCGCCTGTTGCTGCGCGAGGCGGTCCGGCTGGCGGTGCGGACCGGATCGGCGCGGCTCATCGTCAAGACGGCTTCGGAAGCGTCGCGGATCCCCACGGTCGCCGAGAACGTCGACGCACTCGAATACGCCGCGGCCTTTGCCGAGGACCTGCGGCGCGACGCGGCGAGCCACGGCGCCGTCGTGCCCGTCGAGAGCACCGTCGAGCGAGAGGCACGGGCCTTGGTGGACGCGGTGCTGGGGCTTGAGCCTGATGTCGGCCGAGCGCTGCTCACCGCATTCCGTTGCGGATACCTGGA
Source organism: Streptomyces sp. NPDC059010 (assembly GCF_042740355.1). Lineage (NCBI taxonomy): Bacteria > Bacillati > Actinomycetota > Actinomycetes > Kitasatosporales > Streptomycetaceae > Streptomyces > Streptomyces sp. NPDC059010. The sequence continues at coordinate 6,366 of NZ_JBHYJA010000009.1, forward strand.
CATTCCGTTCTGCCTGCATCCTGACAACGCCGGACGCACACGCGCGGCCATCGACTCCGACGGTCGCCTGCAATGGACCGCTCTGGGCGCACTTCCGATCAGCGATATCACCGACATCAACGGTGCTCGCCCCATGCATTCCACGGAACTCATGACCGCACTCACCTATGTGCGGCGCCGATACGACCGGGAATCGCCACGAATCCTCTGACCGTGACCTCCTGTGATCTACGTCATACAGGGATCCTCATTGCCATCCGGTTGTTGATTACCGAATGAAGTCATCCCTGCCTGGAGGGCATCGAAGGGCAGGCGAGTTGACGCCAATCTTTACTAACGCCCGGTGATCAAGGCCTCATCGAGGGTTGACGCCCGAGGTGCAGGCGGGAAGCCTTGGCAGTGCGGTTGTTCGTGATCAGTTCATTGCGAAATGACGTACCGGGGGCCCGTGAGTACTTCTGATTCTCGATGCTGGATGGATTACTGCGCTAGTTGGTGCCTGCTCGATCTCAGGACCTGGGGCCGAGGGTGTGCATGATGAGACATGGCAATACCCTCGGGGGATTACTTGCCCGGCAACGCCTGGATGCGGGTTGGTCCCAGGAGGAACTCGCTGATCGCTCGGGAGTGAGTGTACGAACTGTCAGGAACATCGAGACCGGTGCGGTCCAGTCGCCCCGGAACTCGTCGCTGTCGCTCGTGGTGGCGGCTTTCCAGGCGGCGGGTCTCTTCGAGGCGGAGTATGTGCTTCGGGATTTCACCGATAGAAACGGGATAGAAAGCTCTGTAGCCCTTTCCGGTCGGTCGGCAGGGGTGTCGACGGCGAACGGCGTGCGTGCCGGAGACGAACACGACTGGCTGGTGGGGCGGAAGAACGACATCTCCCGCATGTGCGACAGTCTGCACCGGGACCGGTGGACCACCTTGGTCGGACCTGGAGGCGTCGGCAAGACGAAGTTGGCGTTCGCCGTCGCGGACCGTCTGCGAAGTCAGTTCGCAGGAGGCGTCTCGGTCGTCCACCTCGGAGAGACGTCCGACGACCACGACGAGACGGCTATCTGGCACACGGTCTGCAAGGCTTTGCTGACCGAGGGATCGCCGGGCGACGGTTCCGCAGCGATGCGACGGCTGGTGGTCATCGACAACATCGAGCACCTGCAGACGCCCACGGTCCGGGCGTGCCAGCGGCTGCTGTCGGAGTTTCCTGACTTATGGATCCTGATCACTTCTCGACATGCTGTGGCCGCAGCCGGGGTCAAGACGGTGGAGGTCCGTCCGCTGTCCGCGGTCGATGCCGAGCGGCTGTTCCTCTACCGCGTGCAGGCCGCATGCTCGGACCTGGACCTGACCGACCGCGGGTCCGCTGTCACGGAGATCTGCCGCAAGCTGGACGGACTGCCGTCCGCGCTGGAGGTGGCGGCGCTGCGGCTGCGCTCGTTGTCGATCGACACATTGCTTGAGGCGCCGGTTCGTCAGATCGTCGCCCAACCGAGCATTGCCGGCCTTCCTCATCAGCGCACCCTCGTCAAGAGCGTCACCTGGAGCTACGGGATGCTCGGGGAGGAGCAGCGCCGCCTTCTGCACTGGCTGTCGGCGTTCCCCGAGGCCTTCACGATCAAGGATCTCCTCGGCCGTCCGGATCGGGAGGCCGTCGTCGACGACTTCCCGCATCTGGTCGACATCGTCTCCGACCTCGTCGATCGATCCATGCTCCAGGTCTGCCGCGAATCGGAGTACCGCTACTCCATGCTGGGGCACATCCGTGAAGTGATCCGCATCCTCCAGTGATCGGACGCGGCAGTGTCCGGGCCGGCGCGACGCCGTGTTGCCGCAGCGCCGTGGGCCGGCCGGATCGGGCGGTCAGGACGGCTGGACTTGGTCGAAGAGGGCGAGGGCTTCGGCGGGGTCCGGGCTCACGAGGCGATCCAGGCCTGCCGTCGTGATCTTCGCCCACCGGCCGGCCCGTACCCACATCTGTTCCTCGAAGGCGCGGACGGCCTCGTCCAGATCTCCCGGGCCGGTGGCGATGGACTCGGCGAGTTCGGCGCCTTCCAGCATCGCGAGGTTCGCGCCCGCCCCCAGTGGGGGCATCAGGTGGGCGGCGTCGCCCAGCAGCGTCACCCCGGCGACGTGGGTCCAGGTGTGTGACACGGGCAGGACGTGGAGGGGGCGGTGGACGAACGCGGTGCCGTGGCGGAGGAGGTCGAGGACGGGAGCGGCCCAGCCGTCGAACAGAGTCAGCAGGCCTGATCGCACGGCCTCGGCGTCGGCCAGGTCCAGGTTCGTGTGCCAGTCCAGCGGCGCGCGGAACTGGGCGTGCACCTTGACGTGGCCGCCGCTGTTGCGCTGGGCGACGAGCGCGCGGTTCACGCCGTACACGGCCAGGGAGCCGTCGCCGATCAACCGGGCGAGGTCGGGGTGGCGGGTGTCGACGTCGTCGAGGGAGGTCTCGACCGAGGTGACGCCTGTGTAGTGCGGCGTCACCGGTGAGAGTGCCGGGCGGATCCGGGACCAGGCGCCGTCCGCGCCGACCACGAGGTCGTACGTCTCCTGTCGCCCGTCCGCGAAGTGGACCAGTGCGCCGTCCCGGGTCCCCGGCACCACCTGCGTCACGTCGCGGCCCCACTGGACGTCGAGAGGGCCGAGCAGCAGGTCACGGAGTTGCCCGCGGTCGATCTCGGGATTGGCCCGGTCATCCGGGCGGGGCCGCCAGTCGCGCAGGACGGTCCCGTCGGTGTCCAGGATGCGCATGGCCTGCCCCTCGGGACGGGACAGCGCCTGGAACTCCGCGAGCAGCCCCGCCTTGTCCAGTGCGAGCTGGCCCATCCCTTCGTGCAGGTCCAGCGTGCCGCCCGGGGGGCGGGCGTCGGGGGCGGGATCGCGTTCGAGGACGGTGACGGGGTGGCCATGGCGGTGCAGGACACGGGCGAAGGTGAGGCCGCCGGGGCCGCTCCCGACCACGGCGATGCGATGTCTCATGCCGATACACTGTATTTTCCCGATGCGGTGTATCGCAAGGGTACGGTGTGACCATGACTGTGTGGGACCGGCCGGAGCCGCCGACTCGGCCTGCGCCGCTCGACCGGGAGCGGATCGTGGCCGCCGCCATCGCGCTGGCCGACGAGGGCGGGCTGGAGGCGGTGTCGCTGCGCAAGGTCGCCGCCCGGCTGAACGCCGGCCCGATGCGGCTGTACGGATACATCTCCACCAAGCAGGAGCTGTTCGACCTCATGGTGGACGAGGTCCAGGCAGAGATGCTCCCCGGGGAGCAGGCCGGTGACTGGCGGGAGGCGCTGCGCGGCCTCGCCCAGCGCACCAGGCAGGCCGCCCTCCGTCACGAATGGCTGGCCGACCTGCTCGGCGGCCGCCCGGCCCTGGGCCCGAACGGCCTCGCCGTGACCGAGGCCACGCTGGCCGCCCTCGACGGCCTCGCCGACATCGACACCGTCATGCGTGCCGTGGAGACCGTCAGCGCCTACTCCACGGGAGCGATCAGGCGCGAGATCGCCAACCTGCGGGCCGAGCGAGCCACGGGCCTGTCCAAGCGGGACTGGCAACGTGCCTCCGGCCCGCATGTGACGAGGATGCTGGCCACGGGCCGCTTCCCGGCGCTGGCCAAGGCCGTGTACGACGGCACGGACGTGGACGCCGAGACATCCTTCGCGACCGGCCTGGACTGGGTCCTCGACGCCGTGGCCGCCAAACTCACCGGGCCGCCGGCGTGACGCCCTGCTCTTGCCGAATGTGAGTGAGGTCGGGGTGTCGGTGGCGGTGTCCACGGGCCGTGCGAGCTGGCGCCGCCACTACTTCATATGCTTCGTATGCTGAGCCATTGGCACAGACATACCGGCCCTCACCAGTCCATCGGCGGCCAACGGGCCACATGCGGAGGAAGGCAGACCACCATGCCCGTCGACGAGCTCGACACCCGCATCCTGCGACTGCTCCTGGAGCAGCCCCGCACGAGCGTGCGCGAGTACGCCCGCGTCCTCGGTGTCGCCCGCGGCACGCTGCAGGCCCGGCTCGACCGGCTGGAGCGGGACGGCGTGGTCACCGGCACGGAGCCGACGCTCTCCCCCGCCGCCCTCGGCCACCCGGTGCTGGCGTTCGTGCACATCGAGGTCACCCAGGGCCATCTCGACGACGTGGGCGACGCGCTCGCCGCCGTACCGGAGATCGTGGAGGCCTTCTCGATCACCGGTGGCGGGGATCTGCTGACCCGCGTCGTGGCCCGCGACAACGCCCACCTGGAGGACGTGATCCAGAAGCTGATCAGCCTCCCCGGCGTCGTCCGCACCCGCACCGAGGTGGCCCTGCGCGAGCGTGTCCCGCACCGGCTGCTGCCGCTGGTGGAGTCGATCGGGCGGGCGGCGGCCCGGAAATGACCTTTGGCATCCTGGGGCCATGAGCGGTCTCAGCGGCACTTCGGTCATCTTCGATCTCGACGGAACGCTCGTGGACAGCGAGCCCCACTACTACGAGGCCGGACGCCAGGTCCTGGCCGCGCACGGGGTCCCCGGCTTCACCTGGGCCGACCATGAGCGGTACGTCGGCATCAGCACGCTGGAGACGGTCACGCTCTGGAAGCGGGAGTACGGCCTTCGCGCCTCCGTCGAGGAACTGCTCGCCGCCAAGAACCGCCGCTATCTGGAACTCGCCCGCACCTCCACACGCGCGTACCCCGAGATGGACAAGTTCGTGGAGCTGCTGGCGGCCGAGGGGGTACCGATGGCCGTGGCCTCGGGCTCGTCCCCCGAGGCCATCACCGCGATCCTCTCCGGCACCGGCCTGGACACCCATCTGCGCACCGTCGTCTCCGCCGACGAGGTCGAGCACGGCAAGCCGGCCCCGGACGTCTTCCTCGAAGCGGCCCGCAGGCTGGGCGTCGCACCGGGCGACTGCGTCGTCGTGGAGGACGCGGCCCCCGGCGCCGCCGCGGCGCACGCCGCCGGAATGCGGTGCATCGCGATCCCGTACGTGACCGCACAGGCCGACGCCCCGGAGTTCGCGACGGCCGGTCTCCTACTGCCCGGCGGGCAGCGGGAGTTCACGGCGCGGGCGGCGTACGACTGGCTGTGCGGGACGAGGCAGCGGTGAAGTAGCCGCGAAACAGGGCTCAACTCGAACCAAAACGCTCCAGACCCGTTGACCCTCACCTGTCTCCTCCCTATCGTCTGGTCGACTGTTCGCACATCGTTCGCAATACCGAACATGCGAAACCGGCGACCCCGCCCCCCACTTGGAGGAGCACACATGGCACCGCCCCTCTCCAGACGATCCCTTTTCCAGGCCGCCGCCCTCGCCGCAGCCACCCCCGCGCTCAGCTACCCGGCAACCGGCCGGGCCACGGCCGCAGTTGAGGCCCCGCAGACCGCGGCGGCGGCCGCGGCCGCCGCTCCCGGCGCCTGGTCCGTCCAGCCCTTCGCCCTCGACGACGTGGCTCTCCGCCCCGGACTCTTCGCCGACAAGCGGCAGTTGATGCTGGACCACGCCCGTGGCTACGACGTCAACCGGCTGCTCCAGGTCTTCCGTGCCAACGCCGGGCTCGCCACCGGCGGCGCGGTGGCGCCCGGTGGCTGGGAGGGGCTGGACGGTGAGGCGAACGGCAATCTGCGCGGTCACTACACCGGGCACTTCCTGACCATGCTGTCGCAGGCCTATGCCGGCACCGGTGAGCAGGTGTTCATCGACAGGATCCGCACGATGGTCGGCGCACTGACCGATGTGCGCGCGGCGCTGCGCAAGGCTCCGGCCGTGCTCAGCGTGGCGGGGAAGTTCGGGACCGCCGTGGAGAACGTCCGCGGTTCCTACCAGTACGTCGACCTGCCCGCCGCCGTCCTCGGTGGCGCCTCCGCGGTCACCCTGTCGGCCTGGGTGAAGCCCACGCACGACGGCAACTGGGCGCGGGTCTTCGACTTCGGCAACAACAACACCCGGTACATGTACCTGGCCGGCCGCAACGCCGGCGGTGTGCCGCGCTTCGCCATCACCACGAGCGGGCCCGGCGGCGAGCAGGGCATCAACGGCACCACCGCGCTGCCCCTCAACCAGTGGAGCCACCTCGCCGTCACCATCGCGGGCGGCACCGGGACGCTGTACGTCAACGGCACCGCGGTGGCCCGGAACACCGCGATGTCGCTGACCCCGGCCGCGCTCGGCACCCTCGCCAACAACTGGCTGGGCCGCTCCAACTTCGACACCGACCCCGTCTTCCCGGGCGCCTTCGACGAGTTCAACGTCTGGTCGCGCGCCCTGACCGCCGCCGAGATCACCGAGCTGCAGAGCAGGCGGGCCGCCGACAGCGCGGCCGGTCGCGGCAACCTGGCGTCGTACGCCTTCGACGAGACCTCCGGCGGCACGCTCGCCGACGCCTCCGGCCGCGGTCTCACCGCCACCCTGCGCCGCACCTGGGGCGGGCCCAGCCACCCCGGGTTCCTGGCGGCGTACCCGGAGACCCAGTTCATCGACCTGGAGTCCCGGACCACCAGCGACTACACCAAGGTGTGGGCGCCGTACTACACCGCGCACAAGATCCTCAAGGGCGTCCTGGACGCCTACCTCGCCACCGACGACGCCCGGGCCCTCGATCTCGCGTCCGGCATGTGCGACTGGATGTACGCACGGCTGTCCAAGCTGCCCGAGGCCACCCTCCAGCGGATGTGGGGGCTGTTCTCCAGCGGCGAGTTCGGCGGCATCGTCGAGGCGATCTGCGAGCTGCACACGATCACCGGCAAGGCGGAACACCTCGCGCTGGCCAAGCTGTTCGACCTGGACCGGCTCATCGACAACTGCGCGGCGAACACCGACATCCTCGACGGACTGCACGCCAACCAGCACATACCGATCTTCACCGGGTACCTGCGGCTGTACGACGCGACCGGCGAGCAGCGCTATCTGGACGCCGCCCGGAACTTCTGGGGCATGGTCGTACCGCACCGCATGTACGGCATCGGCGGCACCAGCACCGGTGAGTTCTGGAAGGCGCGGGACGTGATCGCGGGCACGATCAGCGACACCGACGCCGAGACGTGCTGTGCGTACAACATGCTGAAGCTGAGCCGCACCCTGTTCTTCCACGAGCAGCAGCCGAAGTACATGGACTACTACGAGCGGGCCCTCTACAACCAGGTCCTCGGCTCCAAGCAGGACAAGTCGGACGCCGAGAAGCCGCTGGTCACGTACTTCATCGGGCTGACGCCCGGGCATGTGCGGGACTTCACGCCCAAGCAGGGCACGACCTGCTGCGAGGGCACCGGCATGGAGAGCGCCACCAAGTACCAGGACTCGGTGTACTTCAAGGCCGCCGACGGCACATCGCTGTACGTCAACCTGTACAGCCCGTCCCAGCTGACCTGGGCCGACAAGGGCGTGACGGTCACTCAGACCACCTCATTCCCCCGGGAGCAGGGCACCACCCTCACCATCGGCGGCGCCGGCGCGGCCTTCGCACTGCGGCTGCGGGTGCCGTCGTGGGCGACCGCCGGGTTCCGGGTGACGGTCAACGGGAGCGCGGTCAGCGGTACTCCGACGCCGGGCAGCTACTTCAGCGTGTCGCGGACGTGGCGGAGCGGGGACACCGTGCGTATCTCGATGCCCTTCCGGCTGCGGGTGGAGAAGGCGATAGACGACCCCTCGCTGCAGACGCTCCAGTACGGGCCGATCAACCTCGTCGGCCGCAACTCCTCCACCACCCACCTGCAGTTGGGCCTCTACCGCAACGCCGGTCTCTCCGGCGACCTGCTGCCCTCGCTCACCCCGGTGAGCGGCAAGCCGCTGCACTTCACGCTGGGCGGCACCGAGTTCGCCCCGTTCTTCGAGGGCGCCGAGAACCCGACCCACGCCTACTTCCGGCGCTCCGAACCCCGGGTGGTCTTCGGCAACACCGACTCCGGCATCGCCAACCCCGCCAAGTCCGACGGCACCACACTGCTGGACGAGATCTGGGCCGGGGCCCCGTTCGGCACCAAGAACGCGCTGGTCGCCCGCGTCCGGTCCACCGTGAACGCCTGGGTGGGCGCCGGTCTGCTCAGCCAGGCCGACGGGCAGACGGTCGTGCGTACGGCCGAAGGGGCGACATACGCCCCCTGATCCGCCGACCCTGATCCCCGCGCCGCGCGCCCGCCGCCCGACGCGGGGATCCTGGAGTCAGCAGCGGGCGCCTTCGACCACGAGTTGGGGCCATGACGATCGACGTGTCGGCGGAGCGGGTGATCCCGCTCCCTCCCGAGCAGGTGGCCGAGTACGCCATGGACTGGCGCCATGACGCCGAGTGGACGCAGGGCATCCGGACCGCCGAGCTGACCCGCGAGGCCGACGGGGGCGGTTTCGGGGTCGGCGCCGAGGTCACCCGGACCGCGTACTTCCTCGGCCGGCGCATCGACTATGTGCTGCGCGTGGCGTCGTACGACTTCCCCCGGCTGCTCGACATGGTGTCCGTGGCCGGTCCGATGCCGATGCACGTCACCTACGCCTTCGACCCGTACCCGGACGGCGACACCCTCGCCCGTATCCGCGTCCGCGGCGGCCCCGGCGGCCTGGCACGGCTGATGGCACCACTCATGGCCCGCCAGGTCCGCACCAACATCGGCAAGGACCTGCGCGACCTGGAACGCAGGCTGACGGAACACGGTCACGATCAGTGAGGGGGTCTCATGGCGTACGACGAAGGGCTCGCCCAGCGCATCCGTGAGCGGCTCGGCGCGGAGACGGGCGTCAGCGAGAAGAAGATGTTCGGCGGCATCGCGTTCCTGATGCACGGCAACATGGCCGTCGGCGTGAGCGGCGAGGACCTCATGGTCCGCGTCGGCCCGGACGGCACCGACGCGGCGCTGGCCAGGCCTGGCACGCGGATCTTCGACATGACGGGGCGGCCGATGAAGGGCTGGATCCTGGTCGCCGGGGACTCGCTCGCGGACGACGCGGTGCTCGGCGCGTGGATCGACGAGGGATGTGCCTTCGCGGCGGGCCTGCCGCCGAAGTGAGTCCCTTACGACCGGCGACGGGGCTTGCCGCGCCGGGCGCCCTTGGATCCCTGGGCTCGCTTGGATCCCTGGGTTGCCTTGGATCCCTGAGCTCCCTTGGTGTTCTTGGCGGCCGGGCGCTTGCGCTTCGGCTGCTCCGTGGCGGGCGGCGTCTGGGACGTCGTACGGCCCCTGGTGCTGTTGATCGTGCGGCCGCGGACGACGCCGATGAAGTCCTCCACCAGGTCGGTCGTCGCCTCCTCCGGCCAGGACAGGGCGATGCTCGACTGGGGGGCGTCCACGAGCGGCCGGTAGGTGAGGTCCTTGCGGTGGTGCAGGCGCGCCAGCGACTGGGGTACGACGAGCAGGCCGACGCCCGCAGCGACGAGCTCGACGGCGTCCGCGGTGGTCGCGGGGCGCTCGAAGGCCGGCTGTCCCGGGGGCCGCTCCCAGTCCAGGACGTCGTCGAGGGGGTGGAAGACGACCTCGTCGGCCAGTTCCTCGGCGGTCACCTCGTCGACCGCGGCGACCACGTGGTCCTTGGGGGCGACGACGACCGTGGTCTCGGTGTAGAGGGGGATCGCGCTGAAGAACGTACGGTCGACCGGGAGCCGTACGAAACCGGCGTCGGCGACGCCGTCCCGGAGCAGCTCGGGCGCCTCGGCCGCGGTGGCGGCGTGCAGGGTCAGGGGGATGTCGGGGAAGCGCTCCTGCCAGATCCGCACCCACTTCGAGGGGGTCACTCCGGGGACGTACGCGAGCCGGAACGACGGCGAGGCCTCCGGGGAGGGCGGGGGTACTTCCGAGCCTGTCACCTGGCCAGGTTACCGGCCGCGGCCGACGGCACGGGTCGGCGGGCGTGGTCGGCGGTCGTTCACCCAGTCGATACCCTGGGGAGCATGACGTCGCACCAAAACACCCAGACCATGAAGCCCGCGACCGCGGCGAAGAAGCTGGGTGTGTACCTCGAAGCCACCCCAGCCGAGTTCCAGGAGGGTGTCGTCACGCGCGCGGAGCTGAACGCGCTGCAGGCCGACCCGCCCGAGTGGCTGCGCGCACTGCGACTGGACGGCCCGCACCCGCGCCCCGTCGTCGCGCAGAAGCTGGGCATCTCCATCGCGGGGCTCGCCCGCGGCGGTGTCACCGAGCCGCTCACCACCGAGCAGATCGAGGCGCTGAAGCAGGAGGAGCCCGAGTGGCTGCTCAAGGAGCGCGCCACCCAGGCCGAGGTCCGCAAGGAGGCGGCCCGGATCAAGCAGCGGGACGCCGAGCGCTCGGCACAGGAGTCCTGACCCCGCCCGGGCCGCCCTGACCGGCCCAGGAACATCTTGCGCAGCATGGTCTCCGGGAGCAGATCACAGGCCGCCGTCGGGACTCGGGAACCCGACGGCCCGGACGGGGCTGGCGAGCACGGCGAGCAGTTCGCGAACCTCCGGTTCCCGCCCGGCCCTGATCGTGACCACCAGGAAGACGGCTACGGGCGCCCGCGGGCTGAGCACCGGCTGTGGCTGTGCACCGGCGAAAACCCGCATGCGAACGCACGTGTGGGTCTGGGACCATCCCGGAATGGTCCACCGTCTCGAACCCCTGGTCATCCGGCACGTCCACCGTCTCCCTTCCCCCGTGGGCCACGCCGGGGAAGGCGCCGTCGCGGCACGGCAGTTCGACGCCGCGTTGATGTCCGTGGGCTTCAAGCTCTCGGCGGAGCTGCTGACCCGGCTGTCGGGGCTGTCCGAGCGCACGGTCGTCGACACCGCCGTGCGCACCCTGGACACGGTCCGCGAGACGACCGGCGACCATGTGCGGCACAACGTCTACTTCATCGACTTCCCGGCCAATGTGCCGGACACGTACGACTTCTGGATGCGCTGCGTCGCCGAGGCGCTCGCCGACGACGCGGCGCGCCCGGGCGTTCTGGAGCAGCTGAGCGAGGGCGTCGTCGATCTGCTGACCCTGCCGTCGTACGGCCGCTACCAGCACACGTACGCCGAGATGCTCGGCCACCACGAGGAACTGATCGCGGCGGCGGGCGACCGGCTGACGGTGCTGCACGAAGGTGCCGACGCCGATGCCGAAGTGACCGCCCTGTACCTGGCGTTGGCGGGCAGCGCCACCCCGCTCGGCGAGGACACCCTGCGGGATCTGGAGGTGCTCGCCGAGGCGTGTGCCGGCGGGCCGCAGCCCGAGGAGATCCCGGTCCGGGAGAACCGTGCGGTGATCAACCGGGCCCGGCTGATGGCCGGTTCGGAGCCGCTGCTGGACACGGTCACCGATGTGCTGCGGCTGGCCTGCGCGTTGTCGGGCGGTGACGTGACGCTGCTGGAGCCGACGCGCTTGCGGGGGCTGTCCCGTCCGGTGCGCCGTGCTCTGCTGGCGGGCCTGGACGCGGTGGTCGCCGCCGCTCCGGCCAAGCTCGCGGACGTCGCCGCGCACCGCGAGGCGTGGAAGCGGCTCGGCGAGCGGCTGCACCCGCACGAGCACCCGCAGTGGCCGCACGCCGCCGACGTGTTCGCGGTCGCCCGGGGCGAGAAGCGGGCGCGTTCCTTCGACAGCATGGTCGAGGAACTGCTCGGCATGCAGGACGTCACGGGCGCGGTGAAGCTGCTGAAGTCCGCACCGGGCAAGCTGTTCCGCGCACTGGACCGGCTGCTGCGCATGGCGCTCACGCAGGAGGAGCGGGACGCGGTGGTGGCCGCCGCCGAGGAGGTCGCCCCGCAGGTCGCCGGACGGGTCGTGCTGTCGGTGCGCGAGCATCTGCACAACCGGGCCGGGGACACCGGCGAGCGCCGTGTCTTCGTCAACCGCCTCGGCCGCGCCTGGGTCACCGAGGACGACCGCCCGCCGGTGCTGCCGGCCGAGCGGGAACGCCTGATCGCCGCGCTCGACGCGGAGTTGCGGCGCCGGCTGCCGGCTCCGGGGCCCCTGCTGATCGACCCGGACGTACTCGACGTCGCGCTGCCGCTCAGCGGCAAGGCGGTCTCCTCCGGCCTCGGTGTGCTGCCGCGTGGCTCGCTCTCACCGGTCGACGGCGAGCTGCTGCGCTTCTTCGTGTACTGGAAGCAGAAGAGCCGGGACACCGACTACGACCTGTCGGCGCTGATGCTGGACGCCGACTACCAGACCGTCCGCTGGCTGTCGTACACCAACCTCGGTGAGCTGGAGGGCGAACACTCCGGCGACATCACCGAAGCGCCCGACGGGGCCTCGGAGTTCATCAACCTGCGGCTGGGCGCCGTGCGCGGCACCTTCGTGGTACCGCAGGTGAACCTGTACTCCGGTGAGGGCTTCGAGGAGGTCGCGGAGTCGTTCTTCGGGTTCATGCTGCGCGAGGGCGAGCAGCGGGGGCGTCCGTTCGAGGCGCGTACCGTGCGCATGAAGTCCGAGCTGCGCGGTCCCGGCCGGGTCGCGCTGCCGCTGGCGTTCCTGCGCGGGGAGGACGGGCTCTGGCGTGCCAAGTGGCTGCACCTGTACCTGAAGGGCAGCCCGACGGCCAACCAGGTCGAGGGGAACCAGGTGTCGGTGGCGACGCTGCTGCGCGGGATCATGGAGCGCGAGCAGCTGACGATCCGGTACCTCACCGGTCTGCTGGACGCCACGACGACGACCCTGTGGGACGGCAGGACGGTCCCCGAGGGTCCCGTGACCTTCATCGGTCTTCAGCGACCCGACGGGCTGCACCCGGACTCACGGATCGTGACCCCCGAAAATATGCGCGACCTGATCCCGGAGTGACTGGTAGCGTTCGCCGTGGCGAGGCCATGAAGGGGCTTCCTTCTCAAACTCCCTGAATTAGCCCTTTCGCTTTCCTCGCCACTCAACTCTTACCAGAGGTACCGGCGGCTCAGCTGTCGTAGTCCACCGTCAGCGTCTCCGACACCGGGTACGACTGGCAGGTCAGGACGTAACCCGCGGCCACCTCGGCCGGCTCCAGCGCGAAGTTGCGCCGCATGTCCGCCTTGCCGTCGGTGACCAGGGCCCGGCAGGTGCCGCAGACGCCGCCCTTGCAGGCGAACGGCAGGTCGGGGCGGGTGCGTTGGGCGCCGTCGAGGATGGTCCGCTCCCTCGGCAGGGCCGCGGCCGTGGAACGTCCGTCGAGGGTGATGGTGACCTGGCTGACGGGCCCCTGCGGGCCGCCCTCCTCGTGGTGCACCTCGCGCACGGGCTCGTCGTCGGCGTAGAACAGCTCCTGATGGACCCGCTCGTCCGGGACCCCGAGCCCCGCCAGCACTCCCTGCGCGTCCCGGACCATGCCGTGCGGCCCGCACAGCCACCAGTGGTCGGCACCGCGGACGTCGACCAGCGCCTCGATGAGCGTCGCGAGCCGTTCGGCGTCGATCCGGCCGGAGAGCACCTCGGCCTCGCGGGGTTCCCGGGAGAGCACGTGGGCGAGCTGGAACCGGGCCGGGTAGAGGTCCTTCAGGTCCGCGAGCTCGTCGGCGAACATCACCGTGTCGGAGCGGCGGTTGCCGTAGAAGAGAGTGACCGTCGAGCGGGAGTCGGCGGCCAGGACGGACTCGGCGATGGACATCATCGGGGTGATGCCGGAGCCCGCGGCGATCAGCACATGGTGGCCGGGCGTGGTGAGGTCGGGGGTGAAGGCGCCGGTGGGGGCCATCACCTCGACGGTGTCGCCGGGGCGTACGTCATGCACCAGCCACGACGAGAACAGACCGCCGGGCACGACCCGTACGCCGATCCGCGGGCTCGTCCCGACCGGCGAACAGATCGAGTACGAGCGCCGCTCGTCCCGCCCGCCCAGCTCGCGCCGCACCGTCAGCGACTGCCCCGGCTCGAAGGCGAACTCCTCGGCCAGTTCGGCCGGGATGTCGAAACTCACGGCGGCCGCGTCCGAGCACAGCGGCTGTACGGCGGCGACACGCAGGGTGTGGAAGGCCGGACGGCGGCGGGTGCGCGGGCGTACCGCGGCGGCCGTCTGTGCTTCGGTGAGGCCTTCCATTCAGATCTCCTTGACGTACTCGAACGGCTCACGGCAGGCGCGGCAGCGCCACAGCGCCTTGCAGGAGGTGGCGGCGAAGCGTGAGGTCTCCTCGGTGTCCGCCGAGCCGCAGCGCGGGCAGGTCACCGTGCGCCGGGTGGGGGACAGCACGAGGGCGACGGGGCCGCCGCGCGGTGCGGGGCCCGGCGGGGCGATGCCGTGCTCGGCGAGCTTGCGGCGGCCGACCGGGGTGATCCAGTCGCTGGTCCAGGGCGGATCGAGGACGGTACGGATCTCCACCTGCGCGTACCCGGCGTCACTCAGCCGCGCCGCCACGTCCGCCCGCATCTCCGCCATCGCCGGACAGCCCGAGTACGTCGGTGTCAGGCTCGCGACCACCGTGCCGTCCTCGGTGAGTTCGACGCCTCGCAGGACACCCAGGTCGGCCAGGGTGAGCATGGGCAGCTCGGGGTCCGGCACGGTCGCGGCGATGTGCCGGGCGCGCCGGGCGTCGAGCAGGGTGGTCACCATGTCGCCTCCGGGTGGGCGCGGGCCACGCCCTGCAACTCGGCCAGCAGCGGGGCGAGATGCTCGGTGTGCTCGCCGTCGCGGCCGGAGCCGGGGATCGGCCGGTACACCGGCATGGGCAGCCCGGCCGCCTCGGTCACCTGGCGCAGGACGGCGACGACCTCGTCGCGTACGTCGAACGCGGTGAACAACTCGCCCAGATACGGGGACACTTGCTCCTGCGCCCGGCGCATCCGGCGGTGCGACTCCGGTGTGCCGTCACCCAGGCGCACCGCCCACTCCGCCGCGTACTGCCGGTGGTAGGCCAGCTCCTTGACGCCCTTCGTCGCGATCGCCGCGAGCACCGGGTCCGGGTGCGACGCCAGCCGCTCGAAGTGCGCGAGGCGCCAGCTGGACAGCACCAGCAGCCGCACGGTCGAGAACGCGAAGTCGCCGTTCGGCAGTTCGGCCAGGCGTACGTTGCGGAAGTCGGCGGCGTCCCGGAAGTAGGCGTAGGCGTCCTCGTCGCGGCCGGTGCCGTCGGCCTGGCCGGCCCGGGAGTAGAGCAGGCGGGCCTGGCCGAGCAGGTCGAGGCCGATGTTGGCCAGCGCCACCTCCTCCTCCAGCTCGGGGGCGCGGGTGACCCACTCGCCCAGACGCTGGGCCGAGACCAGGGCGTCGTCGGCCAACGCGACGCAGAGGGCGGCCAGTCGACCGCCGTCGACGCCCTCGGGGACGGTGGTGTCCACTCCGTGCAGCGGGTCCTCGAAGCCGGTGCCGTAGGCCCAGCGGGAGTCGTCCTCGTGTCCCTCGGCGAGGGTCAGATAGACGTGGTCGTCACTCATGCCCTCTCCTTCAGATGTGCGGGACGTCGTCGGGGATGTCGTAGAAGGTCGGGTGGCGGTAGACCTTGTCGGCGCTCGGCTCGAAGAAGGGGTCCTTCTCGTCGCGTGTGGAGGCGGTGATGTGCTCGGAGCGCACCACCCAGATCGACACGCCCTCGTTGCGCCGCGTGTACAGGTCCCGGGCGTGGGTGAGCGCCATCCGGTCGTCGGCGGCGTGCAGCGAGCCCACATGGACGTGGTTCAGCCCGCGCTTGCCGCGCACGAACACCTCGTACAGCGGCCATCCCTGCTTATCGGACGACTTCTCGGTGCTCATGCCACCGCTCCCTTCTCCGCGCGGGCGGCCTGCTTGGCCGCGTGGGCGGTGGCCGCCTCCCGCACCCAGGCGCCCTCTTCGTGGGCGCTTCTGCGCCGTTCCATCCGCGCCGCGTTGCACGGCCCGGCGCCCTTGATGACCCGCATCAGCTCGTCCCAGTCGGGGGTGCCGAAGTCGTGGTGGCCGCGCTCGGCGTTCCAGCGCAGCTCCGGGTCGGGCAGGGTGACGCCGAGCTTCTCGGCCTGCGGGACGGTCATGTCGACGAAGCGCTGGCGCAGTTCGTCGTTGCTGTGCCGCTTGATCTTCCAGGCCATCGACTGCGCGGAGTTGGGCGAGGCGTCGTCGGGCGGGCCGAACATCATCAGCGAGGGCCACCACCAGCGGTCCACGGCGTCCTGCACCATCTCGCGCTGGGCCTCGGTGCCGCGCATCATCGTCATCAGCAGCTCATAGCCCTGCCGCTGGTGGAACGACTCCTCCTTGCAGATCCGCACCATCGCGCGCGCGTACGGCCCGTACGAGCTGCGGCACAGCGGGACCTGGTTGCAGATCGCGGCGCCGTCCACGAACCAGCCGATCACCCCGACGTCGGCGAAGCTCACGGTCGGGTAGTTGAAGATCGACGAGTACTTCTGGCGGCCCTCGATCAGCCGGTCGGTGAGGTCGGCGCGGTCCGTGCCGAGGGTCTCCGCCGCCGAGTACAGGTACAGCCCGTGTCCGGCCTCGTCCTGCACCTTGGCGAAGAGGACCGCCTTGCGGCGCAGGGACGGCGCCTTGGTGATCCACTCCCCCTCCGGCTGCATGCCGATGATCTCCGAGTGGGCGTGCTGTGCGATCTGCCGGATCAGCGTCCTGCGGTAGCCGTCCGGCATCCAGTCACGCGGTTCGATCCGCTGGTCGCGCGAGATCGTCGCCTCGAAGTGCTCCTGCAGCTGCTCCGTCATCGATAACCAGCTTCCCAACCGACCGCTTCCCAACCGACCATTCGTTCGGTACCAGTGTGACCTGTTTCCGATGGCCGGGCAAGACCCTTGACGTGCACAAAGACGGCCCAGGACACCCCCGAGGGGTACCTGGGCCGCGCGGTGGCGGGGAGAAACCGTCACACGTTGGGCACCTTCAGCTTGTCCCAGCTGACCTTGCCGGGGATGCCGTCCGCGTCCTTGCCCTTGAAGCCGAGCTTGTGCTGCCAGGCGGCGTAGGAGCGGCGGTCGGCCTCGGTCCACTCGGGGCTCGGGCCCTCCTCGTAGCGGCCGCACCCCTCGGCGACCAGACGGCGGCCCATGGCGGTGATGATCGGGGACTTCCGGCCGAGGTGGAAGAAGCCGCTGCCCGGGAAGGGCTCCAGCCTCGGCTTGGGCGCGGGCTTCGGATCCGGCTCGGGGGCGCCTCCCCCGCCGCCCTTCAGCCGCTGCGCGATGCGCTTGCGCATCCCGTCCATGGTGAAGCCGCGCGGGTCCTGCTTGCCCGGCTGCCACTCCTTGTGCCCGATGACCGAGCGCTCGCTCCAGCCGTGGTGCCGGCAGATCGCGGCGGAGACCTTCTCGATGGCCTCCTTCTGCACCTCGGGCCAGGGGTCCTTGCCGTCGCCGAGGTTGATGCACTCGAAGCCGTAGAAGTGCGCGTTGCCGTCGGTGTCGGCCTCGTTGTCGTGCGGCAGTCCGGACTCGTTGATCACGGCACGCAGGACGTCGCTGTCGCCGAGGCCGGCGTGGTTGGCGCGGCCGTTGCCGACGAGGTGGATGTGGCCCTCTTTGTCGATGACGCCGTGGCAGAGGGGGCCGGGCAGGCCGGAGTAGCCGTTGTAGCAGATGTTCACCGAGTTCTCGGTGCCCTTGGTGACGGTGTGGTGGATCATCACGCCGTTCACCGGGCCCCAGGGGCCCTTGCTGTTGCGGTTGTGGGTGCGCCAGCTGCGGACCTCGTGGACCGTGAGGCCCTCCGCGCGGAGTATCTCCACCAACTTGGACGCGCTCAGGGGCTTGGCCATTACTCGTCTCCCTCCGCCGCCGCCTCGGCATCGGCCGTGGTCTGCGACCTCCCGCCCGACGGGTCCTCCGCCAGCTGCTCCTCACGGCGCGCGTGCTCCTCCGCGGCGAGCGTCGCCTCGTCGGCGGCCGGGATGCTGCTGGCCAGCGGGCTGAAGGCGAGGCGCAGGTCGACGGTGCCGTCCTCGCCCTTGACCAGGGCCAGCGGCGCGAAGCCACGGACGATGCCGGCCGGGGCCTGGAGCAGCGGGCGCCGGGCCGGGTCGGCGGGCCACTCGACGCCGCCGGTGGCGGTGCGGGCGGGGATGATCCAGTGGTCGCCGGTGCGGTAGGAGGCGCCCTTGGCGAAGTACACCTCGACGCCGTCCTCCAGCGGCAGCCACTCCCCCTCCGTGACGGGCACGGCGCCGCCCTTCAGGGCGGTCGTACGGCCCTTGCGCCTCGGTCCCTCGTGGTGGTCCCAGCGCCGGAGGAAGGGGTTGAGGTGGGGCAGCCGGCCGACGGACTGGTCGGGCTCGGCGTTCAGGCGGACCCGGCGGCCCGGCAGGTCCAGCTCCTCGACCCGCAGCAGCGGCAGGGGCTCCAGGCGGGAGGCGTACGCGGTGTCGACGAGTTCCACGTGGTCGCCGACGTCCAAGTCCAGCTTGTCGTCGTGGCCGAGGGACGCCAACTGCACCCAGGTGCCGTCGAGTTCGTCGACCGGGAAGACCACCGAGCCGTTCTCGCGGGACCACTTGAAGGTGGCGTCCTTCGCCTCACCGCCCGCGTGCACCTCGACGCGGTACAGCTGGTTCTCCTGGCCGCGGTACCGGGCGTCCGGCTTGACCAGGCAGGGGTCCTCGTCGGCGTGGTCGGGCCGCTCGCTGCGGGCGGCGAGGCGCGCGGTGGGTGTGGCCTGCTTCTGCGCCCACTTGTCGAAGGCGGCCCGGACGACCTCCTTGGACGGGTTGCCGTCCTCGATCTCCAGCGCGGCCAGCGACAGCGGCAGCACCTGCCAGACGACCTTCACGCGGGCTGCGGTGTCCGGCATCGCGGCGCCGAGCGCGACCTCGCGCAGCGCCGGGTCCTCGGCGGCGGAGACGGCACGCTCCCACACGCTCAGGTAGACCACGAACGGCGAGGTGGCGGGCGAGGGCAGCCGGTCGCCGGGCTTCTCCGGGTCGCGGAAGCCGTCGGGCTGGTCCCAGTAGGTCCAGTACGCGGGCGGGGCGGCGGTGTCCTGCTCCGCGGAGTCCTCGGCGTCCTCGTCCGGGACCGGCACGCCGGGCGCGGGGCGGGTCGCGTCGAGCAGGATGCCGTCGACGTAGTAGCGGCCACCGTGGATGTGCAGCGTGTCGATGTCGTGCTTGCCGCCGACGTACTGGATCTTGAAGCCCGCGGCGTCGCGCGGCCCGCCGTGCCGGCCGATCAGGTCGGCGGCGAGGGTGCGGGCCTGGTGCAGCTGGATCGCGGTCTGCTCGTTGAGGTCGGCGTCGAGCTGGACGCGCCCCTGCTGGGCGATGACCGCCGAGTAGCGCCGCTGCGGGCGGAACGTGAGGCGGGAGAGATCAGCGTGCATGAAGGGGGTCCCCCTGGTTCAGGAAAGTGCGGGTGGGGCTTACGGCGGCGCGCATGTCTTGGCTCATGTCCCGCCTCACGTCACGAAGAAGATCCCGGCGTCGGTGCCCGCCGGGGTGTACTCCGCGAGCCGTGCCCTGAGGCCGTCCTCGCGCTGCGGCCGGTACAGGTCGTGGAAGGCGCCCATCTCGGCGCCGTCGTCGGAGCCGCGCCGGATCTCCTCGGCACACCGGTCGGCGAGCAGCCCGTACCAGGGCGTCCCGTAGCGCTCGGAGGTGAACAACGGCCTTACGCGTCCGGCCTGTCCGGGCCCGGCCAGGTCGGGCTGGCAGCGGTACCGGCGCGGGGTGCGCGAGCCGGGCGGCACGTACGAGTACCTGATGCAGCCGATGCCGCGCCGGGCCACATGGAGGCGGCCGGTGAGGACGGAGTTCTCGGCGATCTCCACGGCGTGGGTGAAGATCTCGCCGATCACGGTGGTGCGGTGCAGATGCAGCACCGCGTGGGCGTGGCGGCAGTCCGGCGCGGACAGGGCCTCTCGGCCGGGACCGGTGGCGTCGAGGATGCTGTCGCGCAGGTGGATGTCGAGGGGTTCCTCGCTCACCTCGTCGCCGATGACCTCGATGGTGCCGAGGATGCTGTGCTCGATCTGGAGGCACGCGGTGGTGCGTTCCAGGACGATGCTGGGCTCCTCCGGCGAGTGCGGATCGCACTCGGGCTCCAGCGACCAGCCGGGCACGAGCGTGGAGTGCCGTACGACGACGGCGCCCATGGGGCCGGTGACGTTGATGCCGCGACCGGCGACCAGCAGCCCGTCGAGGACGAGGCGGGGCCGCTCGTGCGGGGCGCAGTCCTCGGACACCGCGCGGATGTTGAGGGCGTCGGGCCGGTTGCTGTACCAGTCGAGCAGCCGTATCACCGGCCGGGTGCCCTCGGCGGCCCGGACTTCCAGGCGGTCGCCGGGGTCGAGGTCGAAGTCCAGCTGCTCCTGGTAGGCGCCGCTGTGGGTGATCTCGATGATGCCGTCGGGGCCGGTCCGGTCGGCGCGCCGGTCGTGCTGCCAGGCCCGGTAGGCGTCCATGATCTGCCGGTACTGCTGGCCGGGCCCGACCCGGTAGACGTCCGCCTCGGGACGCGGCTCGCGGTCGGGGCGGTCGTACTCGCCGCCGCCCATGTCCGCGCCGAACGCGTAGTGGTAGTCCACCCACACGCCCTGCCGCGGCGCCGACCGCGCCCCGAACGCGATCCGCCCGAGCTCCGGGTCGACGGCGACCTGCCCGCGCCCCGGCCGATAGCGCCAGTCGGACAGGTCGGCGACCACGATGTCCTGCGGCGGTACGGGCTGGTCCTCGCCGTCGCGCCGGATGACGAGGCTCTTGCCGGGGCCGTAGTAGTCGGTGAGCCGGTCGTGGAGCTGGCGGCGGGTGATGAACGCCGGGACGTTGTCGATGGTCGCGATGTGCGTGGGCGACGGCTCCGGGAACGGCTTGGTGACCAGCGGGGTGTCGTTGCCCAGGATCGAGAAGGTGTAGAGGTTGCGGGCGCGGTCGATGCAGTACGCCGGGGACTGCGTGAGGGAGTGCGCCTTGAGCCGCCAGACGAACAGCGCGACCCCGGCCGGAGTCCAACCACCCTGCCGGTGCCGGGAGTTGGCCCGCCGTACGTCGACCGTACGCGCCGTCGCGCCGAAGGGGCCGCCCGCCAGGTCGAGCGCGGAGTTGTCGCGCAGGTCGACGAGCCGCCCGCGCGTGCCGCGGTGGACGCCCGTGTCGCCGTACAGCTTCACGGGCTGGGTGTGGGAGACCTGCCGGGACAGCTCGACGGCGCGGGCGGGCCAGCCGGTGACCTGGTCGGAGAGTTCCTCCAGGAGGTGCAGGGTGCCCTTGCGGCGGCGGTTGGCCACGGTGGCGGCCACATCGGCGCGCGGGGCGACGGCCTCGGCGAGGGCGGCACGGCCACCCTCGTGCAGACCGGTGGTCAGGACCCGCTCGTAGCCGGGCAGGGTGCGATAGCCGACCAGGTCGCCGAGGTACGGCAGCACCCAGGGCGCGGCCGTCTCCACGAACTGGTCCTCGTAGCCCTGCTGGACGCCGTCGCGGACCCGGTCGAGCTGCTCGGCGATCACCGCGAGCAGCGCACGCAGCGGTTCGCCCTCCTCGGCGTCGCGCAGCAGATGCCAGCGGGGCAGCAGCGCGGCGAGACCGTCGGGCTCCCTGGAGGCCGTCGCCGGGGTAGCGGTCTCCAACTGGACGTCCGGGGACATCACTTGACCTCCGTCAGAATCAGGGTGTCCGCGGCCTTCGGCGACAGCATCGCGAGCTGGGCCGGGCGGATACCGCGGAAGACGAACACCGAACGGCCCTTGGCCAGGCGCCGGGTGTCGGTGATGTCGGGGTTGAGGCGCAGGAGTTCGGCGAGCGGGACGCCGTACTTGGCGCAGATCTCGGAGAGCGTCTCACCGTTCGCGGCGCGGACCGTGTGGACCTTCTCGTCGTACGTCGCCGGGTGCGCCGGGACCGAGGCCCTGGGCGGGCCGGGGTCGGTGAGGATGCCGGTGAGCTCCTCGGGGGTGGCGGAGGCGGGGACGCCGGTGAAGACGTCGACGTCCACGTAGTCGACGCCGGGCACGGAGTGAGCGGTGGCGAGGACGTCCGAGAGCCGGGCCGGGCGGCCCAACTCCCTTCCCTCATAGCCGAGTCGGCGCAGCAGCGCCTGACGCAGGCGCGGCTCCACGATCTCCCAGGCGTGGTCGGGAGCGACCTTCACCTTGGCGGCGATCAGCAGCAGGACCAGCTCGCGCACGTCCACCCGGACGGTGAGGTTCAGGTCCCCGTACTCGGTGAGCGCACCGCGCAGAGCCCTGAGGGTGTCCGAGTCACCGTCGATCGGCACATCGTCGGTACCTGCGACCGTCACGTGCAGCACCCGGCGTCGTCCGTCGAAGAGTTCGCGCGCGGCGGCCCGGCCGATGCCGGCGCGGGAGCGGGCGAAGTCCTCGTAGTCGGACTCGGACACCAGCCGGTCCAGTGCCGACACGGCGAGCGGGATCGTCCGGCGGGTCAGGCCGGGGCCGTCCGCGTCCGCGCCGCCCTTCGCCGGGCGCGGGTTGGTCACCTGGGTGACGCCGAGCGGCCGGGTCAGGGGCTGGGTGACGCGGTCGGCTGCGACGTTGGCGGCCTTGCCGGTGCCGAAGCGGTAGCGGGCGCGGATGTTCTCGTGACCGGACGGCAGCCGGGCGCCGTTGACGCCGTCGCCGAAGGTCACCGTGGTACGGCCGTCGGCGGTGGAACCGGTGATGTAGACCCGCTCGACCGGGCCGCGTCCGGCGAGGCTGTCGACCTCGTGCCACTGGACGCCGTCGACCCGGATCTCCAGGACCGGGGTGGCACCGAGGGGGTTGTCGTCGGCGAGCCAGGTCAGCGGGGACTGCCACAGCGCGAACGTCTGGTTCACGCGGTCCGAGTCGCCGCTGCCGATGGCCTCCTCGCGGCTCTCGCCGTGGGTGGCCTCGACGACGTTGCCCAGGATCCTGACCGTCTCGCGGCGGTAGCGGTGGGCGAGGTCGGCGGTCAGGGTCAGCCGGGTGTGGACGTGGTCGCCGGGCAGCCGGGGGTCGACGGCCGGGTCGGCGGCGGCGATCGTGACGACCTCGGTGGCCCGGACGCCCGCCGTTCCCGGGATGTCGCTGCGCTCACCGCCCACGATGAGCGTGCGTCCGGGCCGCAACCCGTCGTACAGGCCGGCGAGTTCGATCTCGTTGCCGTGCACGTCCTCGCCGAGCGGTTCGTCGGCCAGGCGCAGCGGCTCTCCGGCCGCGTGGACGGTGGTGTCGCGGATGTGCGAGAGCAGGACGTCGAACTCGTCCAGCCACGGGTCGGCGAGGGTGAGTTCGGTGCCGCGGCCGGTGATGCCGTAGTTGGTGTACGCCGCCGTACGCGCCGCGACGACCTGGGTGGTGACGAACGCGAGCTTCTTGTCGCCGGGGATGCCGTTCTCGGCGCCCTTGGCGGGGCGCTGGATCGCGACCCAGCTGCCGACGGTGATGCCGGTGTGGACCGTGTCCAGCTGGAGGACGCGGCGGTTGAGCGGCTCCGGCTTGCTGGCGATCACGATCTCGACGTTGGGTTCGGTGCTGCCCGCGGTGTACCGGAGGCTGATCTCGTACTCGCCCAGGTGGAGGGGCTTGTTGTCGCCCGGGCGCAGGGCGACCGGCGCGGCGTCACCGACCTTCACATGGACGAGTCCGTCGTCGTCCGGCCCGGACACGAACAGGGTCTGCTCGGGCAGGCCCGAATGCAGCCGGGCCCGCACCCCCACCTCCTGGGCGTCCGCGGCACGGCGGCCCAGCCAGTGCACTTCGCGGTCCTGCGCGCCGACCCCGGACAGGTCGACCTTGCCGGTGCCGAGGTCGAACCGGACCGGCTGGGCGACGGGCAGGTTCTCCGCCCGCTGGTCGGAGTTGCTGCCCTCGACGTACTGGAACTCGGCCCGCACCTGCGTCCGGCCCGCCGGGTCGTACACGACGCGCATGCTGACCAGGACGGCGCCGGTGAGCGGCCAGTCGGCGGTACGGATGACCCGCCCGCGGTCGTCCTGAACCGGCTTGAGCGGGGCCGTGGCACCGAAGGGAGCGGCGGTGACCCGCAGGGCGAGCAGTTCCCGCAGAAGCTGCGGAGTACCGGGGGCGGCGGCAGTGCGCCACGCCGGGTACAGGGTGCCGAGGGAGGGGTTGAGCGCGGAGAGCAGCCGGGCGGTGTCGGTACCGGGTCGCTGGGAGCCGCTGCCGCCGCGCGGGGCGGGGGCGGAGGCGTGCAGGGCGGGAAGTACAGCACCCAGGGCTTGAAGAGCAGCGGCACGCGCATCGCCGTTGTTCTCAAGGGGCGCGGGGCTGTATCGATCTGCGGCTCCGCCGCGGGGCGCGACCAGCCCCAACGGCGCAGCAGACGACCGACTACCTGCCTCTTCCGACTGCGCCGGTGCCAACTCCAACGCGCGCTCGCCAAGTTCGGCCAGCACCGCCTCCAACTGCTCGAACCAAGCGGCGACATCCTCGTACGGCTCGGCCAACACCTGAGCCTCACCAAGACGCGCAACCGGCTCCACAAGCCGCGCCGCCAGCCGCTCAGGACTCTTGATCTCGTCCAGATCCTCTCGCAGCGGCGCGAGAACCTGATCCTCGAAGTCCTCGATCAGCCGACTGACGGGCCGAGGGTTCGGCACCTCCGGCGTCGGCGGCTCATCGCCCGGCTCGCCCGGCACCGCGGGGTCGGCGGTCCAGCGCCGCACCTCGTCGACGAGCTCCTTCAGCGTCGGCGGCGCGGACTTCGGCAGGGAGATCGCCGTGATCTCGTCCTCCCGGTCGACCCGCGCCTTCGCGACCGGCAGCAACTTGCGCTCACCGCCCGCCTGTTCACCGAAGACGAAGAGCAGCTGGTCGCCGGTCTGGAGGGAGTTCGCGGTGCCCTCGACGAAGAGCTCCGAGCGGCGCTCCAGGTCCTCGGGTGTGACGAGGGAGGGGCGCCGACGGCGTACCTTCAGCTCGTTCCAGTCCCAGCGGGCCGTCAGGTCGCGGCTCGTCTCGAAGGTGAGGGACTGCTCGTCGGCCGAGGCGGGCACGCTGTGGCTGCGGGCGCCGCGGGGGATCAGCACGGACAGGGCCTCGGCGCGTGGGTCGCGTTCCAGCGTGTACGCCAGATGCGTGGCGGCGGCGACGCCGGGGCGCGGGCGGTGGCCGACGAGACGGCCGAGCAGGACCAGGGAGCGGTGCTCGTTGGCCGTGCGGATGTAGGCCTCGTCGGCGATGCGCTCGGAGTGGAAGGTGAGCAGGTCACCGAGGACGGCGGTGGCGTCGAGCAGGCCGATCGCCGGGTCGTCCGGGGTGCGCACGGTCAGGCCGTTGAGAGCGGGGTACGCCGGTGAGGCGAGGCGGTCGAGCAGGGCGGCCCGGAAGGAGCCGTACTCGCCGACGCGGTAGTCGAGCGCCGAGCGGCCGGGCGGGTTGTGCACGGGGGCCGGGGCGAGGCGCTCGTCGTGGCCGCCGCGGCAGGCGCCGCCGCAGCCGCAGTCGTCGGTGATCGTGCCCTCGGTCATGGGGATCTCCGTCATCGGGCACCTCCCAGGGAAATCGCCAGCCGGCCGTTCTCCGGCCGGTCGGGGTCGTTGTCGCAGGTGGCGATCTCCAGCGGGCCGAGCCGCAGCACGCCGTCCTCCCTCTCTCCTCGGTCCGGCTCGAACAGCCTCCGCAGCCGGGTCACTTCGACGCTCTCCACGCCGGACACGGCAGCCGCGACGGCGACCAGCCGGCTGAGCCGCACCGGTTCGCCGAAGGTCAGCGCGTCGGGGTGGAACAAGCCCAGGCGCCCGTCGGCGAGGCGGCCGTTGCCCAGGACGCGGTACAGCTCGGCCAGGATCTGCCCGTGCTGGTGGCCCGGCTTGGCACAGACGGTCAGGGCGATGTCCAGCGGGACGAGACGCGCGGCTCCGACCACGAGGTCGTGGCCGATGCGCCGGTACGGCTCCAGCGCCTGCGCGACCGAGGCGAGCAGCTCGGCCGACGGGGCGGCGGTGCCGTACGCGTCGACCGAGACGTGCGCCTCCTGCACGCTGCCGGTCCAGCGCAGCTCCGCCGCCGCGCGCTGGACGCCGGGCAGGGCGGCGGCGAAGGCCGCGTAGTCCTCGGCGGTGACCGCGCGCAGCCGGGTGCGGCGCAGGTCGAGCGGGGCCAACTGGCGTACCTGCTCGACAGGTTCGGGTTCTGTGCCGCCGACGGCGGGCAGCGGGTTGCGGACCACGGCGGCGGGCGGCTGATCGCAGTCCGACTGGACGACGAGGTGGTTGATGGCCTCGGCGCCGACGTTGCCGGCCGTTCCGCCGCCGAGCCGGTAGTGCGCGACGAGCCGGGACCCGGGCGTGGGCCTGGCACCGTGCCGTCCGTCGCCGAAGCGCAGGGCGAGACGGCCGTCGTCCTCCAGCTCACCGACGAAGTGCCGGTCGCGCGGTCCGCCGTCGAGCAGGTCGCGGCGCGCCTCCCAGACCTCGTCCTCACCGGTGTGGAGGCGTACGGCGGGCAGGGCGCGACGCGGGTCCTGGTCGAGCGCGGCGGTCGCGGAGCCGCGCAGCACCAGTTCCTCGGGGTGCAGTCCGGCGGCGTACGACGGCCCCCAGCTGTGGGCGATCTCCCAGGCGATGTGCCCGTCCAGGACGGTGCCGGCGCGGGCGCGCGCCGTCAGGACCTCGATCCGGCGCAGCTTGGCGTCGAGCAACTGGTCGCTGCGGAACAGGAGTTCACGCAGGGCACGGACGGGATGGCGGCGCAGCTCGATGCGCTCCAGGATCCGCAGCCCGTAGATCACGGTCAATTCGGCGATCTCGGCGTCCGCGAGGCCGTCCCGGTCCCGGGCGCTGCGCCACAGCTCGACGAGCCGCTGCCGTACCCGCCCCGGAATCGCGCCGATCCGCTCGGCCTGTCCGGCGGCGACGGTGCCGAGGTCCGGGAACGGGACCGCCTGCACCACGGGCGCGCGGTCGAGAACGGGACGGAACCGGGGCTGGATGCCCGGGTAGACCGACTGGGCGAGCAGTGTGCGCAGGGCGGCGGCCTGGGCGTACGCGGTGCCGGGCACGACACGCTCATGCCGCTGACCGGCGCGTTCCAGACCGATTCCGGCGCGGTTGGCCGCCGCTTCGCCGACCACCTGGAACAGCTCACGGACGTCGTCCGGAGCCAGCGCCTCGCCGGACTCGGCCTTGTCCGTGAGGGAGTTGATGAGCCGGGCGGGCGCGTTGCCCTCCTCGCGGTCGTGGCAGCCGAAGGCGGGAGGGTCGCAGGGGGCGACCTCGGCGGGCACCTGCGGGACGGTGAACGTCTCGGGCAGACCGTGCAGCGTACGGCCGTGGTCCACGAGGACCACGTTGCCGCGGGCGAGGCTCACGTCCTCGACGGGCAGACAGTCCCGGCCGCCGCGCGTGGTGAGGCAGAGCGGGAAACGCAGGGCGTCCCCGGCGTCCCAGGTGACCTCCAGGACCGGCTGGTCCTCGATGCGGTCCACGGCCGGGGTGACGGAGGTGATGCGTACGGCCTGCCGGTGGCCGGGGTCGGCGTCGCCGGGGGTGCCGGTGCGCGGGCCCCTGACCTCCTCCAGGACGAGCAGGTCACCGGGCCTGAGGTCGAGTCGGCGCTCCCGGCAGGTCTCCTGGTCGACCCACTCGTCGCGCAGTGTGGCCGCGGTGGCGCCCTTCGGCAGGGTGCAGACCTCGCCGCCCCACGTCCACAGGCGGATCGCGTTGTGCGCGACGCGCAGCTCCAGCGGGTCGACGGTGACGACGGGTTCGAAGACCTCCACCGAGCCGCGCTCGTCGAGGTCGCCGAGGTCGGCCTCGTCGACGACCGTGCCGGGCTCGGGGCGGTCGTGCGGGTCGAGGGTGCGGACGTCGACGGAGGCGAAACGGAAGGTTCCCGGGGCGAGCGTGTGGTCGCCGGCGGTCTCGACGGCGACGTAGGCGCGCGCCGTGCACCCGTCGTGCATCGCGTAGTCGATGAGCCGCACGTGCCGCCGTACGGAGACCCGACGCCGGGCGGTGTCGAGATAGGCCTCGGTGGCGACCGCGTCCTGCTGGTAGCTGATCTGGTCGCCGGTGTGGGCGAGCAGCTCGACCAGGGTCATGCCCAGGTCGGCGGGGTTGCGCTCGACCCAGTCCGGGGTGGTGAGCGCGAGCCGGTCCAGGAGCAGCTTGCGGATGGTGTCGTAGTCGCGGGCGGTGTAGTCGATGACGGGCGCGGACGGGAAGTCGGCGCCGGGCCGTCCGTCTTCCTTGCAGTCGAAGGGAGTCGGGCAGTCGGGCCGGAAGACGAAGGTGGCGCTGTGGTAGCGCTGGTCGAAGCCGCGGAAGGGCTCGGTGCCCGGGCGGCCGTACGGATCGGTCTCCACGAGCGAGAGCCGGTAGCGGGAGGTGTCGCCGGCCTTGTCGAGGGTGACGTAGAGCCGGTCGTCGAGCTCGGCGTCCTCCTCGCGCTCCACGCTGACGTCCACGGCGGTGATGCCGGTGATGCGGCGGCCGCCGTCGATGCGGACGTTCTCGGGGACCAGGCCGTGCGGGGCCTTGCCGAGGAAGGTGACGGTGAGCAGCAGACCGTCGTCGCCGACCTCGACGGAGTCGACTCCGTTCAGCTGGGCGGCGCGGACCTTGGCCCGGCGGGAGGTGGTGGTCGTACCGGTCATGCCGTGGCCCTCCCTTCGAAGACGTCGTCGCGGCGCGCACCGTCGGCGCGTATGACATACGACAGGTACACACGGACGACGTTGTCCTCGCTGATCACGTCGAGGGCCTCCACGTCGATGAGATCGCCGAGCCAGCGCTGGAGCGAGGCCTGGACGGAGAGTTCGAGGGTGCTGACCAGCTCGGGACTGGTCGGCGCGAAGACCAGGTCGAGCAGCCCGCACCCGAAGTCGGGCCGCATCACGCGCTCGCCGGGGCTGGTGAACAGCAACTGCTCGATGAGGTCGTGCACATGCTCGCCGTGGGTGGCGTGCGCGGTGCGGCCCCGGCGGTCGGGGTGGAAGGGGAAGGCGACGTCGCTGCGCGGGCGTTGGCTGGTTCGGCGGCTCATCGGACGGTGACCTTTCGCTGCGCGGCCTGGACGACGGGTGGTCCTTGCGGCACGAAGGCGGCTGTGAAGCACTCGGCCGCGGTGGTGTCGAGCAGTACGGCCGCGCCGTCGACGGTGATGCCGGTGCTGCCGGCGGTCCAGCGGACCGTCACGCAGGGCGTGGGCACGCCGTTCACGGTGTGCGGGCAGCCGGTGACGACGTAGCTGTGGGCGGCCGTGGCTACGGCGGCGCCCGCGCTGCGTACGCCGCCGGACGGTGAGCTGGCGGCGGTGACGCGACCGCCGTGCGGGCAGCCGATCACGGCGTTGGCGTCGAGCAGACTCCCGGATGTCCCGGACACGTTCTTCCTTCCCCCGGTTCTCAGCGCTTGGACGCGATGGTCAACTGGCCCTCGTTCACGTCCACTTGGTTTCCGCGCAGGATGACCTCCGCGCCGAGGCCGTTGGAGATCACGATGGTTTCCTTGGTGATGCGGATGTACGCGCCGCCCTGGGCCTGCAGCAGAATCCCCTGATCGGGGCCCGGCGGGTCGCTCATCACGATCTTGTGCGCCTCGGGTGTCTGCACCACGACGGGCTTGGCCTGCGACGCGGGCTGCACGAGACGGCGGGCATCGGGCGGCAGCTCGCCCTGATCCCCGTACCAGCATCCCGTCCACACCGGAAAGCTGGGATCTCCCTGCTCGAACTCGACCCACACACCGGCCCCCGGCGCCGGCACCACGAACTGGCCCGCCTGCGGCCCGGTGAACGGCAGACAGGGCAGCGCCCAGGTCGACGGCTCGTCACCCAGGACGTCGGGTACCTCGACAGTGATCCGACCGATGTGCAGCGGATCGTTGTTGTCCACGACTCGGCCGCGGAACTTTCCGAGGTAGCGATTGCTGGGTGCCGCCATGTGAACTGCTCCTGGTCATGGGTGGGTCGTGAGGTGGTGCCGTGCCGAT
This sequence comes from Streptomyces sp. NPDC059010, assembly GCF_042740355.1. Taxonomy (NCBI): domain Bacteria; kingdom Bacillati; phylum Actinomycetota; class Actinomycetes; order Kitasatosporales; family Streptomycetaceae; genus Streptomyces; species Streptomyces sp. NPDC059010. Next base: position 36,029 of record NZ_JBHYJA010000009.1, read on the forward strand.
GCCTGTGCCGGTCAGGGCCGGACGTAGTCGCTGCGTGCTTCCAGTCCCTCCCTGGAGAGGGTGAAGTTCTGCTGGTACGAGCCGGGACGCAGGTTGTGCGTCACGGACTTGACGAAGTAGTCGCCGTCGTACGCCCGTCCCGAGCCGCGTACGCCGACGAGCTGGCGCGGCTGGAGGATGTAGCCGTGCCGGATGACGTCGAGCGAGCCGGACCCGGAGACGACGTCGGCGGACACGGCGGCCCGGGCGAGGAGTTCGGCCTCGGCCTGCTCGCGCTGCTGCTTGGCTGTGCCGGAGAGCGTCCTGCGTTTGAGGGCCGGGGTGGGCCGCTTGCCGAGGGGCGGGCGGAGCGGGCTGATGGACGGCTGCGGGAGCAGCGCTGACTGCCGGTTCTCGGGGTTCTGCCAACGGGCCTGCGGCTCTTCGCGCGCGGTGCCGTCGTAGGCGAACGTCAGCTGGTCGACGGTGGAGTTGGCGTCCATGTTGACGCTGAGGGCGTGCTGGCGGATGCCGAGCCGGACATCCGGTCCCCAACGGGCCGAGGACTGACCCGGGTTGGGCCCTGGCTCCAGATAGAAGGTGTAGCCGTTCGCCCGCGCGAGCTCGGTGACGTACTGCAGGTCGGTCTGCGTCTGGTAGTGCACGCGCAGGTCCTGGTGCGGGGGCTGGGTGACCTTCTCGTTGTAGACGTCGGGCCGGATGCCGTAGTCGGAGTAGCGGCGCAGGATGGCGAGCACCCGCTCGGAGGGCGGCAGGTTCGGGTACCGGGCGGTGCGCTCCTCCAGGTCCATGAGCAGCGTCAGGTCCTCGCCGGTGACGGTGAGGGTGGAGTGGCCGGGCTGGTTGCTGGCGCCGACCTCGTGCCGGACGATGAGCCCGTCGAAGAGGACGTCGGGTGTGCCCTTCACCGAGACGGTGACGATGAGCCGAGTCTTGGGGTCGAAGAACCCTTCCGGCAGCAGCCGTCGGCTGATGATCCCGTTCTTGGTGAGGTCGAAGGCGAGCTGGAACCCGCTCCGCTCCCCCGCGGTGGCCGTGATCTGCGCGGACAGCAGGGCCTCGGTCACCTCGGCCGGGACGGGCCGGGCGAGCTTCGGCCCCATGAGGAGCGTGATGTGGACGGGGCCCTGCCCCACGGGCAGATCAAACACGCCGGTCCCCCCTGCCGCCCGGGAACCCGCCGGCGAGCGGGATGTCGATGACGCGCCCGGCCTCGTCGGTCAACTCCCGTGGGTCCAGTACCGGGTTGGCGTCGGCGATCTGCCACCACTGGTCCGAGTCGCCGAAGTAGCGCTGCGCGAGCAGATCGGGGCGCTCGCCGGCGCCGACGGTGTGGGGCTGGGTGTCGTCGGCGGTGTCCGGGTTCTGGTCGAGCGGGGGCAGCAGGCGGCGCTTGGTGTACCGGACTTCGGTGCCGTCGGGACGGCGGTGGATCCCGATCTCGGCGTCGTGGTAGCGGCTGGTGCGGGGGTAGGGATGCGCACCCGGGATGGCGTCCAGGGCGTTCTCGTACGGCTCGATGTCGGCCATGGTGTGCTCCTCAGCCCCTTCCGATCACGGCGTTGGTTCCGATTCCGCCTCCGAGCCCGAGGGAACCGAGGCTGCCGCCGCGTGCCGCTGCGGCGAGGCGTTCCTTCTGGGCGAGATGCGCCATGTACAGATCGGCGCCGCGGTGACCGGCGGGGAGATCGCTGACGGTGAGGATCTTCATGCCGATGCTGAGGGAGGCGCGGATGGGGTTGAGGTTCACGTCGAAGGCGGACTCGTTGACGGAGAGCTCGGTGAGCCGGACGGGCATGACTCGCTTACTTCCCCAGGTGAAGAGGGTGAGCGGCATCTCGATCGGGCTGATCTCGATGGCGCCCTTCTGGGAGAGCTTCATCGCCGCGCGGAGCTGGGCCGTGGTCGGTTGCACCAGCATTTCGAGCGTGGCTAGCTGCGGGTGGATCCCGTCGGGCGCGGCGACCTCGAACTGGTCGGTGGCGTCGATCTCGGCGGTGAACTTCCAGGTCTCCTGGGCAGGACCCTTGAGCCGGAGGGCCTCGTTGCGGTCGCCGCTACCGGTCCCGCCACCCCCGGCGTCACCGCTGTCACCGGCGGACTGGGGGGCGACACTGCGTTCCAGGGTGTCCGGGTTGAACTGCAGGACGATGATCCGCTGGGGGGTGCCGGTGTCGGGGTTGACGACGACTATTCCGGAGCGGATGGGTTTGGGGATGTCTGCGTAGCGGGTCACAGGCGGGCCTCCAAGCGGCTCGCGAGCTCGGAGTAGTTCCAGGCCGGGAACAGGCGCGGGAAAACGTCCAGCATGGTCGTCAGGCGCTGCACGACATCCGCGAAGTCCGGGTGCCCGAAGGGCGGTTCCTCGGTGAAGAGGTGTTGCCATCCCAAGGTGCCCTTGGTGATGGCAAGTTGTTCCAAGTATGCGGGATAAGTCAGATCGAGCCGGACGCATTGGCTCGTTCGGCCTTCGACGCTGGTCAATTCCATGTCGTAATACCACATCTCCAGAGGGTCGACGCCCTGCTGGATCCTGATGGCCGCGAGTTGTCCGGTCGCGGCCAGCGGGGTCTCGTCGACGACGCGCAACTGGGTGAAGAACTCCCGTTCGTCGTCGGTGGAACCGGTCCACGCCAGGTTCGGCGGGTGTTTGCGCACGGCGGTGAACAGATCGGCCACACGGAACTCGCCGTGGAGTTCTTCGCTGTCGGCGGACAGGTCACTGTGCCAGCAGTTGGCGAGCTCGGTGATGCGCGGACTGTGCACGCACAGGTCACGACTGAACGTCACACCCTCCCATTCCGGCAAATAGGAGAAGAGCACGGGCGTCTCCTCGAAGATCTGCCCGAGTTCCCCGGTGACCGAGCGGTCCACGGTGATGTCGGCACAGTCCAAAATCTCCTGTTGCGCCTGCAGCAGCTTTCGTTCGATGTCGGTCGGGGTGCGCATGTGTGGCTCTCCACTCTTGTTGCAGGTCTCGGTCTTCATCTCCGCATGCGCCTCAGAACGCGAGATGGCTGTCTTGTTCTGCGGTCGCCAGGGCGATGATTCCCGCCCGGAAGTCCAACATCCGGTTCTTTCGCCTGTCTGGCAGGTTGTTCAGACGGTCGACGAGTTCCTGGGTGTTGTTCGGCGCACGGGTCGCCGGTGATCCATCTCCGTCGTGAGCGCGGACATATCTGATGGCCTCGGCGAAAGCCGGGGAGACGCCCAGCATGCGCACCATGCGGCGGTTGGAGTCACGATTGACGTTCACCAGGCTGCGCTGGCCGGCAGGCGCGGGCGGCCTCTCCAACGGCCCTGCCGTGTAGTTCAGCCGACCACGGTTGCTCGGCTGCTTCTCCTTCCATTCGTCGGCATCCTTGTCGTATCGGTACGTGCCCCAGGTCGCAGTGATGGACTGCGGGAATCCCTTGACCGTGCTCTGCCACCAGGTCAGGTCGATCTTGTACCAGACCATGCGCAGTTTGTCGTCGCGGCTGCTGTCCGGCCGCCGCATCTCCTTCTCCGGATGCTGCTCGATATTCCACTTGAATTCGGGGTTGTTGACGGCGCTACGAGCCGGCACCAGGTTGGATCCGAGGAAGGGCCCGCCGAGCTTCTCCGTGAGCAGGTGCATCCGGACCCAATAGTTGCTGCGATCCGTGTTGAGGTCGTACTTGTTGAGGTACCGGAATCCGATGGGCTCCTGCAGCAGGCGGGAGTTCGCCTTCTCTCCGTGGGCCTGGGCGAATTCCTTGTTCAGGTATTCGGCCTTGAAGTTCTTCGCGAGCACACCGTTCGCGAACTCCGGAATGCGAGGTGACGGCAGGTCGGGGTCCGGATGCGGCTTGAGGTAGTCGATGTGCTCTTCGTAGTCGTCGGTGTCGTAGTCCTCGGCCTGGGTGTGGCCGGTCGTGACCGGTGCCGTGGGATTGAGGGTGGCCGCGATGGAGAAGTCGGGGCCACCCGTCTTAGCCAGCCGGGTGAGCCGGTAATGGCGCCGCAGGTTCTCCAGCAACTGGCGGTGCACGTCGGGGTCCATCCCCTTGCCCAGCCGCTTGCGCAGCAGCGGGCGAATCCGGGCGACGATCTCCGCCAGGCGCTTGTCCTTGTTCTCCTCCTCCTGACGCCGCTTGTCCTTGTCCTCCTGGCTCTTCGGACGGGCAGGTCCGGTCCGCTCGGGCTTGCGTCCCGGTCCGCTCCTGTCCGGCCGACGCCGCCCCGGACCGTCCTTGTCCGGCCGACGTCCAGGCCCGCGCTTGTCGGGTCCACGCCCCGGACCGTCCTTGTCCGGCTTGCGGGACGGTCCGTCCTTGTCGCGCCTGCCGGGACCGGCTTCTGAATCCTTGCCCGGCTTGCGGTCGGGCCCGCCCTTGTCCGCGTCCTGTTTCGACTTGGCCGGAGCGTCCTTGTCCGTCTTCGGCTTGGGAGCCCCCGGGTCCTCCTTGGGTTTGGCCGGAGAGCCCTTCCCGTCGCCCCTCGGCCTGCTCGGGTCTTGCTCCTTCGGCTTGTCCGGGGTCCGGCTGTCGGTGCCCTTGGGCGTGGATGTGCTCGCGGTGTCCTTGTCATCCTTCGGCTTGCCCGCGCCCTTGCCGTCGGTCGGTTTCGGCTCCGGGGCCGACTTCGGCCTGGCCGGGGGGTCCGCCTTCGGCTTCGGCTTCACCGCCGGGGTCGGCTTGGTGTCCGGCTTCTCGGCCTGGTCCTTCGGCTGACCGTTCTTGTCCTTGGCCGTTGCGGGTGTGGGCTTGTCGGGGCCGGTGTGCGTCTTGGGCTTTCCGGGGGCGCCGTCCTTGCGTTGCCCCGGCTTCGCTGTCGTAGCCGAGTGCGTCTTCGGGGCCGAGTGAGTCGTCGGCGCCGTGTGCGGCATCTTCGTGGGTTCCGTCCGGGGCTCCTTGTCCCCGCCCTTGCCGTCAGCGCCATCAGCTCCGGCACCCCTGCCACCGCCCGGCTTTTCCCCCTTGCCCCGGCCCAGCCTCTCCGCAATGCCCTTGAAGCGCCGCCCCACCTTCGCCACGTACTTGCCGATCCCGCTCAGCAACGCTTCATAGGCCAGCTCCAGCAACGCCACGATCCCCGCGGCGACCGCCTTCGCGAACAGGATGCCGGCGCCGCCGCTGCGGACCGCCTTCAGCCAGTCGAGTACCGCGCCCATCGCGCGCAGGATTTCGCCGAGGGCGCCGATGGCCGTGCGGATGGCGTCGATGACGGCCATGACCCAGCCGGCGCCGGGGATCAGTTTGGCGATGACCTTGGTGATGACGATCTCGCCGATGATGAAGGGGAGTTGGGGGACGATGGCGTCCCAGGTCTCCTTGACGATCTGTTCGAGGGTGATGCCGCCCTTGATCAGTTTGTCGAGGATGGCCTTCGGGACGCCGATGATCTCCTCGATCTTGGACTGGAACCATTCCTTGACGGCAGCCTTGACCTCGCGGAAGAGGTGGTTCTTCGCGCCGTCGACAGCGGAGTTCTTGGCGCCGCTCCGCCAACCGCCGGGGTCGGAGAGGAAGTCGACGGCGATGAGCATGAAGTCGCCGAGGGCGTTCAGGAGTCCGGCGGCGAAGTCCAGGACCGCCTTGACCGCGTCCACGACGGCCTTGACGACGTCCAGGAGGGCTTTCTTCAGGATTTCCAGGATGCTGCTGAGCAGCTTGCCGATGGCGTCGAGGAGGTCGCTGATGGCCTGTTTCAGGGCGGCGGCGAGCCTGTTGACGAGTGCGATCGCCGCATTGATCAGTGAGGTGATCAGGTTCCGGATGCGCTTGGCCAGATCGATGACCGCCCGCACCATCGCCTTCGCGAACTCGATCAGATCCTTGATCAGGTTCTTGATCGCGTCGACGATGGCCTTACGGGCGGCGTTGATCCATTGCTCGACGTTCTTCTTGAAGTCACGGATGAAGGTGATGACCGCGTCGCGAGCGTCACGAATGACCTTGACGATCGCGTTCTTGATCTCGATGACCTTCTGTTTGATCCAGTCGAAGGCCTTCGAGAGCCAGTTGCCCGACTCCTCGGCAGCGCCGTCCTTCTTCCCGTTCGCCTCCTTCTCGGCGTTGTCCGCCTTCTCCTTGATCTTCTTGTCGCTGCCCTCCTTCTCCGTGTCGACCTTGTCGTCTGTCTTCTTCTCCTCGGTCTTGACGTCCTCGCGGACCTTCTCCTGCCGGTCCGTCTTCTTGTCGCCGAGGCTCTTGAGCTCCTTGTCCTGCTCCGAACGCCAGTCCTCGCGCTGGGCGGTGACATCGGCCATCGCCTTCTCGCGCTCGCCCGTCTGGGTTTCGGTATTGGTCTTGATCTCGGCGTCGACCTGCTGCTTGTGCTTCGCCTGCGAGTCGCGGAAGTCACGGTCCTTGGCCTGACGGCCCTCGGACACGCCCTTCTGGCCCTCGCTGAACGCGGCCTGGAACTGCGGCCCGCGCTCGTGCTCCGCGACTTCGGACGCCGCCTCCGGCGGTACGGCACCGGTCGCGCCCCCGCCCTCGACGGCGACTCCCTCGCCGCCGCCACCCCGGCCCGGCACCTTCGCGGACATCTGCTCCTTGGGAGCGTTCGGGTAGACCTGGTCCTCGCCCATCCCGCGACCGGCGTCGTCCTGGGCCGTCCCGAGGGTCTCCTGGCCCTTGGCGTCGACGTGGCCGCCCTGTTCGCCGGACGCCTGCTCGGCGCCGCCCTGCATCTCGACGCCCGGCGCGTTGCCCGCCTGGGCCTTCTTGAGCGCCTCGTCCTTCGTGGGCAGGCCGGCGAACTTCGCGGCCAACTCCTGTGGATCGACGACGGGTTCGTCGGCGCCGAAGAGACTCGCGACCCCGTTCACGATCTTGCCGCCGATGAAGCCCAGGGCCATCTTGAAGGTGTCCCAGCCGCCGGGCTCCTCGGCCTTCTCCGCCTCGATCTGGCCCTCGGGCTCCTTCTCGCCGGTGACCTCGGCGTTCTCCTGGTCCGGCGACTGCGCCTCGGCGGCCGGATCCTGCGAGTACGCGGCCGGGGCGTCCGTGTTCGGCTTGCCCTCCAGGGTCTGGGGCGCGCCCGCCGGGCGCTGCATGGAGGGCGGTGCGGAGGCGAGCGTCTTGTGTTCGTCGCCGACCGTACGGTCCACGGCGCCGCCCACTGAGCCCATGGCCTGAAGTGCCTTGTGCGGCTTGAGCTTCGAGGCGGTGGACAGGCCCGCCTCCGGGGAGACGCCCGAGAGGTTCGGAGCCGGGGCGGAGTCCTTCTTGCCCTTTCCGCGGGCCGGGGCGGGCGCCCCACCACCGCCACCGCCACCACCGCCACCGCCACCGCCACCGCCACCGCCCGACGATCCGCGGGACGGTGCCGCCTTGGGTGCCGGTGCCGTCTCCGGCGCGTCCTTCGCCTCGGGGGCCGCCTTAGGGGCGGACTGCGGCGCGGACGCGGGGGTGGACTCCTGAGCGGCAGGCGCCGACTTGGGTGCCGCGGCCGGGGTCTCCGTACGCGTCGCCGGGGCCTCCGTACGTGCACCGGACTCGGGCGCGCTCTCCTGTGCCGTACCGCCCGACGCTGCCGTCTCCGACGCACCCGCGCCACCGGCCGTGCCACCGGCGGACGTCCCACCGGACGCACCCGGACCGCCCGGACCGGTCTGTCCGGCCTGCCCTGTCTGTCCGGCCGCTCCGCCCGCCGCCGCGCCCGTGTCCTGCAAGCCCTCCGGCTTCTGTGAACCGGCAGCCGCCGAACCGGCGCCGCCCCCCGACTCCTGCGCGCTCTCCTTGCCCCCGGCTTCGGCCTGCGCGGACCTGCCGCCCGCCGCCTGCTGGGACTCCTTCTCCGGCGCCGCCCCGGCCTTGTCACCGGCCGCCGCCGTACCCTTCTCCTCCTTGGCCGCCGGCTCCTTGGCCGCGCCGCCGTCCTCGGACTTCCCGTCCGACTTGCCCGGCGCCTCCTGCACGGTCGTCTGCGCCGCGACCGCCCCCACCTTCGGGTCGTCGCCCGCCTTCGGGTCCCGGGTCGCCGCGCCCGGCGTGAGCGGCGCCGCGGCCTTCTCCAGGGCGAGGCCGCCGAACCCGCCGTCGCTCTGCGGCCCGCCCTCGGTCTCGGGTGCCGACGACGACTCCGCCTCCTCCGCGAGAGCCTCTTCGGGCTCGGGCTCCGCCGCCTCGTCCTCGACGTCCTCCGCGTCCCGCTGTGCCTGTACCTCGTCGGCCCTGGTGGGCGGTGGAGCGGGGAAGGACGGGACCGCCGGGGTGGCGGACGAGGACGGGTCCAGGTCGTCCGCCGTCGGTACGCCGGACACGTCGAGGTCCTGCTTCGGCAGGAAGTCCTCGGGCTGGAGCTTGATGTCCCAGGCGCTCGGCTCCTCGCCGCCGACGTCGACCTCAGAGTCGCCGCCGGAGCCGACGGAGTCGTCCTCGGTCTCCTCCTCCAGGCCCTCGACGTCCTGGTTGCGCTTCCCCTCCAGCGTGCTGAACTTGCCCGCCAGCTGGGTGTCCTTGCCGGAGGCGGCCGGTGAACCCTTGGGCTTCTCCTGGCCCCGCTTGTCCTGCTGCTTGAGCTGCCGGCCCGCCGCCATCGCCTCGGCCGCGCCCGGCCGGTTCTTCGCCGCGGACTCCTCCTTGCTCGCGGCGGGCGCCTGCTCCTGCTCGGCGGCCTCCTTGCCGGCTTCCTCCTTACCGGCCTTCTCCTTGCCGCCACCCGCGTCGTGGGACTTCTTCTCGCCGCCCTGCTGCCCGCCCGCCGCCTTCCCACCGGAAGCCGAGGACGCCGTGGACCCCGAGGACTGCTCCTTCTGGGCCGCAGGCGCGGCGGACGACGCCGCCTCTCCGGCCCCTCCCCCGGACGCCCGGGAGGCCCCGGCCCCGGCGGATCCCGCACCGGACGACCCCGTCCCCGCCTCCGGCTCCGTCCCGCGCGGCGCCCCGCCGCCCTGCGGAGTCGTCCCGTGCTCCGGCGTACCACCGTTCTGCGGAGTGCTGCCGGCCGCGCCCTCCTCGTCGGCCCGCTCCTTCTCCGGCCCGGGCGCGAGCGCGGGGCGCTCTTCCTCCGCCTCGCGCTCCTCCGCGTCCCGCCGCTCGTTCTCGCGCTCGGTACGCACCTGTTCCGCCAGGTCCGGCTCGATCTCCGGGGCGTCGTGCGCGCTGCGTTCCGGGGCCTCGGCATGGTCGTCGTACGCCTCGACCTCGTCGACCAGGTCGAGCACCCGGTCGTGCTCGGGGGCGAGCAGCCGGTTCTCCAGCCGGACGAGGACGCCGTCCAGCAACTCCTCCGGCAGTCGGGCGAGTTGCTTGCGGGTGCGCTGGGAGAGGTCCTCGGGGTCGCCGCGCAGGGAACGTACGACGGAGTTGGCCACCCGGTCGACCAGGGTCGCCGGGTCCATGGCCTCGGTGCGGTTGCGGTCGGCGTCGACGGTGGCGTAGCGCAGCCAGCCGGGGGTGGCCTGGTCCTGCTCGACGTGCGCCGTCTCCGGTCCGGCCTCCGGGTCGCGTACGAGGTCCTGCGCCCCCGCCTCCGCCTCCCGCTCGATCGCCTGCTGCGGCAGGCTGACCGCGCCCAGCTCGCGTCCGGCGCGCAGGGTGCCGAGGCCGTGCGGGTTCTGGACGGTGTGCAGGAGCTCGTGGGCGAGGAGGCGGCGGCCCTCGTCGGTGCCCGGTTTGAAGGCGCCCGCGCGGAAGAAGATGTCCTGGCCGACCGCGACCGCGTCCGCGCCGAGGAGGTCGGTCAGCTGTCCGGCGTCGCGGTCGGTGTGCAGGCGTACCCGGCTGAGGTCGTGGCCGAGCTGTTCCTCCAGCTCCCGGCGCACGCCGGGGTCGAGGGGCTGGCCGGCGCCGCTGACGATGTCCTTGGGTTCCGGGGTGCGGGACTGGGCGGCGCGTTCCCTGCGCTTGCGACGGCGCTGTTCGGCCGACTGCTCCGAACGGGCGTCCTGAGACTGGGAGTTGCTCATCGTGTCGCCTCCCCGTGGCCACTGAGCCCCTCGTGCACGACACGGGCCAGTTCCTGGCCGAGGCGGCGGGCGGACAGTCCGGCGGGCAGCGGCGGGAGGCCCGTGAGCGCGTCCACGGTGAGGGCGCCGTCGGCGGCCAGCGGGACGCCGTGCGCGCGGACCAGACGCGACAGTTCCTGTTCGAACGCGGCGGAGACCCGTTCGGGGTCGACCCGGAAGCCCTGCAGGGCCAGTTCGCCGATCTCCACGCGGATCTCGCGGGGGGCCTCATCGCGAGCGTTCGTGTTCACACCCATCCGCGGACCTCCGTCGGCGTCAGGGAACGCTCCAGCTTCAGATACTCCGTGCGAGCCGCCGCGAGCATGTGCCGCATCTGGAGGCGGTCACCCTCCTCGGCCGCGAGGAAGGCCCCGGACAGCGCGATGTTGCGGATCGAGCCGCCCGCGACGGTGAGCTGGGCGAGGAGGCCGGGGTCGATGCCCTTGAGCGGGGCCCGTGACGGCAGCACCCGGCGCCAGATCTCGGCACGCTCGTGCTCGGCCGGGAAGGGGAAGTCGACGACGAAGCGGATACGGCGCATGAAGGCGGTGTCGAGGGCCTTCTTCATGTTGGTGGTGAGGATGGCGAGGCCCCGGTAGGCCTCCATCCGCATCAGCAGGTAGCTGACCTCCAGGTTGGCGTACCGGTCGTGGCTGTCCTTGACCTCGCTGCGCTTGCCGAAGAGGGCGTCGGCCTCGTCGAACAGCAGCAGCGCGCCGCCGCGTTCTGCGGCGTCGAAGACACGGCGCAGATTCTTCTCGGTCTCGCCGATGTACTTGCTGACGACCTGCGAGAGGTCGATGACGAACAGGTCGAGGCCGAGCTCCTTGGCCATGACCTCGGCGGCCAGCGTCTTGCCGGTGCCGGAGCCGCCCGCGAACATCGCGGTGACGCCGAGGCCGCGGCGCAGCGTGCCGGCGAAGCCCCACTCCTGGTGGACGGTGGCCCGCTGCCGTACGTGCGCGACGATCTCGCGCAGCACGTTCAACTGCCGCTCGTGCAGCACCAGGTCGTCCCAGCCGGCCTCCGGCTCGATCCGGCGGCCCAGCTCGTCCATGCCGACGCGGGCCTCCTCAAGCCCGGCCCGCCAGGCGAGTTGAGCGGCGTCCAGCTCGTCCTCGTACGGCAGCCGGCGGCGTACCGTCGTGGCGGCGGAGCGTACGACGTGCGGCGGGAGCTGGAACTGCGCGACCAGGGAGCGCAGTTCGCCGTCGTCCAGGTCGGCGACCGGGTGGAACGCCTGCGCCCACAGGTCGACCTGCTCCTCGTCGTCGAGACGCGGCACCACCACCCGTGCGCCGTGTGCGCGCTCGGTGCGCAGCGGGTCCTCGCTCGACACGACGACCGGTACGGCCGCCCCGGCCAGGAACGCGTCCGTCGCCGCCCGCTGGTCGCGGTCCAGGTCGCCGACCTCCACCAGCAGCGCGGCGGGCAGCAGGATCGCCTCGCGCTGCCACAGCCGGGCGAGCCGGTCACGTTCGGCGGGGTCCGTCGGTACGTCCTCGGCGCCCATGGCATACAGCCCCAGCCCCGACCGCGCGGCCGCCGCGGCGGCGATGTCGGCCCGGCTGCGCAGATCACCGCCGGTCACCTCGACGAGCAGCGGCGCGTCCGGGCTCGCCCCCGTCGTCCAGCCCTCGGCGGCCCGGCTCGCGGCCACGTCGTACGACGGCGGCAACTGCTCCGGCACCGGCGTGCGGCGCAGACGGCCGTGCAGACGGGCGTCCAGGTAGGGCGAGCCCAGCAGGAAGTGCAGGATCCGCTCGTCCAGGCGCAGTCGGGAGGTCGTCAGCCGGGACTCGTCGTCCAGCTCGACGATCCGCCAGCGGCGCAGCGGCGCCACGGGCGTGAGCGCGCTCCAGTGCGGTTCGGCGAGGGCGGCCAGGGCGAGGGAGAAGGTCGGGTACGCCCGCTGCGGGTCACCGCCGGCCGCGGCGCAACGGGCCGCTGTCGTGGGGTCCAGCTCGTCGGCGGCCGTGAGGAGGATGACGTCGCGTTCGAAGGCGGTGAGGCCGAAGCAGCCGACGAGGGCGTCGAGGGGGGCGGTGCCCGGGGCGGCCAGGGGGGCCGGGCTCGCGGAGCCGGGGGCGCCGGACGCTGCGTCGGGCTGCGAGGCGCCTCCACCGCCGTCGGCCGGTCCGACGCCTGCCGCGTGGGCGTCGATGCGGGACAGGACACGCCGGATCTCCGCGGTCAGCGTCACGCCTGTGCCGTGTGCGTCGGTCGCCGCGGAAGTACCCGCCGTGCTCCGCTCGTTCGTCCCCATGTCCTCACCTGCCCCCGTCGTTCCCATGCCGCCCCTCAGTTCTCGGTGCTTTCGGCTCCGCCGTCCGTCTCCGTGCCGGGCTTGATTCCGCCCGGCTTCGTCGACTTGCTCGCCTGGGCCGCCTTCCGGCCACGTGCCGGGGCTTTGGCAGGTGGCTTCGCGGGCGATTTCGCGGGCGCCTTGGCAGCCGCCGCTTTCGCCGGTGTCTTGGCCGGGGTCTTCACCGGCGTCCTGGCGACAGACTGCTGAGCGGCCCCGCCGACCTCAACGTCGCTTCCCTCACCGCTGGTTGACGCATCGTCACCGACTATCGGCGGAACCGGCGCCCCCGGCGCTCCGAACGGCAGCACCCGTACCTCCGGCCGCTCCACGGGTTTCGCCGGTACGGGGGTCTCGCGACCGTCGATGAAGATCAGGGACGCCTGGTAGACCACCGACAGCGAGTACGGCGTCTGGTAGAGCATCCCCCACAGCTTCGACGTCTCGTCGATGTCCATCACCGTCGGCGAGAACCGCACGCGCTGTGCCGCCTCCGCCAGGTCACTGCCCGTCAGATACGGCTTCTCACCTGCCTGTTCGATGACGTCCTTCGGCAGGATCGGGATCTCGTGCAGGGTGCGTACGACGGCGCCGACCAGCCGCTGCCCGACCAGTTCCGTCTCGTCGCCGTACGCGCTGATCAGGTAGTGCAGGTCCAGCGCGGCGGCCGGGCGCTTGATCAGCGTGCCGTCCGAGGCACGGGTCGGCAGGTCGTTGCCCCGCATCGCCGTGTTGGGCGTGACCTGGTACAGGAACACGTTGATGGTGGGCTGGTCCGGCGGTTCAGCCGGCGGCTTGCGCGGTTCGACCTTGACGGCCTCGCCGAACTCCGGGCCCACATTGGATTCCAGCAGCAGGGCGAGGGCCTGGGTGACATGGGCGATGGCGAGTGCGTTGCTCATGAAGTCGGTTCCTCGGTTCCTCGGTCCGTCATGTCACTCCCGCCCTCGCGCCAGGTACTCCGCCAGGCTCAAGGTCGCCCCGGAACGGCCCGTGGTGGACGTGCGCTGCCTGCCGCCGCCCGACGGCGCCGGTCCCGCCGTCACCTCCAGCCGCCCGATCTGCACCTGGACCACCTGCTCGGGCGCCTTCCCGGGCCGCCGGGCCGCGGCCTGTCGTACGGCGTCCCGGGCCGCCGCCGTGTCGGCGGCGCTGGGCCGCAGGGGGGATGACACGGCGGCGGGGGTAGCGGCGTCCGCACCCGGGGGGATGGGCACGGACGCCGCGCTCTGGGGGGAGCCCCGCTCCGGACGGCCCCGGCTCACCGCACGCTGTGCGGCGTCGGGCGCCGGGCGCGGGCCCGTGGTGACCGGCGCGACGGGGCGCAGCAGCGGCGCGTCGGGCAGGGCCCTCGGGGCGGGCCGCGGTGCCGGGTCGGCCGGGGTGTGCTCGGTGTGTACGACCGTCCGCTCGCGTTCCGTGTGCAGCCGGGCGGCGGGCTGTGCAGGGCGCGGTGCCACCGTCCGCCGGGTGTCGGAGGGCGTGGTGGACGGCCACAACAGGTCGGTGCCGTCGTCCGGTTCGGCCGCCGTGGCCCGTACCGCCTCCACCCGTTCGAACGGGCCGGGCAGCCGCGGGCGTACCCGCACCACGTCCGGGCGAGGACCGCCGGTAGCCGGGGCGTGCCGGGCGATCAGCCGGTCGAGGAAGTCGGGCACCGGTGCCCCGTCGGTGTCAGACATCCGCACACAGCTCCAGGTAGTAGCGGCGCCGCAGCGGGCTGAGCGCCAGGATCTCCGGCTCGCTCCAGCCGTACGAGGTGGCGAGCAGATGGACGTCGAGCAGCAGGTCCCTTGCCCAGGCGTCCAGTTCGGTCCACAGGTAGGAGGCGATGTCGAGCTCGGCCCGGGTGGCCGCACCGCACTCGGGGCAGGCGATGTTGAGCGTCACGTCGGCCCCCGGGTCGGCGGCCTCGACGGCCTCGGCGATCCGGCGCTGGACCGGCACGGGCAGGTCACCGGCGCCGACGGCGGCCCCCTCGCGCGTCGCCGACACCAGGCAGCGGGCGAGCAGGGCCATACGCGGGTCGGCGGCCCGGGCGGCCGCCGTCAGATCGGCGACACCGGGCAGCCGGAACTCGACGTCCCAGCCGCCCTGCTGGACCCGCACGACGGACCCGGCGGACCGGACGGACCTGGCGGCGCCAGCCGACCCGACTGACCCGGCGGACGAGTCGCCCCCGGCCGTCGGATCCACCGGTTCAACCGAACCGCCCCGCCCGCCCAGCGACCGAGCGAACTCCCCGGCGTCCAGGTCGAACTCCATGTCCTCCCCGCAGGCCGAGCACCCCAGCCGCACCTGCATCCGCTCCCCGAACAGGGCGCGGCGCAGCGCGAACAGGTCGGACTCGCGCTCCCCCACCGGCAGCACCGGCAGGGCCGCGCCGTCGACGTCCGGGCGCGCCGTGCGGTGCAGCAGCAGCGCGCGCCCGGACGGTGCCTCGGCGAGGCCCGCCTCCCAGGTGGCCAGCAGTTCGGCCGCCCCGGTGATCGCCATCGTCTCCCCCCGCTTCCCTCAACCGGTCCTACATCACGCCGGGTTGAGGAACGACGGCTCCTCGGGCTCGGGCACCTCGTAGTCCCGCTCCCAGCCCTCGCATTCGAGCTTCAGGGACTGGATGGCGACCGCGTTGGCGTTGGCGTCGAGCTCGCCGAGGACCTGGTACTCGCTGGGCCAGGTCCGGTACAGCTTGTGGGATACGGCGACCTGGCCGGCCTCGTTGAGGACCTGGATCACTATGTCCTTGCGGAAGTCGGCGAGGGACACCTCGGAACCGAGGCCCGCGCCGACCTGCCAGACCTTGTTGGCCCAGCGGTCGAACTCGGGGTCGTGGGTGACGCCGCGCTCCAGGGTGATGCCCTCGAACTCGGAGCGGCCCGGCGACTTGCGGGGCGATGACGGGTCGCCCCCGTGCCGGTGCTTGACGACTTCCGTCGTCCGCTTCAGTGGACTGATCTTGCTGATGCCCGCGACCGTCCGACCGTCCCACAGGACCAGGAACTTGAAGTTCTTGTAGGGGTCGAAGCGATGCGCGTTGACCGTGAACTCAGCCATCGGATTCCTTCAGTTCTCCACGATTCCCCGCGCCTAGAGCGCGAACTGCCCGGACGTCTGCTGGATTTTGACGATCACGAACTCCGCCGGCCGGACCGGTGCGATGCCGACGAGGACGTTGACGATGCCGTTCTCGATGTCCTCGGCGGTCGTCGTGTCGCTGTCGCACTTGACGAAGTACGCCTCGCGCGGGGTGCCGCCCTTGAAGGCGCCCTGACGGAACAGCGTGTGCAGATACGAGGAGGCGGCGAGCCGGATCTGCTGCCACAGGTTCTCGTCGTTGGGCTCGAACACGACCCACTGCAGGCCGCGCTGGAGGCTCTCCTCCACATGGAGGGCGAGCCGCCGTACGGGGACGTACTTCCACTCGCTGTCGAGCGCGTCCGAGCCCTCCAGCGTGCGGGCACCCCAGACGACCGGGCCGGTGACCGGGAAGGTGCGCAGGCAGTTGACGCCGAGCGGGTTGAGCAGTCCGGCCTCACGGTCGGTGAGGTTGACGGTGAGCGAGTGCACGCCCGCGAGCCGCGCCTCGGTGCCGGCCGGGGCCTTCCACACGCCGCGCTCGGAGTCGGTCCGGGCGATGACGCCGGCGATCGCGCCGGACGGCGGGAAGGAGCGCAGCCTGCCCGTGAGCGGGTCGGTGAGCTGGAGGTGCGGGAAGTACAGGCCCGCGTGGTTGCCGCGCACGGCGTCGAAGGCGGCGAGCCCGGCGCGTGCGGTGTCGACGCTGACCCAGGTGCTCGGCGCGTCGACCAGCAGGAAGATCCGCCGCTCGGCGCACAGCCGCTGGGCGGCCGAGATGACGGTGAGGGCGTCCTCGGTCTTCTCGTACGCCGCGAGTTCGGGCAGCGCCAGCAGGTTGACGTCGGCGACGCCGCGCAGCGCCTGGATGCCGGACTTGTCGCCCTCGGAGCCGATGAGGTCGCGCGGGCCGGGTGCCTCGCCGTCCTCGCCGCCCTCCAGCGGGAAGACCGGCGGGTTGACGGAGGCCTCCAGACCGAGGTCGTTGGCGCACTCGCCGAGGAAGCGGACGACGTCCTCGGGGTCGGTGGAGCCGGCGACGACCTGGATACGGCGGCCGAAGGCGGTGACCTCGACGCCGGCGAAGGCGTGCTTGCCGGGCGCGTCGGGCAGGGCGCGCAGCTTGCGCTCCAGGAGCAGCGCCAGCTCGGCGACGCTGCACGGGGCTTCGCCGTCGCAGTCGGGGTCGTAGAGCTTGAACTCGCGCTCCACCTCACCGATCTTGACGGTCAGGTCGACTTCCAGGTTCGGCAGTTCGTCGCCGAACGGCTTGGAGACGGTGCCGGACGGGTCGGGGCGGCCCTCGCCGACGACCTCGACGCGGATCAGCTTCGAGCCCGCGTTGATCACGGTCTGCGCGTAGCGGCCGTTCGCGGGGTCCATGGACAGGCCGGTGAAGCTCTCGCGGGCGTCGCCCTTGGCGTCGTAGACCCTGAGGTTGAAGGTCTCGTCGGGGCGCGGGGTGTCGTGGTCGACGGCGACGCGCAGGCCGTTGCCCCAGACGCCGGGCTCCTTGGCGTGCACTTCGAGGACCGGGCCCTCGCTGTGGCCCTCGGTCGACTTGAGGGTGACACAGGCGGCCTTGCCGCTGCCGGCCTTGGCGACCCGGACGATCACCGCGACGGTGCCGCCGTTGCCGAAGAACTGATGGACCGCGTAGCCGACGGCGCTCTGCGCGCTGAGGCCGCCGAAGCGGCGCTCGAACTCCGCGAAGCTGGTGACGCGTACCGGCTCGTTGAGCGGACCCCGTCGGGTGTGACCCACAAAGGCGGTCACGGACGTGGTCAGGGTCGAGATCGTGCGGGTGCTGCTGGGAAGCTCTTCTACGTAGACACCGGGATACGTCGGCTTTGCGGCGCTGACCGCGCTCATCGGCATTCCCCCTCCTACTCCCTGTCTCGGGTACCGGACAAAGGCACCAAGAGATGGCAGAGGGAGGCATTCCCGACCGGGGCACGAAAACGCCACCCACAAGGGCGACACCGTCTACGTGCACCGCACCAGTTCCCCCGTCATCACCGTGGGCGATCGGCCGCACGGCTCAAGCAACGCGCTTGTGACTCCTGATGCTCAAGTGCTCAACACACCTTGCTGCGTTCGAAGTTGGCCGAGCAAGGCGCCTTCAGGCCACCCCGGGAGGGGGTTTGGTGAAGGGCCCCTCTCTGCATCCGCACATCCCACCTGCGCGCCCCGGGCAGCTGGTTCACGGATTCTGCACACGGGGTCCGCGCGACGCGCCGCTGGAGCCGCGACCCGCGATGGAAGCGCTTACCAACACGCCATTCGACTGGTCGCACGAGTGTGCGATCTCCCCGAGTCGTACACACCGCGCCGTGGCTGGTTTTCCACGAGTGACGAGAACCCACCCCCACCGGTCACCCGTTGCGGGGTCGGTGAAATCCCACCGCCGGCCTCACCGTCAATCTCACCACCATGTCTTGACATGGGACTGAAACGATTCGTAGCTTGGCCGATCATTTAGATGCGTGAAACGGGTTCACGCATATGAACTCCAGATCCAACGGAGTGTGTCCATGCGGGATCACCGACGATGTCGCCGCCCGGCCGCCGCCCTGCTCGTCGCCACGGCGCTCGCGTTCGGAACGGCCGCGTGCGGCTCCGGTTCCGGCAGTGCGGGCAGCGACGACCCGAACACGCTGGAGGTGTGGACCCGGAGCAATCCGGACGCCGCCGCCACCTACGACCGGGTCTTCGCCGCGTTCACCAGGAAGACCGGCATCAGGATCGACTACCAGCCGGTCATCAACTTCGACCAGCAGCTGCAGAGCCGGGCGTCCACCAAGGAACTGCCGGACGTCATGATCAACGACACCGCGCTGATGGGCAGTTACCAGAGTCAGGGCCTGCTCAAGCCGATCGACCCCGCCTCGGTCGCGGGCGGCGACCGGATCACCGACAAGTCCTGGGCGTCCACCGTCGGCATCGACGGCAAGCACTACGGCATCCCGTACTCCCGTCAGGCCCAGACCCTGATGATCCGCACGGACTGGCTGCGCAAGCTCGGTCTCAAGGCACCGACGACCTGGCAGGAGATGCTCTCCGTCGCCAAGGCCTTCGCCACCGAGGACCCGGACGGCGACGGCAGGGCCGACACCTACGGCATCGTCGCGCCGGCCGGCGCCCAGAACGGCTACGCGGCCTGGTGGGGCGCGAGCTTCCTGTGGCAGGGCGGCGCCGAGATCATCAAGTCGGACGGCGACGGCAAGTACATCCCGGCCATGGACTCGCCCGCCGCGGTGCACGCCGTGACCTGGATGAAGGACAACCTCTTCTGCGGCGAGAAGGGGGTCGTCCAGCCCGGCGCGGTCACCGCCGTCACCTCCACGGCCACCAACTTCCAGGACGGCAACGCCGGGATGTACATGACCGGCCCGTACAACATCACCACCTTCGACGGCACCCTCGGCAAGGACAAGTACGAGGTCGTCCCGGCCCCCGCCGGACCGGCCGGCGGCGATGTGCTGGCCGACGGCGAGAACATCTACCTCGGCGCCAGGACCGGCAAGGACAGGCAGGAGCTGGCGCTGGCCGCGTTCCTGGTCTCGCCGGAGGGCCAGAAGATCGCCATGGCCGGCGTCGACGGCCACCAGCCCGTCGTCCGCATCCCCGTGAACTCCACGCTGGACGCGGCCGGGGTCCGCGACGACGCCCGCTGGAGTGTCGTACAGAAGGCGTACGAGGACGCCTCCCGGCAGTTCCCGAACGCGCCGGACTTCGCGCCGATCAAGCAGGACACCGCCGACGCGCTGAACTCGATCTTCACGTACTGCGGCGGTGACGTCCGCTCCCAGCTGGCGGAGCTCGACGACACCCTCGCCGGTGACCTCAAGGACCAGGACCTGCTGAAATGACCGCCAATGTGACCACGCCCCCGGCACGCGGGGCCCTCGACAGCAGAGCCTTCGTGAAGAAGGCCGTCATCCCCTGGCTGTTCCTCGCTCCCGGACTGCTGCTCGCCCTCGTCTTCAAGTTCTGGCCGATGGCCAAGGGCATCTGGCTCAGCTTCTTCGACGTGCGGCCCTTCCTGGGCGACCAGTGGATCGGGATCGAGAACTACACCAGGGTTCTCACCGACCACCGCTTCCAGGACGCCATCGGGCACACCCTGGTCCTCGGCATCGGCCAGTCGGTCGGCGCGATCCTGCTCGGCTTCGTCCTCGCGCTGCTCCTGGAGGGCCAGGCCCGCTCGCTGAAGATCCTGCGTACCGCGGTCTTCCTGCCCGCGGTCACCGCGACCGCGGTCGTAGGCGAGCTGTGGCGGCTGATGTACTACCCGACCTCCGACGGCCTCCTGAACAGCGGCCTGCACCTCCTCGGGCTCGGGCCCGTCCAGTTCCTCGACAACCCGGACCTCGCGCTGTACTCGACCATGGCGATGGGCATCTGGATCTGGGCCCCGTACAACATGGTGATCCTGCTCGCCGGTCTCGCGGGCGTGGACCGCTCGCTGTACGAGGCGGCGGCCATGGACGGCGTGTCGCTGTGGCAGCGGCTGCGCCACATCACCCTGCCCGCGATCCGTCCGGCGCTGATGATCGTGCTCACGCTCGCCACGATCCGTGGACTGCGTGTGTTCACCGAGGTCTACGTCCTCACCGGCGGCGGTCCCGCCGGGTCCACCGACGTCTGGATGACCCGCGCCTACACCCTGGGCTTCACCCGCAACGACATCGGCGGCGCCTCCGCGGCCTCGGTCGTGCTGCTCTGCGTGACGCTGCTGCTCACCGTCACGGTCAACCACCTCCGCAAGAGGGGAGAAGCGCGATGAGCGCCCCCGTCATCGACCCCGTCCGGCCGGCTGCCCCTGACACCCCGGCCGGACGGAGCACCAAGGCGGAGCGGACCACCCCGGCCCGCTTCGACACCGCCCTCGGCTGGAACGACAGGCCGGGTCTCGCCTGGACCCTGCGCATCCTGCTCTGTCTGATCGCCCTGGCCGTCTTCGCGGCGCCGTTCCTGTCCATCTTCTCGGGCGCCTTCACCACCAACCCCAGCGGCTCCTCGCTGTCGTTCCTGCCGCACGACAGCACACTGCTGAACTTCAAGGTGGCGGGCGAGCGCGGCATCTGGGACTACCTCGGCAACTCGCTGCTCATCGCGGGCGGCGGGCTGCTGCTCCAGCTCGTGGTGTGCACCCTCGCCGCGTATGCGCTGGCCCGGCACCGGTTCCGCGGCCAGGCGCTGGTCATGATGCTGTTCATGATGACGCTGATGCTGCCCGAGGAGGTCATCGCGATCCCCCTGTCGCTGGTCCTCGGCGACGTCCCGGTGGTCCATCTGGACCTCAAGGGCACGGTCTGGGGCGTGATCCTGCCGCTGGGCGCCTGGGGCTTCTCGGTGATGATGCTGACCGAGTTCATGCGGGACATCCCCGCCGAGATCGAGGAGGCCGCCCGCCTCGACGGCGTCGGCGAACTGCGGATGCTGGGGCAGATCGTGCTGCCGCTGTGCAGGCCGGCGCTCGGCGTGGCCGGCGTGCTCGGCTTCATCATGATCTGGGACCAGTATCTGCTGCCCCTGATCGCCGCCAAGGACCCCACCGACTACACGGTCACCGTCGCCCTGTCCATCCTGCGCACCGACCCCGAGGTCGGCTCGGGGGTGGTGCTGGCCGGTGCGGTCATCGCCCTGATACCCAGCCTGATCGTCTATCTGCTCCTCCAGCGCTCGCTGGTCACCGGCATCGCCGCCGGGGCCACCAAGGGCTGACCCCGACCCCCCCACGAGAGAGAACATGAAGTTCCAAGGAGTGCTGTTCTTCCCGGTCACGCCGTTCGGCTCGGACGGTTCGCCGGACGAGGAACGGCTCGCTCAGCACATCGAGTCCGGTGTCGCCGCGGGCGCGGGCGGTGTGTTCGTCGCCTGCGGCACGGGTGAGTTCCACGCGCTGACGCCCGAGGAGATCGAACGGGCCACGCGGGTCGCCGTGGAGACGACCGCCGGACGCGTCCCCGTCCTCGCGGCCGCGGGCGGCCCCGTCCCGGTCGCCCGTGACCAGGCCGCCCGCGTCGAACGCGCCGGCGCCGACGGCATCCTGCTGCTGCCCCCGTATCTGGTGACGGCGCCTCAGCAGGGCCTGGTGCGGTACGTCGAGGAAGTCACGGCCGCTACGGATCTCCCGGTGATCTTCTACCAGCGCGGCACCGCCCGCCTCACCGAGAGGACGGCGGCCCGGATCGCCGCCCTGCCCCAGGTCATCGGCCTCAAGGACGGCATCGGCGACATCGAACGGATGCACCGCATCGTCCGCGCGGTGCGTGCCGTGCCGGGCGCGGCGGACTTCCGCTTCTTCAACGGCCTGCCCACCGCCGAGCTGACCGCGCCCGCCTATCGCGGCATCGGCGTCGACCTGTACTCGTCGGCCGTGTTCGCCTTCGCCCCGGAGATCGCGCTGGCCTTCCACCGGGCTCTGGCCGAGGGGAACGACGTACTGGTCGGCAGGCTTCTGGACGAGTTCTACGGCCCTCTCGTCGAACTCCGCGACGAGGTACCCGGATACGCCGTGGCCCTCGTCAAGGCCGGAGTGACCCTCCGGGGCCTGGACGTCGGCGGCGTACGGGCGCCGCTGCTCGATCCCACGCCGGAGCACATCGCCCGGCTCGCGAAACTCATCGACCACGGCTTGGAGGCGGTCCGCGCATGAGCACCACCGCAGGCACTCGCGTCCGCGAGCTGATCGTCACCCCGATCGCCTTCCGCGACCCGCCCCTGCTCAATTCCAACGGCGTCCACGAGCCGCTCGCGCTGCGCGTCATCCTCCAACTCGTCCTGGAGGACGGCACGGTGGGCCTCGGCGAGTCGCCCGGAGGAACCGCCCGGCTGGAGCGGCTCCAGGCCGCCGCGAAGGTCGTCGTGGGCATGGACGTCTTCGATACGACGGCCCTCTCGGCGGCGATCGACGCCGCCCTGCTGCCCACCGTGCCCAGCTCCCACGAGCGCGGCTGGACGACCTCGGCGGTGGAGGTGGCCTGCCTCGACGCCCAGGGCCGACTGCTCGGCCGACCGGTCGGTGACCTGCTCGGCGGCCGGGTCCGCGACTCGGTGCCCTTCGCGGCGTACCTCTTCTACAAGTGGGCCGAGCACCCCGCCCTGGACGGCCGCGCGGCGGCCGGCGACGACTGGGGCGAGGCGCTGGATCCTGCCGGGATCGTCGAGCAGGCCCGGCTGATGCAACAGCGCTACGGGTTCGAGTCCTTCAAGCTGAAGGGCGGTGTCTTCCCGCCCGACGAGGAGATCGCGGCGATCAAGGCGCTGGCGGAGGCATTCCCCGGGCAGCCGTTGCGTCTGGACCCCAACACGGCCTGGACGGTGGAGACTTCGGGGTACGTCGCGCGCGAGCTGGACGGCGTACTGGAGTACTTGGAGGACCCGACCAAGGGCATCGAGGGGATGGCGGAGGTCGCGAAGGACTCACCGCTCCCCCTCGCCACCAACATGTGTGTGATCGCCTGGGAGCACCTGCGGCTGGCGATCGAGCAGAACGCGATCCAGGTGCTCCTCACCGACCACCACTATTGGGGCGGACTGCGCCGCACCCGTGAACTGGCCGCCGTCTGCGAGTCGTTCGGCATCGCCCTGTCGATGCACTCCAACTCACATCTGGGCATCAGCCTCGCCGCCATGACCCATGTCGCCTCGGCCATCCCCAGCCTCGACCACTCCTGCGACACGCACTACCCGTGGAACTCGGCCGACGACGTGATCGTCCCCGGCGCCCTCGAACTGCGCGACGGAGCGGTCGCGGTCCCGTCAGGGCCGGGCCTCGGCGTGGAGCTCGACCACGACGCCCTCGACCGGCTGCACCGCCTGTACATCGACTCGGGAATGCGCTCCCGTGACGACACCGGGTACATGCGGCGAGTCCAGCCGGAGTACGAACTCCGGCTGCCGCGCTGGTGACCGGCTGTTCCCGGTGAACGTCACAGGAGGGGCTGCGTCGGGCCCCAGGACGATGTGCTCGCTGAGCACGAGGAGCATGCGGGGTGAGACGGCCGTCATAGCCGACACATGGTCCGCGCGCCCATGGTCCCGCCCGGGGAACGCCGCTACCGTGATCGACCGGCTTCCGGACGGGCGAAGGAGTTGAGGGTGGGCGCAGACCGGTCGACGGCCGTGTTGGTGACCGGCGGCAGCGGGTTCGTCGGCAGTCATCTGGTGAAACGGCTGCTGGAGCGCGGCTACCCGGTGCACGCCACCGTGCGGAGCACGGCGGCCACGGCCAAACTGCGGCCCCTGCGGGCGATGCAGGAGGCACATCCCGGTCAACTGTCGCTGTTCGAGGCCGACTTGCTGACCGAGGGCTCCTTCGACGAGGCGATGAGCGGATGCCGGACGGTGTTCCATGTGGCGTCGCCGTTCCGTATGCCGGAGAAGATCAAGGACGGCCGTCGGGAGATGGTCGACCCTGCCCTGCTCGGCACCCGCAACGTGCTGGCGGCGATCGAGCGGACGCCCACGGTGGAAAGGCTCGTCCTCACCTCCACCGTGGGCGCGATCTTCGGCGACTACGCGGACGTCCTGGCCATGGACGACGGCGTGCTGTCGGAGCGGTACTTCAACACCACCAGCACGGTGGAGAACAACCCGTACCACTACGCCAAGACGGTCGCGGAGCGGGCGGCCTGGGACGCGGAGGCAGCCCAGGGCCGCTGGCGGATGGTGTCGGTCAACCCCGGCCTGATCCTGGGCCCCTCCCTCACCCCCGCCTCGGAGTCCGGCAGCCTGTTCCTGCTGGAGGAACTGTTCAAGGGCTACTTCTTCTACGGTGCCCCGGACTTCAGCTTCACCACGGTCGACGTGCGCGAGGTGGCCGATGCGCACATCGCGGCGGCGGAGAACCCGGACGCGAAGGGCCGTTACATCCTCGCCGCTCCCACGATGACGTCCTTCCAGGAGATGTCCCGCATCATCCTGAGCCGCCGTCCCCGCGACCTCCGCCTGCCGCGCACCGCGCTCCCGCACTGGCCGGTACGCATCCTGGGGCCGGCCTTCGGACTGACCCAGGACTACATCCGGGGGCACCTCGGCATCCGCTTCCGCGTCGACAACAGCCGCAGCGTGAGCGAACTCGGCATCACCTACCGCCCGATCGAGCGGACGGTCCTCGATCACTACGAGGCGTGGCGGAGCCGACGCACCGCGCAGTGAGCCAGGCCCTCTTTCCGCCCCGAGCGTCGAAGGTCACAAAAACGTATCGGACATTTCATACGTCAACCTTCACGCGAGTCACACAAGTTGGTTAGGTTACGCCTCAGGCCGCACGACGACCTCCGGCGAACCCGCCGGGACGCGCGGCCTCCGCCGAGTCCGGTGCGCCCGCATGGGCCACTGGAGCCGGGGACCCAACCGAACTTGGGGTGAATCGGCCCAACCGCCTTTCGGGGCAAGGGCCGTAGGGCAAACCTTCCGGACAACCGCCCGAACCCTCCCCCAGAGCCTTAACGGCCTGGGGGGACCCCCACCGCTAACTCGGTAGGCGGAGCACGGAAGGAGTACGTCGCCCATGGCGCCGGAACGCACCGCGCGTCCGGGGGCATTGAGCCTCCCCGGCATGCGCAATTCCGCACTCGCATCGGCGGCCCTCACCTCAGTGGCCCTGCTCGCCCAGACGGCCAACGCCGCCCCCTCCGCAGGGGACGACACGCCGAGCCGCGAGGAGGTCAGCCGACGGGTCAGCTCCCTCTATGACCAGGCCGAATCCGACACCGGGACCTTCAACGCCACCCGCGCGTCGGCCACCGGCCCCCGCAAGCGCGCCGACCGGCCGACGGACGCCGGACGCGGGTACGGCGCCGCGGGCCGCGCCGATGACAGCAGGCGCAGCGACCCCGCCCTCGACAACGTCACCCGGCAGTGGTTCGACGCGGCCCGCTCCCAGCTGGGCCCGACAGTCCCGGCGGCACTGCCGCGCGACAGAATGCCGGACCGCCCCACCGGCACACGGCCCGCACGCCAGCCGGAGCGCGCGCTGGAGGGCCTCAGCGACCTGCCACTGCAAGCACCCGGCCGGGCCGCCCTGGAGCTGCCCGCCGCGCCGATCGCCGAGCTGCCGCCCGCCCCGGCCACGACAGCGACAGCGACAGCGACAACGGCACCCATCCCGGAGCTGACCGCCGGCCCCGTCGCCGCCCCGAGCGACTCGATCACTCAGACCGCCCTCGCCCTGCCCGCCCCAACCGCCGAACCCACGGCGACCGGGTCGGCAGCCGGTTCAACAGGCGGTTCAACAGGCGGTTCAACAGGCGATCCGCAGCAGCGATCCGCGCTGCGGACGACCAAGGAACAGAACCAGCGCAAGCTCGGCCGGGCCCGCGACCTGCTCGCCGCCTACACCGGGCAGCAGCAGAGCACGACCCTCACCGCGCTCGACGCCCCCCTTGACCTGCCCGCCCCGACCCAGCCCTCGGCCGAGACACGGTGGGAGGCGCTGCAGGACATGGGACCGGCCGACCTGACCCCGGTCCCGGCCTACACGGCGGCCTGGGCGGCCACAGCAGGCTGGACCGGCACCGCGACCGGGCCCGTCGACGCCCCGGCACCCGCCACCACGAGCACGGCCCTCGACACGAGCCGGCCCATCGCCCCCAGCAACGCAACCACCTCAACCGCCCTCACCTCCACCGCCCTCACCTCCACCGCCCCGCAGGACACCCGAGCCGTACGCGCCCTGGACTTCGCCCGTGCCCAGCTCGGCAAGCCCTGCATCTGGGGCACGGCGGGCCCGGACGCGTACGACGGCGCCGGTCTCACCCAGGCCGCCTGGAAGGCCGCCGGGATCACGCTCCCCCGCACCCCGCAGGAGCAGGCGACCGCCGGGCGCGGAATCGCGCTCACCTACATCGAACCGGGTGACCTGGTCCTCTTCCACGCCGGGCACGTCGGCATCTACTCCGGCAACGGCATGATGATCCACGCCCCCGGCCCGGGAGCGGCCATACGCGAGGAGTCGATCCACTACGCCGGGGAGTCCGCGATCCACAGCGTGATACGCCCCGCCTGACCCCCTCGCCAGACGACGGCCACCCCGCCTCCCAGGAGGCGGGGTGGCTTTTCACTGCCCCCGGAGCGGGCGAAGGAGTCCTCGGCGTTCATGCTGGACCGCATCCGCGAGGAGCTCACCGCGTAGGCGGTACGGAGGGCCGCACGGAGGCCGGGTTCACCGGCGACCGCGCGGACGGCGGTGGTCCGCCCCGCGCTGTGCCAGCCACAGGGCGACCTCCGCAGCGATCGGCTGCCCGGTCTCCAGCTCGACGAAGCCGAACTGGCCGCCCTGGTTGCACTCCAGGAACCACCAGATGCCGTCCTCGTCCTCGGCGAAGTCGAAGGCGGCGTACGCCAGTCCGGCGAGGGTGACGTACTCGTGCACCGACTTGCCGATGCGGTCGGGCACCGGGACCGGCTCCCAGGGGTGCCCGGTGTCGCCGTAGCGGCCGTCGACCTGGCCGGGTTCGGCGGTCTTGCGCGCGGCGAACAGCCGGGTGCCGACGCAGGTCAGCCGGATGTCCGCCCGCTTGTGCACATACCGCTGAAGCAGCGCGGGCCCGGCCGCGACCGCCGAGAAGTCGGCGCCGGGGCCGATCAGGGTGGTGGGCAGGGCCAGCGCGGGGCCGTCGGGCGGCGGCCCCGAGGCGGACTTCACCACGACCTCCCGGTACTCCTCGACGAACTCCCGGGCCAGCCGGGGTGCCGTGGTGAACACGGTCGGCGGTACGGCGAAGCCGCTGAGGTGGGCGACCCTCAACTGCCAGGGCTTCAGCCGGGCCTGGTCGGCGTTGCGCGGATGGTTCATCCACCGTGCGGCGGCGGAGTGCAGCATCCCGTACAGCGCCTGCCGGGTCTCGGCGGTCAGCCACGGTGAGGGATCGGTGGCGTGCGCGGCCGGTTCGCCCGGCCGGCGCACCCACACCGAGCGCAGTCCGCCCATGCTGAGCACATGCCCGTTGACCGACAGATGGCCGTCGAAGTCGCCGTGCGCGTAGTCGGCGGACATCACGGCCTTGCCCGGCAGGTCGGCAGGGTCCAGCCGCAGCACGGGCGTCCCCGTCCCGTGCAGTGCGGCCACCACCATGTCGGCGGTCACGTCCTCCTCGGACGTGAGGATCAATACGCTCATTCGCGGCCGGTCGTCAGTCGTCGAAGTGGGTCGCGGACCCGGCGGTGGACGTCGTGGTGCCGACGGCGAGCAGCAGGTCCGGGTCGCTGACGGCGGGGCGGCCGTTGGGCAGCACGTTCAGCTGGCGGGCCGGGTCGAAGTGATAGGGCGTCACCGCCTGAGAAATCCCGCGCGGAAACGCGTACTTGAGGGTGAACGGTTGCACTTTAAACCTCCGTGAGGCGTTGCTTGAATTACCGTCACTTACGCGTTCCTTGCGTAAGGAATTCATCACTTTCCGCCACACCGGGGTGAACGTCGTCACATCTCGATGCACAGTTCTCTATGGGAGCGCTCCCAATCCCC
Source organism: Streptomyces sp. NPDC059010 (assembly GCF_042740355.1). Classification (NCBI taxonomy): domain Bacteria; kingdom Bacillati; phylum Actinomycetota; class Actinomycetes; order Kitasatosporales; family Streptomycetaceae; genus Streptomyces; species Streptomyces sp. NPDC059010. The sequence goes on from NZ_JBHYJA010000009.1 coordinate 63,806, forward strand.
CCATGTGAAAGGGATCCCCGTGCAGACGACCCCCCACCCCAGACCCACCCTCTGCGCCCTCCTCACCACCGCACTCCTCGCCTGTCTGCTGTCGCTGTCCTGGGCGAGCGGCACTCCGGCACGGGCGGCGGCGGGCGACGGTTCGGTGTCCGACCCGAACATCGTCTACGTGGGCCGCTGGGACACGAGTTCGGGCACCGCCGCCGTGCCCCACTGGTCCGGCGCGTATCTGCGGACGGCGTTCACCGGCACCACGGTGAAGGTCCGGGCCAGGGACGCGGTCAACTTCTACGTGAGCATCGACGGCGGACCCGATGTGTTCCACGCGGGCGTCCGCGGGACGGTGAACCTCACTCCGCAGCCCCTCTCCCCCGCAACCCACACCCTGCGGATCTCCTACCGCTCCGGCGACACGGTCTTCCAGGGCCTGCTCCTGGACTCCGGTGCGCGCACGGTCGCTCCGGCCGTGCCGTCGGGGCTGGTCGAGTTCGTCGGCGACTCCATCACCGCCGGCGCCCTCACCGACCGGCTGGCCCTCGACTCGTACGCCTGGAAGACCGGCGAGCAGCTGGGGATGCGGCACACCCGGATCGCCCGCGCCGGGTACTGCCTGGTCGCGCAGTCCGGGTGCACCGGCCTGAGCAGCCAGTACTTCCGCACCGACAGCACCGGCGAGCAGAACTGGGACTTCTCCCGCCACCGGGCGAGCGCGGTCGTCATCAACCTCGGCACCAACGACATCGGCCACGGCGTGACCGGCGCCGCCTTCCAGGCCGCGTACACCAAGTTCCTGAGCGATGTGCGCGCCCGGCACCCCGAGGCGCAGCTCTTCGCCGTGCAGACGCTGAAGAAGCGCTACGTCGCCGAGACCAGGGCCGCCGTGAGCGCCCGCAACAGCGCCGGGGACGCCAAGGTGCACTACGTCGACACCACGGGCTGGCTCACCGACGGCACCGACTACGAGGACGGCAACGGCCATCCCAACGAGGCCGGCCACACCAAGTTCGCGGCCCGGCTGACACCCGTTCTCGCCGCCCAACTCGGCGGCGCCGCCGATGTGTCCGCCCAGGCCGCCGCTCCCGGGCAGCCCGGCGACCCCAACATCAAGTTCGTCGGCCGCTGGGACACCCGCAGCTCCAGCACCCTCTACACCCCGTACTGGGCCGGCGCCTACTACCGGGTCGGCTTCACCGGCCGGACCGTCAAGCTCAAGCAGCGGGGCACCATCGACTTCTGGGCACGCATCGACAACGGGCCGGTGCGGTTCTACGACGACGTCAAGGGCACCGTGGACCTGACACCGACGCCGCTGGCCGCAGGGAATCACACCCTCCAGGTCAACTACCAGGTGGTCGCGGGCTCCTACCGCGGCGACGCAGTCTTCCAGGGGCTGGCCCTCGACAGCGGCGCGACCACCTTCGCGGCGCCGGCTCCGGCCAAGCTGATCGAGTTCGTCGGTGACTCCATCACTGTGGGCACCACGACCTCGCAGAACGCCCGTACCGCGTACGGCTGGCTGATCGGCGAGCGGCTCGGTGCCGAGCACACCCAGATAGCCCAGGGCGGCGCCTGTCTGGTCGCCACCGCCGACGGATGCGTGGGTCTGGAGCAGCAGTTCGCCCGGCTCAACCCCAACTCGTCCACGCCCGACTGGGACTTCTCCCGCTACGGGGCGGACGCCGTCGTCATCAACCTGGGCACCAACGACGTGGGCCACGGCGTCGGCTCCGCGCAGTTCCAGTCGGCGTACTCCAGTCTGCTGCGCAAGGTCCGGGCCGCCCATCCCCAGGCCTGGATCTTCGCGTTGGAGACCTTCCGCGGCCGGTACGTCCCGCAGACCGAGGCAGCCGTCAAGGCCGCCGTCGACGGCGGCGACAGCCGGCTCTCCTTCGTCGACACCACGGGCTGGCTGGGCTCCGGCGATCTGACGGACTCCGTCCACCCCAACGACCAGGGGCACCGCGTCATCGCCGATCGTCTGGCACCGGTCATCGCGGCACGGATCGGCGGCTGACCCGAGCGGTCACTCCGGTGCGGCGTCCGACCGCGGCTCGCGCAGCAAGTGCGGGGCCGCCTCGGTCAGTTGGTTCACCTGGCTCTCGATCAGCCGGAGGCACTCGTCGAGCGAGCCGGCGAGTGCCTCCGGGATCTCCAGCAGGTCTCATCCCCGGCGTCGCACCGTACTTCGCGAACTTGCTCCAGGTGACGGCCGGCTGGTGTTCCAGGAACAGTTCGTACGCCGTCTTCCTGAGCCGTCCCGCGGCACTCCACAGGGCGATGGGCAGGCGCTGGCATCACGGTCGGCTGCGTCCACGCGGCGATCATATGACCGGCCGTTCGCGGATTCGGCGGTCAGCGCAGGGCGCGCTTGTCGGCGTGCAGCGGGGCCGAGAGCCGGATGGTGATGAACTCGTTGTCGTCCGCCTTGCCCGGTGTGCGGCCCGAGGAGAACGGGAAGTTGTTGTCGTTCAGGACCGCCAGCGTGCGGTCGTCGACGAGGTTGACGTCCTCGATCGTCTGGAACGGGAAGCGGAACGTCTCCCCGAAGCCGCCGAGCCCCTTGGGGTTGGCGATGTCCAGCAGGTCGGCGACGAGGGTCTTGTCCATCAGCCCGTCGCCGTCGCGGTCCCGGGTGTCGGCCAGGTAGATCCGCTTGAACTTGGCGGTGTCGCCCTGTCCCCCGTCGCGCTCGATGACCAGGAACCGGTGGCGGTCGACGGCGATGGCGTCGCCGATGGCGTTCGAGGTCGACTCCAGGCGATACACGAAGCGCTTCCCGGTGTACGTGCCCTTGCGCCGGTCGAACTCGCTGAACCGCAGATCGCCGGGGGTGTCGCCGGTCACGGTGCCTTCGAGGAGCGGGTAGAGGTGACGGCCGTCCACGGAGCGGACCAGGCCCTCGAAGCCCTTGCTGCTCGCGATGTTCGGCTGGGCGCCGTTCAGGTAGGGGTTCTCCGGTGCCTTCACCCCGTCGAGCGCGATGGGCGCCTGAAGGAGGCGGCCCTGGGCGGAGAAGTGCAGCAGCCAGGGGCCGAACTCGTCGCCGATCCAGTACGTGCCGTCCGGCATCCGCTGGATCGACTCGACGTCGAAGTCGGCGCCGGTGAGCACGCGGTCGGCCCGGCTGAGCGCGAACGGCACATGGTGGTCGGGGTCGCTCAGGTTGAAGCCGCCGAGCACGGTGACCTCGCCGGTCCGGGTGTCGGGCTGGATGCGGTGGACGCGGAGCAGGAAGTCGGCGCTGTTGGCCTTGGTGCCGTAGCCGTTGTCCGACAGCACGTCGAAGGTGCCGTCGCGGCGGTTCACGACACCGCTGAAGCCCTGGACGGGCTGGTGGGCGAAGGGCGCCGCCATCCCGTTGAAGGGGCCGGCGCCGATGGCCGCGCCGGACGGTTCGCTGCCCGGCACGAACGTCTCGGCCGGCAGCGCCGCGAAGCCGGTCAGCGTGGCGCTGCCGAAGTCCTGTCCGCCCCGGTCGGCCATCGCGGGGGACGCGAGGGAGACGGTCAGCGCAGCGGCACTGACCATGATCGAGATTCTTCTCATGGCGCGCACAGTAAGAGCGGCGGGTGACCGGTGAGCCAACGAGGCGCGAACTCCTCAGGGCGTCGGCATGCCTCCGCCCTGGAGGCGTTCCAGGTCGGAGGCGCGGACCTGGATGACGAGGAGGGCGATCACCGCGGCGATCGCGGTGAAGATCGCGGCCATGATGAAGGCGGCGGAGACTCCGGCGGTGAGGATCTCGTCGGCGTACTGCGCCGGCAGCCGCCCGGTGCGTTCGAAGCGCAGCCGTTCCAGCGGGGTCGCCTGGGAGAGGAAGGCCGGGACCTGTTTGTCGGCCTCGTTGTTGCTGGCCGTACCGAACACGGTGACCAGGATGGACAGCCCGAGGGATCCGCCCACCTGCTGGGTGGCGTTGAGGAGTCCGGAGGCGGCGCCCGTCTCATGGGTGGCCACGTTGGACAGCGCCATCAGGGTCAGGGACACGAACTCCATGCCCATGCCGAGGCTGAACACCAGCATCGGGCCGAGGATGCTGCCCAGGTAGGTGGAGTCGATGTCGGTCAGGGTCAGCCAGGAGAGGCCGCCGGCGGCCAGGATGGCGCCCGTCACCATGAACGGCTTGGGCCCGTACTTCGGCAGGAGTTGGGAGGCGAGCCCCGCGCCGATCGCGATGACGGCGCTCACCGGCAGGAAGGCGAGACCGGCCTGGAGCGGGCTGAAGTCCAGCACGTTCTGCACGAAGAGGGTGAGGAAGAAGAACATGCCGAAGATCGCGGCGGCGAGGCTCAGCATCATGCCGTAGGTGCCCGCGCGGTTGCGGTCCGCGAACATGTGCAGGGGTGTGATCGGCTGCCGGGATCGCGACTCGACCAGGATGAACAGCAGCAGGAAGACCACGGCCGCCCCGAACGCGGCCAGCGTCAGCGGGTCCCGCCAGCCGTCCTGCGCGGCCCGGATGAACCCGTACACCAGCAGCACCATGCCGATGGTGGAGGTCAGCGCGCCGGTCAGGTCGAAGTGCCCGGGGTGGCGCTCGGACTCCCGGATGTAGCGCGGGGTGGCGAGCACGATGAGCAGTCCGATGGGCACGTTGACGAACAGCACCCAGCGCCAGTTGAGCCACTCGACCAGGATGCCGCCCATCAGCAGCCCGATCGCGCCGCCGCCCGCCGAGACCGCGGCGAAGACGCCGAACGCCCGGTTGCGATCGGGTCCTTCACGGAAGGTCGTACTGATCAGGGCGAGGGAGGTCGGGGAGGCGATGGCGCCGCCGACGCCCTGGAGGGCGCGAGCGGCGAGGAGTTGCCACTCGTTCTGGGAGAGTCCGCCGAGCAGTGAGGCGAGGACGAAGAGCAGGACGCCGAAGACGAACACGCGCCGTCTGCCGAGGATGTCGCCCATCCTGCCGCCGAGCAGCAGCAGTCCGCCGAAGGTGAGCGTGTAGGCGTTGATCACCCAGGACAGGCTCGTCGTGGAGAAGTCCAGCGAGCGCTGGATGTCCGGCAGGGCGATGTTCACGATGGTGATGTCGAGCACCACCATCAACTGGCAGGAAGCGATGACCAGCAGCGCCATACCGCTGCCGCGGCCGTCGCCCCGCTCCGTCTCCTGCGGGGTGGTCCGCGTTTCGGGTGTCTGCTCGGGATTGCTCATGGCAGTGCGCCGTGGGCGGGGGTTCGGTGGCTGGTTCCCGCCACCATACGACCGTACGCCGCTGCCGGACGGGCATCCAGTCGATCACGGAGCCGGGCTGGGCCGGGCAGAGAGGACCAGGTCAGCGTCCGCTGCGGATGAGGCCTGTCAGATAGCGCCACAGTGACGAGCGCTGCCGGGCGGACCGGTCCGGCAGCACCGGATCGGCCGTTCCCGGTGCCGGCTCGGGTGTCGCCTTCGGTACCGCCGCCCGCTCGGGTACCGGGGCCAGCTCGTACCGTACGGGCAGTGAGCGCAGGCCGCGCATGAACGGCGAGGAGCGCCACGGCAGTTGGTCGGCCGGGAGGGCGAGGTCCAGATGGGAGAACCGCTCGAACAACCGGCCCACCCCGACCGCCGCGACCGTGGACGCCAGCTCGCGCGCCGGGCACTGGCGGCGGCCGGCGCCCCAGGACAGATGCGCCCGGGTGCTGATCGCGCTGCCCGGCGCCACATGGTCGGCGAAGAGCGGGTCGGCGTGCGCGGCGGCGGAGGACACCCACACCGGGTCGCCCGCCCGGATCGTGTACTTGCCGAGCTCGGTGTCCTCGGCGGCGAAGCGCGGTACGAAGTTCACCAGCGGTGGTTTGCGCATGACGACGCGGTTCATGGTCTCCCGGATCATCCCGGCGGACAGGCTGGCGCGGACGCCGCCGTCGCCGTCCCCGGAGATGACCTCGACCACGGTGTTGGACATGAGGATGCCGACGTGGTCGGAGGTCATGCCGAGCAGCATGAACAGCTCGCGGGCCAGCTCGTCGAGGGAGAGTCCGGGATGCGCGGCCAGCAGCTGGGAGGGGAAGTCGTCGCCCGGCTCCTTCAGCTTCGCGGCCGCCAGTTCGGCGAGGGTCGCGAGCAGCCGCTCCAGGGCGGGTTCGGCGTCCGGGCCCGCGTCGAGGACCCGCCACATGTCCATCAGGGCGTCGTCGCCCTGGGAACCGGGGAAGCCGAGGAGATGGCTGGCCACCATCAGCGGCAGCGGGCGGGAGAACTGCGCGGACAGGTCCGCGACGCCCGTGCCGCCGCCCTGTCCGACCAGGGTGATCAGTTCGTCGGCGTAGGCGGTGACAGCCGCCTTGAGCCGCTTCGCCTGGGGGTGCGCGGGGTCCTGGAACGGTTTGAGCGCGGCGTCCCACGCCGTGCGCAGCTCCCCGTATCCGGGACCGCCCTGGATCAGTACGTGGTTGACCTCCAGGGACGGCCCGAGCGGCCAGTCCGCGGGCACCTCACCGTCCGAGCGGGCCCGCCAGTTCTCCAGCCCCTTCGGCCAGCCGTCGTCGTCCTGGAGCACCTGCAGTGCCTCCCGGTAGCCGAGCACCAGCCAGGCGGGTACGCCCAGCAGGTCGACCGGTGCGACGGGTCCGTGCCGCTGTCTGAGCCGCTCGTACACGAGCGAGGGACGTGTCTCGTAGTCGCGGGTCAGCAGTGGCTGGGGGGACAGCTCCTCCAGCCTGGTGCTGTCGACGCCCACGGATCCGTTCCCGCCCAGCTCGGACTCCATTTGCCCCCGCCCTCCGACACTCCCCGCACCGGTGCACTACCAGTCAGTAGCCGACAACGCCCGCGACCCTACCCCAGGGTCAATTCCCCGGCGGACTTCGCCCCCTGGTCGCGCAGCCAGGTGACCAGCGTGTCGTGACCGGAGCGCCGGGCGGCGTCGAGGGCGGTCAGCCGGTCGTGGCCGACCCAGTTGAGGTCGCCGCCCCGCCGCAGCAGGTGGGCGGCCGTCTCGCGCTGCCCGCCGTGGCAGGCGCACCACAGGGCGGCGGTGACCTCCTGCTCGGTGGGCGGGCCGGACTCGGCCGAGAAGCAGGCGGCGACCCGGTCGGCCTCGCCGAGGGCGGCGGCCTGCCACAGGGTGGTGCGGGCGCCGCGCTCCACCAGTCGCCGCGCGGTGTTCCACTGTCCGAAGGCCACCGCGTCCGCCAGCGGGGTGCCGTTGCCGATGACCGCGCCGTCGGCCTCGATGTCCGCGCCCAGGTCGAGCAGGGCGTCCAGGACGGGCACGTCGTCGCTGCTGGCCGCCCAGTGCAGCGGTGTCTCGTGGTGCGCGCCGGTGAACCGCGCGTCCACGTCCGCGCCCGCGGCGACGAGCGCGCTCACCGTCCGGGGGCCGCCCGGGAGATGCCCGGGCCAGTCGGTGACGACGTGCAGCAGGGTCCGTGTGGTCCGCATATTGCCCAGCCGTGCCGTGGCCAGCCCCGGATGAGCGGTGAGCAGGTCCTCCAGTGCCGCCACGTCGCCCGTCCGGATCGCCTCCACGGCGGCACGGGCCAGCGGGGCGGTCGTATCGATCAGCAATCGGGTCACCTCCCAGGTTCCCCTCCTGGATAACACGGCCCACTGACAACGCCTCCGGCGGCGGAGGTGCCCTAGAAGCTGAAGGTCATGAACGCCCCGAGGCCGCGTTCGGCCGCCTCGCCGAAGAACTGGACCAGCTCGTCGTAGGCATCCTCAAGCCAGTCCTCGCCGTTGACGTCCCAGATGCGTGGGTACACCTCCTCCTTGATCATCTGTGCCGGGTCGTAGTGTGCCGCCAACTGCTCCCACGGGGTGGCCCGCAGTTGCCGGGCCACGGTCTTGACCTCTTCCGCGGAGTACCCGAACAGGGTGCCGTCCTCCAAGATCGGGAACCCGTCCATCAGGAACTCAAGTTCCACGTCGGTCTCGTTGAGCAGGAACTGGAGGCCGTCCCACTTCTTGTCGAGGCCGACCTCGGGACGACTCGGCAGCGAGTCGTCGTGGTCGTCGTAGAACTCGTAGACGAACGCATTGGCCCAACTCGGGTCCTTCTCCGCCCTGTCCAGCTCCTCCGTCGTCGCGCCGATGAACGATATGTACATACCCATGGCAGGCAATCCCCCTTGGTGAACCGATCGTTCGACCCCTTGATCGAACAACGACGGGGAGTGTTCCACAGGGCAGTGACAACCGGGCGGACCTCCCTCTGTTACGCTCCCCGGGCCTCCCGCGGGGGAAGTCCGGTGAGAGTCCGGCGCTGACCCGCAACGGTGTGCGCGGGGACCTGATCGTCCGTCGCGTGAGCCCGATCGCCCGTGGCCGGCACGACCCGTTGACTGCTCGCCGTGGACTGCGAGAGGGGACCACGCGGCCGGCCCGGTCGTACGGGCTGCCTCCCTGCTCGATGTTCGCAGGCGGCCCCAGGCGAAGGACCGCCCGCCCGTGCTCCGAAGTCCGACCCGGATACCGGCACCCCCGAGATCCGGTGCGTCACGTCTTCCCGTGGTGCCGCTCGCCCTGGGGCTGGGGCTGCTCCTGCTCGTCTCGCTGCTCTGCGGCGTCGGACTCGGCGCCGCCGGGATCGGCTGGGGCGATGTCTTCCGGCTGCTGGGGGCGGGTCTGACCGGCGGGACCATCGACGCGCGGGACGTGTCCGCGTACACCATCCTCTGGGAGATCCGGCTGCCGCGTGTCGTGCTCGGCGCGGTCGTCGGGGCCGGGCTCGCGGCCGTCGGGGTGGCCGTGCAGGCGATGGTGCGCAACGCGCTCGCCGATCCGTTCGTGCTCGGCATCTCCTCGGGCGCCGCCGTGGGCGCCAACGCCGTGATCCTGCTGGGGGCGTTCGCGGGGCTCGGCGTGTGGGCGCTGTCCCTGTCGGCCTTCGGGTCGGCGCTCGCGGCGACGGCGCTGGTGTATGCCGTCGCCCGGTCGCCGCACGGCCTCACCCCGTTGCGGCTCATCCTGACCGGGACGGCGCTGGCCTACGGCTTCGAGGCCGTCACCACCGTCATGGTGTTCGGCGCGGCCCGGGGCGAGGCCGCCCGGTCGGCGATGATGTGGCTGCTCGGGAGTCTGGGCGGGGCGACCTGGGCGCAGGTGCCGGTCGCCGCGGTGACCGTGGCGGCCGGGTGGGCGTGGCTGCGGCGACGGGCCGAGGCGCTGAACGCGCTGGCCATGGGGGACGAGACGGCCGCCACGCTCGGTGTGCAACCGGCGCGGCTGCGCCGGGAGTTGTTTCTCGTCACGGCCGCCGTGACCGGGACGGTGGTCGCGGTCAGCGGGGCCATCGGGTTCGTCGGGCTGATGGTTCCGCATGTCGTACGGATGCTGGTCGGCGCCGATCACCGGCGGGTGCTGGCCGTGGCGCCGCTCGCCGGGGCCGTGCTGCTGGTGTGGGCGGACCTGTTCTCCCGGCTTCTGCTCGCCCCCGCCGAACTGCCCGTCGGGGTGATCACGGCCGTGGTCGGGGTGCCCGCGTTCCTGCTGCTGATGCGGCGCGGCGGCGATGCGTTCGGAGGCCGGTGAGCATGCGGCTCGACATCGGGGGTGTCACGGTCGAGGCGGCCGGTGCGCGGTTGGTCGACGACATCCGGCTCGCCGTGGACAGTGGGTCGTTCGTCGGGCTCGTCGGCCCGAACGGCAGCGGCAAGTCCACGCTGCTGCGCTGTGTGTACCGGGCGCTGCGGCCGTCCGGGGGCGTGGTGCGGCTGGACGGGGACGACGTGCACGCCATGGCTCCCCGGGCCGCCGCCCGGATGCTGGCCGCGCTGCCGCAGGAGTCGTCGGCCGAGTTCGACTTCACGGTCGCCGAGATCGTGGCCATGGGGCGGCTGCCGCACCAGGACCGTACGGCCGCCGCCGACCGGGAGATCTGCGCCGCGGCGATGGACCGTACCGGCGTCGCCCGGCTCGCGGACCGCGGGTTCCTCGCGCTGTCCGGCGGCGAGAAGCAGCGCGTGCTCATCGCCCGCGCGCTCGCCCAGCAGCCGAAGGTGCTGGTCCTGGACGAGCCCACCAACCACCTCGACATCGCCCACCAGTTGGACGTGCTCTCCCTGGTGCGGGCCGGCGGCCTGACCGTGCTGGCCGCCCTGCACGATCTCAACCTGGCCGCCGCGCACTGCGACGTCCTCCATGTCGTCGACGGCGGCCGGGTCGTCGCCTCCGGCGCCCCGCACGAGGTCCTTCGACCCGCCCTGCTCGCCGAGGTGTTCGGGGTCCGTGCCCATCCGGTACGGCATCCGGAGACCGGCGTGGTCCAGCTCCTGTTCGACCGCCTGCCCCAAGGAACCCCATGCGCAAGCTCATAGCCACCGCCCTCTGCCTCGCCGCGACCGTCACCGCGACCGGCTGCGGAGCCACGGTGGAGAAGTCGGCGGACCCCGGCTCCACCGCGGTCACCCTCACCAACTGCGGCCGCCAGGTCACCTTCGACAAGGTCCCCGAGCGCGTGGTCACCAACGACGTCGGCATCACCGAGCTGATGTTCGCGCTCGGTCTGGAGGACCGCATGGCCGGGTTCGCCATGCCCGACGACAAGGGCGATCTGACCGGTGTGCCGTGGAAGGACGGCTACCAAAAGGTGAAGTGGCTGTCGAAGGACCAGCTCACCAGGGAGAACGCCCTCGCCGCCCGCGCCGACCTCGTCTTCGCCGGCTGGAACTACGGCTTCCGCGAGGACGACGGCTTCACTCCGGACGCCCTGAAGAAGCTCGGCATCCCCTCGTACATCCTCACCGAGTCCTGCCGCAACGGCCGTACCGAGACCACGCGCGGCATCATGCCGCCGCTGGAGGCCCTGTACACCGACCTCACCAACCTCGGAAAGCTGTTCGGCGTCGAGAAGCGTGCTGCCGCGCTGATCGCCGACTTCAAGAAGCAGATCGCCGACGTACGGGCGAAGGCGCCCAAGGGCGCCGACCGGCCGAAGGTGTTCCTGTACGACAGCGGCCAGGACCAGCCGTTCACCTCCGGCCGCTACGCCGCCCCGGAGCAGATCATCAGCGAGGCCGGCGGGGTCAACGTCATGCATGACGTCCAGGACTCCTGGACCACCGTCGGCTGGGAGACCGTCGTGGAGCGCAACCCGGACGTCATCGTGATCTGCGACTACGGCGACATGAGCGCCAAGCAGAAGAAGAAGTTCCTGCTGTCCTACGCGCCGCTGCGCAACGTCCCCGCCGTGAAGCGCAAGCGGATCTTCGTCCTCGACTACGTCGACCTGGTCGAGAGCCCCCGCAACCCGTCCGCCGTCGCCCGGCTCGGCGCCTATCTGCGCACGGTGGCCGGGAAGGGCTGACCGTCGGGGTCTGATCGCTCGAAGTGGCTCGGCCGGCCGTCGCGGTGCACGAGGCGGCCGAGACGCTGCGCCCTGGCGCGGGGCATGAGGGACCAGGTGCGGTCGGGCTCGCGCAGGGCGGCCGAGTGCCAGGGGGTGGTCCAGGCGTCGGGGGCGTCGAGGAGCCGGATGCCGAACTTGGGGGCGCCGACCGGCTGGGGATGGATCGACAGGCGTACTGCACGCGGGTGATGGTCGGCGATCAGCGCGCCCCAGGCCCGGCTGCGCTGGATCACGCCGTACGCCCGTCTGCGGCACTCGCGTTGGAGGGCGGAGCGGGTGCCGGGGAAGTCGGCGGTGTCCTCGACGAGGAAGCGGGTGATGCCCCGGTACAGCGCGAGGGTGGGGGCGTCGGTGCGGACCTCGGCCCGCAGGGCGTCCAGGGTGGGGGCATGGCGGTCGTGGACGTGGGCGCGCTTGGTGTCGTGGGGGAGGTCGCCGAGGACGTCGCGCAGGTCGAAGACGGACAGGTGGCTCAGGCCGGCTTCTCTTATGAGCGCGCGTAGTTCGTCCGCGTAGGCGTCGATGTGCTCGTCGGGGACGCGGATCAGGTCGCCGAAGACATGGCCGTCGGAGCAGATGACGACGTGGGCGCCGGGCGGGTGGATGCGCTCGATCTGCGCGCAGAGCGCGTCGAGGAAGCCGAGGGAGAGGCGTTCGCCCATGTCGGGGAGGTGGCCCAGGGTCTTGGCCGGGTTGGGGGACTTGCAGGGGAAGCCGGGCAGGGTGAAGACGATCGGGGCGCCCTCGCGGACGAAGTCGGTGATCCGGCGCAGTTGATGGGGAAACGCCTCGGCCGGGGCACAGCCCTGGTCGGTCGTGCGATGGTGCGGCAGAAGCAGGTTCAGGATCTGCGCGGCGGCGGTTGTGGGCTGGGGCAGGGTGTCCGGTGCTTTCGTCAGCAGCATGTCGTTCCTCCAGGGTGTGCGGGCATGACGGCATGGCGCCTTGGCCTTGGAGGGCAAGGCGCTCCGGGCGGGCCGGGGGATCAGCCGGGCGTGGGCCTCACAGCCGTCGGTCGTAGCCGACGGGCAGATGGTTCGTGCCGCGGCCCAGGACTGCCGGAATCCACTCGATGTCCTCGTCCCTGATGGTGAGGTGCAGGCCGGGCAGGCGGGTGAGCAGCGCTCCCAGGGCGATCTGGAGTTCGGCACGGGCGAGGGCGGCGCCGGGGCAGAAGTGGATGCCGTGGCCGAAGGCGAGGTGAGGGTTGGGGGTGCGGTCGAGGTCGAGGGTGTCGGGATCGGGGAAGCGGCGCGGGTCCCGGTTGGCCGCGCAAAGGGAGACGATCACGGAGTCGCCGGCCGGGACCTCGGTGCCATGCAGGTCGCTGTCCTTGTCGAAGAAGCGCCAGGTGGTCAGCTCGAAGGCGCTGTCGTAGCGCAGGAGTTCCTCGACCGCGCGGGGCAGGAGGCCGGGGTCGTCGCACAGTCGGGCGAGCTGGTCGGGGTGGCGCAGCAGGGCGATCAGGGCCGTGGTGATCTGGTTGGTGACCGGTTCCTGGCCCGCGACCAGCAACTGGAAAATCATCGAGTCCAGTTCCTCCTGGGACAGTTCGCCCAGGTCACGGGCCCCGACAAGACGGCTCAGCAGGTCGTCCTCCGTGTGCTCGCGTTTGTGGGCGACGACCTCGGCGATGTAGCTCTCCAGACCGTGCAGCCGGGCTTCGTACAGCGGCCTGCCGGGATCCGTCGGCCCGACCGGCTGCACGACCTTGCCCCAGTCGCGGTCGAAACGCGCGGCCAACTCTCCCGGCAGACCGATGACTTCGGCGAGGACCTGGAAGGGAAAGCGGGCGGCGAAGCCGGTGACCAGGTCGGCCGGTCCGGTCTCCGGAAGGGCGTCGATCAGCGAGTCGGCCAACTTCTGGAAACGGGGCCGTAGTTGCTCGATGCGGCGCGGCGTGAAGGCATCCGTCACGAAGCGCCGCATGTGCGTGTGCTTCGGCGGGTCCTGGTGGAGGAGATGGACCTGGAGCCGGGAGTGCTGCGGCTCGGGCATGATCGAGGCGCGGGCGCGCCAGCGGTCGTTGCCCCGGTCGTGGTTCTTGCCGAGGCGGTCGTCGTTGAGGGCGGTGTGGGCGGCTTCGTAGCCGGTGACGAGCCACGCCTGGACCCCGCTGGGGAAGAGGACACGGTGGACCGGGCCGTCCTCGCGCATCCGCTCGTAGAGGGGGTAGGGGTTGCTCTTGTACGGGCAGCCCATCAGAGGCACAGGGTCCGGCAGGGTGGCTACGGTCGCCGTCTCGGGTTCCTGGACGGTCATGAACGGGGCTCCTCAGAGGGCGAGTTCGGGCTGGTGGTGGTCCAGCCACAGGGCGAGGTCGACGACGCGTTCGAGGCGGAGGCGGTGGCCCCACTGAAGTCGCTCGGGCGGGGTGTCGAGGCAGGGCTTGATGCGGGTCTCGTCGGCCAGCGCCCGGACCTGCTCGACGGAGAGCGCGTCCCGGGCCATGTCCTGCAGGCCGCGGTTGTAGTCGGGGTGATGGGTGGCCGGGTAGTGGTTCTTGGGCCGTTGCAGGACCGAGTCGGGGGCCAGCCCCGTGCCGGCGGCGCGCAGCAGGCTCTTCTCACGGCCGTCGAAGCTCTTCAGCACCCAGGGCGCGTCGAAGGCGTACTGGACGAGCCGGTGATCGCAGTACGGGACGCGGACCTCCAGTCCCCGAGCCATGCTCAACCGGTCCTTGCGGTGCAGGAGTTGGCGCAGCCAGCGGGTCAGGGACAGGTGCTGCATCTCTCGCTGCCGGTGTTCGGTGGGGGTCTCGCCGTCGAGATGGGGTACGGCGGCCAGGGCGCTGCGGTAGGTGTCGTCGCGGAACTCGCCGATGCGCAGGTCGAGTTCGGGGTTGATCGGCATCGCTGCCTCGTCGCCGGTGACCAGCAGCCAGGGAAAGGTGTCCGCGGCGAGCGCCTTGGGGCTGTGGAACCAGGGATAGCCGCCGAAGACCTCGTCGGCGGCCTCGCCGGACAGGGCGACGGTGGAGTGCCGTCGTATCTCCCCGAACAGCAGATACAGCGAGGTGTCCATGTCGCCGACGCCGATGGGTGAGTCGCGGGCCACGACGACGGCCTTGCGGTGCTCGGGGTCGAGCAAGGCTCGCGGGTCGAGTACGACCGTGCTGTGGTCGGTGCCGATGAACGCGCCCGCCTCGGTGGCGTACGGGGTGTCGTGTCCGGTGCGCAGGACGTCGCCGGTGAACTGCTCGGCCTGGTCGCTGTAGTCGACGGCGTAGGAGCGGATACGGGCGTCCGGACCTTCGCGCAGGCGGAGTTCGTCGGCGAGCAGGGCGGTCAGCAGGGTGGAGTCGATGCCGCCGGACAGCAGGCTGCACAGCGGGACGTCGGCCTCCAGCTGACCGCGGGCGGCCGTGCCCAGCAGGCTGCCGATCCGCTCGACGGTGGCGTCCCGGTCGTCGTCGTGCGCACCGGCCTCCAGCCGCCAGTAGCGGCGCTCCCGGATGCCGTCGCGGTCCAGGACGAGCAGGCCGCCCGGCTCGACCTCGCGTACGCCGGACCAGACCGTCGGGCCGGTGTTGAACAGCAGGCTGTACGCCTCCCGCAGTCCGTCCGCGTCCACCCGGGGCCGTATCTCCGGGTGCCGGAAGAGCGCCTTGGGCTCGGAGGCGAAGGCGAGGCCTCCGTCGACGGCCGCCCAGAACAGCGGTTTGACGCCGAGTCGGTCGCGCACCAGCAGCAGCCGCTCGGCCCGCTCGTCCCAGACGGCGAACGCGAACATGCCGTCCAGGTGCTCGGCGACCGCCTCGCCCCACTCCGCGTAGGCCCGCAGGACGACCTCGGTGTCGCTGCGGGTGTGGAACACATGCCCGCGCCCCCGGAGTTCGGCGCGCAGCTCGTGATGGTTGTAGACCTCGCCGCTGTAGGTCAGGACCACGGTCGACGCATCGGGCCGGTCGGTCATCGGCTGCGCGCCGCCCGTGAGGTCGATGACGGCCAGGCGGCGGTGGCCGATCGCCGCGCGCTCGCCGAGCCACACGCCGCCCGCGTCGGGGCCACGCGGGGCGAGGGTCGCGGTCATGGCGTCGATGACCGGGGCCTGGGTGCGGGCGTCGTGATGGAAGGACGCCCAGCCGGTGATTCCGCACATGGGGACTCCTGGGTCAGGTCGAGACGGTGTCGGTGGTCCGCTCGGGCACGCCGGAGGCGGTCCGTCGGCCGGGCAGCGCGAGCAGGGGTACGGCGAGACAGGCGGCCGCGGATGCAAGCGTCAGCCCGGCCCGCGCGCCGCCGCCGGGCCCGGCCAGCGCCCAGGCCGCGGTGGCCAGGGCGGGGCCGAGGGTGAAGCCGAGACTGCGGGCCACCTGCACCGTCGAGCCGACGGTCGCGGTCCGCTCCGGTGGGGCGGCGCCCATGACCAGGGCCTGGGTCGGGCCGCCGCCCAGGCCCATGCCGACGCCGGCCAGCGCGAGCCGCCAGGCCACCTCGGGCGGGGACCAGGCGTCGCCCAGCGGGATCAGCGAGAGCAGGCCGGCCGCGGTGAGGGCGGCACCGGTGACCGCGATCGGCCGGAAGCCGTACCGGTCGGCGAGCCGTCCGCCGACCGGCCCGGCCAGGGCCATGCCGAGCGGGAAGGCGAGCACCGTCAGACCGGTCGTGGTGGCGCTGACGCCCTCGTCCTGCTGGAGGTGCAGGGCGACGACGTAGTGCATGCCGGCGAACCCGGCGGCCAGCGCCAGCACCGCGCCGTGCGCCCGGAACAGTCCCGCCGTCCGCAGCACGACCGTCACCGGACGTCCGCCCGGTCCGCGCAGCCACCACCACAACGGCGGCAGCGCGGCTGCCGCGAGCAGGAGCCACGCCGCTTCCTCGGCTCCTCGCGTCAGGGCGAGCAGCAGTGCGGCCAGGCCTGCGGCCACCGACAGCGCATCGGCCAGGGCCCGTCGGTCGGGTGCGCGCAACGCACCGTCCTTGGGCATCGCCTTCCAGGCGACGGCCAACGCCAGCAGACAGAACGGGATCTTCACCAGGAAGACCCACCGCCAGCCCAGCTGGTCCAGCAGCAGCCCGCCCACCGCGGGGCCGGTCACCGCGCCCAGCGGGCCGAGCGTCGCGGGCACGCTCATCGCCCGGCCGCGCACCTCGGGCCGTACGGCGCGGATCGCGAGTACCGGCATCAGCACGAACAGCACCGCCGCGCACGCGCCCTGTCCGACACGGGCCAGGATCAGCCAGGCCGCCCAGGGAGAGAGGGCGGCCAGCGTGCTGCACAGTGCGAAGCCGGCGGTCGCCGCCAGCAGCGCGGGCCGGGTGCCCGCGCCGTCCAGCCACCGGCCGACCGGCAACAGCAGGGCAACCACAGGGAGTTGGTATCCCATCACTGCCCACTGCGCCGTAGCGGCGGAGACGTGCAGGCCTGCGGCGATGTCGGCCAGCGCCACGTTCACGATGTTCATGTCGAGCATCGCCACGAACGACAGCGCGCCCGCCACCGCCACGAGAACCCAGCGGTCCCTCACTCGCGCGCTCCTCCCCCTCACGGTCGGCTGCCGGACAGCAGCCTCGTTCCAGAGGTCGGGGGCGCCGGGGGCTGAGTTCCCGGGCGTGGTCGAAAATTTGATCGATGTGAAGCCGGAGCCCCGGTACGGCGTCAGGGCGTGGTGATGGCGTCCAACTTGCCGGACTTGGCGTCCTCGACCAGGGACAGGAACTGGTCGGCGCTCATCTGCACCCGCTGCCCGAAGTCGTCCGTGAGGATCACGCGGCGTTCGGCCGGGGCGGTGGGGTCGACGAACAGTTGCGGACAGCCGCAGTCGCAGTCGCCGCAGAACGTCGCCACCGGCTCCAGGCCTTCGATGTCGATCATGTTCCCAACCTTTCACGATCTGGGGCGCTCACCGGGGTGACCGCCCGGGACCAGCCCCGAGCACACCGCTCGGGGCCGACATGGGGGTGTGTGCTTCGGCCGCGTCGTCCGCATCGGTCGGCCCTTCCGGACCGTCCGCGGGGGCCCGGTGGTCGAAGGCGATCAGTGGATCGCCGGTCAGCGGGTGGTCGACGACGGTCGCCCGTACGCCGAACACCTCGGCCAGCAGGGCGGGTCGCAGCACCTCGCGGGGCGGTCCGGAGGCGACCACGCGGCCGTCGTGCAGGACGTGCAGCCGGTCGCAGACGGACGCGGCGGCGTTGAGGTCGTGCAGTGACACCAGGGTCGTGCGGCGCCGGGTCCTGAGCAGGGCGAGCAGTTCGACCTGGTGGCGGATGTCGAGGTGGTTGGTGGGCTCGTCCAGGACCAGGACGTCCGGCTGCTGGGCGAAGGCGCGGGCCAGCAGGACGCGTTGGCGTTCGCCGCCGGACAGTTCGGTGAAGCGGCGCCCGGCGTACTGTTCCATGCCGACGTCCGCGAGCGCCCGGGCGACGACGTCCCGATCGGTGGCGTCCTCCCCGGCGAAGGCCCGCTTGTAGGGCGTACGGCCCATGGTGACGACCTCGCGGACGGTCAGCTCGAAGTCGCCGCCCCGCTCCTGCGGGAGAGCCGCGACGTGCCGGGCCGCCTCGGCGGGCGCCAGCCCGCGCAGATCCGTGCCGTTCAGCAGGACCCGGCCGGCGGCGGGCTTCAGATGCCGGTAGACGGTGCGCAGGAGCGTGGACTTGCCGCTGCCGTTGGGGCCGACGAGGCCGGTGATCTCCCCCTCGGCAGCGATCAGCCGGGCACCGGCGACGACCGTACGGCCGGCGTAGGCGACGTGCAGGTCCTCGATGTCGATTCTCAACGTCCGCTCCCCCGGATCCTCGATGTGCGCACTCCCCGGATCCTCAACTTCCGCTCCCCAGCCGCCGGTCCAGCAGATACAGCAGGGCCGGGGCCCCGATGAGCGCGGTGACGACGCCGACCGGCAGCTCCTGCGTGTCCATCGCCGTGCGGCACAGGATGTCGACGACCACCAGCAGCAGCGCCCCGAACAGCGCAGAGACCGGCAGCAGCCGCCGATGGTCGCCGCCGACGACCAGACGGCAGACGTGCGGCACCATCAGCGCGACGAAGGCGATCGCGCCCGAGACGGCCACCAGGACTCCGGTCAGCACGCTGGTCACCGTGAACAGTTCCCGCCGCAGCCGGGTGACGTCGATGCCGAGCCCGGCCGCGGACTCGTCGCCCATCAGCAGGGCGTTCAGACCCCGAGCGCGCGCCTGAAGGCACAGCCACCCGGCCGGTACCGCGATCGCCGGTACGGCCAGCAGGTCCCAGTTCGCGCCGCTCAGGCTGCCCATGAGCCAGAACAGCACGCTGTGGGTCTGCTGCTCGTCCCCGGCCTGCAGCACCAGATAGCTGGTGAACCCGGAGAGGAACTGCCCGATCGCCACTCCGGCCAGCACCAGCCGCAACGGCGCGAATCCGCCGCCGCGCCGGGCCACGGCCCACACGAGCGCGAAGGTGGCCAGGGCTCCGGCGAAGGCCGCGGCGGACAGGCCGAGCCCCAGCGCCCCACCGGCCCCGAGGCCGAGCACGATCGCGGCTACCGCGCCCAGGGAGGCACCGTTGGAGATGCCCAGGAGGTAGGGATCGGCGAGCGGGTTGCGCACCAGTGCCTGCACCGCCGTACCGACGAGTCCGAGCCCGGCGCCGACGAGGGCCGCCAACAAGGCGCGTGGGAGGCGGAGTTGCCAGACGATCAGGTCGTCGGTGCCAGGGCGTGCGGCCTCGCCGGACAGGCGGCGCCCGACCACGCTCCACACCTCACCAGCCGGGATGGACGTCGAGCCCCAGGACACGGCGACGGTGAGGGCGGCGAGCAACGCCAGGGCGAGGCCCAGGGCCAGCGGTCCGGCGGGGACCGAACGCATCCGCGTACGCTCCTGCTCCCGCCCCTCCTCCGTGCTTTTCCGGCTCGCCAGGGTGTCGACCACGGTCAGCCGACCTTGCCGGGGTACAGGGTCTTCGCGATCTCCTCGACCGTGTCGGCGTTGGTGACACCGGCGATGGTGGTCTGCTCGGAGCCGATACGCAGGAAGCGGCCCTCCTCGGCGGCCTTCAGCCCCTTGGTGGCGAAGTTCGACTCCAGCCACTGCTGCGCCTCGTCGAACGCCTTCTTGTTCGCGGCCTCGCTGCCCCGGTTGCGCACACCGAGCTGGATCCAGTCCGGGTTCCTGGCGATCACGTCCTCCCAGCCGACCTGCTTGTAGTCGCCGTCGCAGTCGGCGAAGACGTTGCGGGCCCCGGCGAGGGTGATGACCGCGTTGGCGATCTGGCGATTGCAGACGGCCATGGGCTGCTTGGTGCCTGCGTCGTAGTCGAAGAAGAAGTACGTGGGCCGCTCGTCCTCGGGTGTGCCGGCCACCGCCTTCCGGACGGCGTCGACCTTCTTCTTCATACCGTCGACGAGTTCCTTCGCCTTCGCGCTCGTCCCCGTGACCGCGCCGAGCGAGGTGATGTCGTCCTGGACTGCGGCGAGGTCGGTGACCGGGCTCTTGCTCATGGCGGCGCAGGCCGTCGACTTCAGGAACGTGTGCTTGATGCCGGCCGCCTCGAACTCCTTCTCGGTCGGGGCGTCCCCCATTCCGCCGCCCATGTTCATCGAGGCGAAGGTGTCGATGTACAGGTCGGCGCCGGAACCGAGGAGTTTCTCCTTGGGGATGACGGTGTCGCCGAGCACCTTCACCTGCTGGGCCCGCGCGTCGAGTTCGCTGGGCAGCGTGCCCTTGCCGGGCGGGAAGCCGGTGCCGAGCACCTTGTCCCCGGCGCCCAGGCGGAGCAGCAGTTCCAGGCTGGAGGCGTTGCTGGTGACGATGTTCTGCGGCGCGTCGGTGAAGGTGGTCCTGGCACCCGCGCAGTCGGTGACGGTGACCGGGTACCCCGCGGAACCGCCCTTGGCGCCGTTGCCTGCGGCGGAGCCCGCCTGGTCGCTGCCTCCGCTGCCGCAACCCGCCGCCAGCAGGCCGCCGAGCACCGCGGCCGTCGTGGCCCGCCCCACACGAGAACGCATCGAAACTCCCCGAATTCACTGGATGCAAGGGCGGATCTCCGCCACCCGATCCAGTAGTCGGGGCGAACCCGGTGTCAGTTCCCGGCAGGGGGAACCGACACCGGGATTCCCGGTCAGGCGGCCACGGCAGCCGGTTCGCGCACGACCACGGCAGCCGGTTCGGCCGCGGTCGCGGCGGTCACGGTGTCCGTCTCGGCCTCGGCCAGCAGTTCTACGAGGGTCGCCCGGGCGCGGGCGACGCGTGAACGGACCGTCCCGACGGGGCAGTCGCTCCGCTCGGCCGCCTCCGCGTAGGGCAGGCCCACCAGCTGGGTCAGGACGAACGCCTCACGGCGCTCGTCGGGCAGCGCGTCCAGCAGATCGAGCAGCGCGATGCCGTCGTCGAAGCCGGGCAGCCCGGTCGGCTGGGCGCGTTCCGCCACGAGTGTCCAGTCGTCGGTGTCGCTCAGCCGCGGCCGGGCGGCGGCGTAGCGGTGACTGTCGATCACCGCGCGGCGCGCGATGGACAGCAGCCACGCGCGCGCCGAGGAGCGGCCCTCGAACCGGTGCAGGCTGCCGAGCGCCCGCAGGAACGTGTCCTGCGCCAGGTCGTCGGCGGCCTGCGGATCGGCGGAGAGATGCGCCACGTACCGCACGACGTCACGGTGCAGGGAGCGGACGAAACGGTCCGCGGCGTCCGGGTCACCGCCGCGCGCGGCCAGCGCCCACGCGGTCGTCGACTCGTCGCAGGAGGCCGTTCTGGTCGACGGCCTCCGGTCGTGCAGGGCAGGAGTGATCACCTGAGTCCTTCTCGGGTAGTCCGGACTCCGGCACGGCGGCGGCACGACGGGCACGGCGGGGTCACCGCCGCGCACCGGGGCACGTGTACGTGAGACGTGCGGGTACGCCGTTACCGGAGGAGTCCGGGGATGCGGGGAACACGGCCGTACGACAGGTACGGCCGGGGCCCGAGGCGTGGGGGCGTCGACGACTCGACGCCCGTACGGCGCCCGACGCGTCGGCGTCCGGGTCCGTACGGCCTCGGTGAACCGGCTGTCTCAGACGACAGCGATCCCCGCCGGCGGCCCCCGAGAAGTGATCGTGTGGACGAGCGGAAGCAGCCGCGGCGCCCGGTCGGAACGGCCGCGCCGCGGGCGCAGACGCGGGCGGTGCGGCGGTGTGGGCAGGACGAGCGACAGCCGCAGCGGGGCGGCCAGCCAACCGGCCACGGCCCGCAGGATGCGGAACGCGGCGCGTTCGCCGTGGCCCAGCCACAGGCCACACAGCAGCGCGGCGAGGGTGTGGGCGGCGAACATGCCGAGCGACGAGGTGCCGCCGGTCATGTCGTGGCCCATGGGCATGTGGCTCATGCCTGTGTGGACCGCATCCATGTGGGCGCCACCCATGTCGGCCGCACCCATGTTGGCGGCACCCATGTGGCCCACATCAATGGATCCGGTGGAAGTCATGTGGGCGGCCATGGAGCCCATGTCGTGCCGGGCACCGGCGGAACCGGTCGACGCCGCGCCGGTCCCGGCCGCTCCCGCGGCGACGGACTGCGCGAACTCGAAGAAGGTGTGCAGCCCGCCCTGGGCGACGACCACGACGGACACGACCAGCGGGAGTCCGCGCTCCCGGCCCGCCAGGCACCAGCCCGCGCCGCCGGTGGCGAGCGCACCTGCCGCGAGCGTCCACCACGGAACGGTGTCGCCCGACATCAGGACGTGGCCGAGGGCGGCGAGCAGCACACAGACGGACGCGAACACCGCGGCCCGTATCGTGCGCACACCCCACCCAGCAGTCATGACGGCCCTCATCCTCGCATCCTGGGCCCACTCGTCACGGGTGGGTACGCACAACACCCCTGCCCCGCACTCAAGCCCAGAAGAGTGATACAGGACACAGCGACGCGAGGGAACCGGGCGCGCCCGTCAGCCGACTTCTAGGGGAGCGGGGTTGTTCTCACCCGGGTCCGCCCGGGCGGACGACGACCGCCTGCACCTCGATCCTCCCGGCGTGCTCGAAGTGCAGCGTGAACGGTACGTAGGTGCCCTCCTGCCACCCCCGCCCCGCCCGCAGTGTCACGTCCAGCCCGAACGGGGACATGGTGAGACCCTCGCCGACCGGGACCCGGGCCGAGTCCACCGTCCGCGCCGACGCCGCGGTGTCGCCGACCATGCGGTGGCGACTCAGTGCCGTGCCGCCCTCCGCGGCGGACGACGTCACCTTGAGCAGCCGGTCGTCGGCGCCCCCGGTGTTGGTGATGCGGAAGAACGCGGCGGTGTCCCGGACGTCGCCGTATGGCAGGAAGACCCGGCCGTCGGTGACCGCGATCCTCGGCGGGCTGCCCGCTTGGCCGAAGTTCACCCAGGTGGTCAGGCCGCCCAGGGCGACGGCGCACGCGGCGATCGGGGCGAACGCGGCGAGCAGACCGTCGGCGACACGGCGGCGGGTCGGGCGCCAGGCTCCGGCAACGGCCGTCCGCTCCGCCGTGGGCGTGGGCGTGGGCGTGATCATCGGGTACGGCCTCCCTGGCTCCCGGCGCGGCTTCCCCGGCCGCCGGTTCGGTTCTCCTGGCCTTCGGTGGGGCTCCTCCGGTCCTCGGCGCGGTTCCCCTGGAGTGCGCGGTTCCCCTGGAGTGCGGCGCGTTCGCGGCTTCGGGTGGGGCCCGGCTGCCAGGCCCGCAGGCGCAGGCTGTTGGCCACGACGAGCAGTGAGCTCGCCGACATGGCGACGGCGGCGACCATCGGGTTGAGCAGACCCGCCATGGCGAGCGGCACGGTCACCGCGTTGTAGCCGAAGGCCCACAGCAGGTTGACGCGGATCGTGCCCAGGGTGCGCCGGGCGAGCCGGACCGCGTCCCCGAGGGCCTCGATGTCGCCGCGTACGAGGGTCACGTCGGCGGCTCCGATGGCCACGTCGGTGCCCGTGCCCATGGCGATGCCGAGGTCGGCTCCGGCCAGCGCGGCCGCGTCGTTGACGCCGTCGCCGACGACCGCGACCCGGCGGCCCCGCTCCCTCAACTCCCGGACGAGGTCGGCCTTGTCCTCGGGCGTGCAGCGCGCGTGCACCTCCTCGATGCCGAGCGCGGAGGCGACCGAGCGGGCCGGTGTCGCACGGTCGCCGGTGGCGAGCACCGGGTGCACGCCGAGGCGCCGCAGCCGGTGCACGGCCCGGTAGCTGCCGGGGCGTACGACGTCCCCGATCTCGATCAGCGCCTCCGCCGCCCCGTCGACACGGACCAGGACCGGTGTGTGTGCGGCCGCCTCCGCCACGGGAAGCGCGTCCGCCAGGGCCGCGGGCAACTCGTCGTCCGGCGCGAGGACTTCGACCAGTCGCCCCTCGACCCGGCCGCGTACACCCCGGCCCGCTTCAGCGCGGAAGTCGTGCACGTCGGGCAGCGGCCCCTGCTCGGACAGGGTCCGGCGGGCGCAGGCGACGACCGCGCGGCCCAGCGGGTGTTCCGAGCCCTGCTCCACCGCTCCGGCCAGCCGCAGCACGGCGTCCTTGCCGAGCCCGCCGGGCACGGCCGTGACACGGGTGACACTCATGTGCCCGGAGGTGAGGGTGCCGGTCTTGTCGAGGACGACGGTGTCGATGTGCTGGAGGCCCTCCAGGGCCTGCGGGCCCCGGACCAGGACGCCGAGCTGGGCGCCGCGTCCGGTGGCGGCCATCAGCGCGGTCGGGGTCGCCAGGCCCAGCGCACAGGGGCACGCAACGACCAGCACGGCCACGCACGCGGTGACCGCCGCCTGCGGGTCCGCCCCGGCCCCGAGCCAGAACCCGAGCACGGTGACGGCCAGCGCGAGCACCACGGGGACGAACACACCGGCCACGGCGTCGGCCAGCCGCTGCGCACGCGCCTTCCCGGCCTGAGCGTCCGTCACCAGCCGTGTGATCCGGGCGAGTTGGGTGTCGGCGCCGACCGCCGCGGCGCGCACGAGCAGCAGTCCGCCCGCGTTGACGGCGCCGCCCACGACCGCCGAGCCGGGGCCGACCTCGACGGGTTCGCTCTCGCCGGTGACGAGCGACAGGTCCACGGCCGAGTTGCCCTCGACCACCTCACCGTCGGTCGCCACCCGCTCGCCGGGCCGTACGAGGAAGTCCTGCCCGAGCACCAACTCCTCGATGGGGATGGGGTGTTCGGTGCCGTCGGCCTCGCGTACCGAGACCTCCTTGGCACCCAGTCGGGCGAGTGAGCGCAGCGCCGCACCGGTGCCGTGCCGGGCCCGTGCCTCCAGGAATCGGCCGGCCAGCACGAACAGCGGGACGCCGACGGCCGCTTCGAGATACAGGTGCGCACCGCCTCCGGCCGAGGCCAGCAGGGTGAACGGCATCCGCATCCCGGGCGCGCCCGCGCCGCCGAGGAACAGGGCGTACGCCGACCAGGCGAAGGACGCCACCACGCCCAGGGAGACCAGTGTGTCCATGGTCGCCGTCGAGTGGCGCAGCCCGCGCAGGGCCCGTACATGGAACGGCCAGGCACTCCACACGGCGACCGGCGCGGACAGTACGAAGCACAGCCACTGCCAGTTGCGGAACTGCCAGGCGGGCACCATCGACAGCGCGAGCACCGGCACTGCGAGCAGCGCGGTGACCAGCAGGCGGACCCGCTCCTGACGGGCGTCCTCGGATGCCGGTCCGCCCGATGGCTGCCCTCCGTTCGGACGGTCCCGTCGGTTCGGGCCGTCCCCTCCGTCCCGGCGCTCCGGCCTCTTCGGCGGTTCGGGCAACGCCGCCGTGAACCCGGCCCGTTCGACCGTGGCCACGAGTTCCTCGGGGCGGACGTCCGGCGGGTGGCTCACCCGGGCACGCCCGGTGGCCAGGTTGACCGTCGCGGTCACGCCCTCCAGCTTCGCGAGCTTCTTCTCCACCCGGCTCACACAGGCCGCGCAGGTCATCCCGCCGACGGTGAGGTCCGTGGTGGTCATCGGGGGTGCCGGTTCGATGGCCATCAGCGGCCGCTCCCGTGCCGCATGTCCATGTCCCCGGTGTCCCCCATGTCCACGCCGCCCCCGTCACCGCTCGTTCCGGAGCGGTGCATGCCGGGCGCGACGGGACCCGAGGCGGCTCCGACGGCGTACGACACCGTGAAGACGAGGGCGAGCAGCAGCAGAAACCCGCAGAGGGCGGGCGGCACAAGTTGGGGTTGTTTCATCGACGGCCTCCTGACGCACGTACCGCTTCAGGAGTCGGGCGGGGAGGACCGGGAGTTCCCGGCGGCAGCCTCAGGAAGCCGCGCCGCGACGGCTCCTGAGCCACCAGGCGCCTACGGCCAGTACGACGACGGCCGCCCCGATACCGATCGGCACGCCCACCGGGGTGCCGTCGTCGCCGTCCGTGTCGTCCGCTGCGGCCTGCGCCGACGGGCTCGACGGCGCCGCGGTGCTCGGCTCGGCCGAGGGCGACGCCGACGCCGACGTCGGCTCCTCGGTGGGCGTCGGGCTCACCGGCTTCGCGCCGGGTGCGGCGGCCTTCAGGTCCAGCCGCGGTGCGGGGTGGCCGTGCCCGTGGTCGTCTCCCCCGCTCTCCTCGTCCAGTTCGATCCAGCGGTCCACCTGGCCGTCGCTGTAGGTCTGCAGGGTCTTGAAGACGAGCGACTCGGTGTCCGGCAACTGCCGTACGGTGACGACGTACTCGGCGTCCTTGCCGACCGCGAGCTTCGGCCCGGAAACGGTGTAGCCGCGGGACGTGGGGGCGAGCTTCCAGCCCGCGGGGCCTTCCTTGTAGGTGATGTCGGCCGGGGTGATGCCCTCGGGCAGGATCACCTCCAGTTCGCTGGTCCCGGCGGAGCCGGACTCCGACTCGGCGGTGAAGGTCAGCGCGACGTTCTGGTCGAGCGCCCGGGCGCCCTCCGCCTCGACCTCGGTGTGTGCCGCGGCCGGTCCCGCGAGGGCTACGGCGGTCGCGAGCGCGGCCGCGGTGAGGACGCCGGTGCGGCGCAGGCTGCGGGTCAGGGTGGGGCGGGGCACGTGTGACTCCCTCGTACCGGTGATGTGGTCGCTGCATTCAATCGCAGGCGAGTTCATCGACGCGAGGGGTGCCCGGTCCGGTCGGGACGGCGCAGACAGGAGGCGACGACCACGAAGGGCCAGAGGGACTGAAGGGTGGTCACCAGGCGTTCGGCGGCTCCGGCGGGACCGTCGTAGTGCAGTTCGGTCACGAACCAGGCGGCGCCGACGAGCATCACGGTGGTCGCCATGAGGGACGGCACCGGTCTCAGCGCCCAGGGTCCGGTGCGACGGCGGTCGGCGGCCAGCACCGGCCACACCGCCAGAAGGGAGAAGCCGACCACGACCGCCGAACCGTGGCGCAGTGAACCCCCGCTGCTCGGCGGCGGGAGCAGCGCCACCACGAATGCGGCGGCTCCGCCCGCGCCCAGGCTCATGCGTCCGGCGAACGCGGCCGGGCGCAGCCCCAAGGCGGTGATCATGTGGCAGATGCCCAGCGCGGCCAACGCCGCGTTCATCACCCAGAATCCCGGGGCACCGGCGGCCGCCAGGACACTGATCGTCTGCGTGGCGGGGTCGTAGGCGGGCCCTTCGAGCAGTGCCGCGATGATCCAGCCGCCGATCAGCACGGCCGGCGCACATCCCGACGACAGCAAGGCCCATCCAGGGACAGATCGCATCAAGCCACCGTAAAACGTCCCCTCGTCACACCCGCCCCACACACGCATGCGGCGGAGGGGAACGGCCTTGCGGTCCTCGAACAGTTCGGTCGGAAGCGCCAGCCCGCGCCAGACCGCGCCACCCCTTCCGGCACATAGAAATATCCACCAGCATGAAGGGCCCCGAACGGGACGGCGGGGCCGAGAGTGCTGGGGGTAGGGACATGCAGAGCACCATGGGGAAGCAGGCCGTCGAGTGGCTCGCCGCGGCGGCCGCGGATCCTCGGACGTGCAAGGAGCAGTGGGACCTGGGGGCGGACGCGGTGCTGTTGGAGGGCGGACGACTCTGGGACGTGGTCAGCGTCCCCGAGTACCTGGGCCTGCGCGCCCTGGATCTGCTGAGACATGCCCGGTCGCGGACGACCGGGCCCGTCCTGGTGAACTGCGGGGCGCGCAGAGTCGGCTTCTTCCTCCCGCCCGACCCGGCCGCCGAGTGGACCGGCCCCGGTGTGCGCCATGTCGGCCGGGGTTCCTGGGTGGCCGTACCGCCGCCCCATCGTTCCGTCGGCCGACGGCTGGAGTGGCTGCTGCCGCCCGACGGGACCGGCGCGCTGTACAGCCCCCGTGTCGTGGAGTTGGCGTTGCGCGAGGCCGGCGGTTCGGTCGGCGCGCGGGTGCGCGTCAGTCGGCCGTAGGCGGGGCGAAGACGCTGACGCGCCCGCCGTTGCCGTTCCACGCCCACAGTTCCATCGGCCCGGGAAGGCCCCGGGGGACGACGACGGCCGGGACGTGCTCGGCCGTCTCGACGCGCCCGTCCTCCACCGGTGCGGCCTCAAGGGCCCTGGCCAGGCCCGTCCAGCGGCCGACCCCCCAGGAGGTGACGGCCTGCCCGTGACCGTCGGTCGCGCAATCCCACCAGGTGTCGCGGTGGCGCGGCACGGCACGGCCGTTGGCCTGCCACTCCGCCACCAGCTCCGCGTAGATCGACGGCCGGCCCCGAACACCGATGACCGGTACCACGTACGTCACGGGTGCGGCATCGCCTCCGAGGACGCGCCGCACCGACTCACTTCTGTCCATGCCGGGGCAACGCCGAGGTGTGCGCCGGTGGTACGCGGACCGCCCTCGCTACCACCCACTCGGGTGAGCGTGTCCCCCGGATGGCGCCATGGCCTGTTCGACCCGCCGTTCGACGCCGATGTTCGCCCACGATTGTTCGCCCACGATCGAGACAGGAGCCGCTTCCATCGACGGACCACCGCACATTCCGTTCTTCTCCGGCGTCCGCGACGACGCCGACGAGACCCCCGACTGCCCGTGGTGCGCCGCCCTGCGCGAGACGGGCCCGCCACCGACCGCGCAGCGGTCCGGCCCGTCGGGGCGACGGCACGACCCGTATGTCTCGGGGGCCCAGTACGACGACTGGTGACGGCCGGGACCGCTCACAGCCGCGGGTCCTGGATCTGCGGGGAGCGCTGGTGCAACTGGGCCGCGAGTACGGCGACGTCGTCCTCGGCGTGCTGGACGTCCAGGCGGGCCAGCATCGTGTCGATGACGTCCTCGACGCCCGCGGCGGTCGCGAAGCCGACGCCGGCCAGCCGGTCCAGGGAGTGGTCGATGTCCTCACCGCGGTGCTCGACCAGCCCGTCGGTGAACAGCACCAGCGTCTGGGCCGGGTCCAGCCGGTAGGTGGCCGGCTCGTAGCCGCCGAGGCCCGTACCCAGCGGCGGGCCGACCGGTACCGGCAGCAGTGAGGTGCGGCCCTGCGCGTCGATCACGGCCGGGGGCAGATGGCCGGCGCTCGCCAGGGTCACCTGGCCGCGGTTGGGGTCGACGCGCGCGATGAGGCAGGTGGCCGGGCGGCGCTCCGGTTCCGCGGAGGCGATGTCGTCGAGCTGGCGCAGCACCCGGTGCGGCGGCAGGTCGGCGGAGGCTATGTAGCGCAGTGCGGAGCGGTAGGCGGTCATGTCCACGGCGGCTTCCAGTCCGTGTCCCATGACGTCGCCGACGACGAGCAGGGTCCGGCCGAAGTGCAGGCGCACGGTCTCGCACCAGTCGCCGCCGACCAGCGCGCTCTGCCCGATGGGCAGATAGCGGATGGCGACGTCCAGGTTGGGGTGCGGGCGGCCGGGTTCGGCGAGCAGGGCACGCTGGAGGTCGCCGACGATGCCCCTGACCCGGTCGTGCTCGCGGGCCTGCCGGATGTGGGAGGCGGCGCGTTCGGCGAGGACGGCGAGGAGCGCGGCTTCCGCCGGGGTGAACGCCGCCCGGTCGCGGGCGCAGACCAGCGCGCCGTAGGACTGCCCGTAGGTGGCCAGCGGAACGCTGAGCGCGGGTCGGCCACCGTCGGACGCGACGTACGGGATGGGGTCGGCGGCCTCCCCCAGGGCGCTCGTCTCCCGTGCCGCGGCGATGGCCCACCGGACGTCCGGCAGCAGCGCGGGGTCGCCGTGGACGGCCTCGTACCCGGTCCCGGCGTCGACCGCGATCCGTAGCACCGCCGCCGTGCCGCCGACCTGCCGGACCGCCTCCCGGGCCAGCTCCGCGCAGGTGGCGCCCTCGTCCAGCGTGGTGCCGATCCGGGCCACCGCCGCACGCAGGGCGGTCAGCCTGGACGGCGCCGCGAGGTCCTCCCCGGGAACAGCGCGGGAGGCGACGGGGGCCACCGTGACCGACCGATGAAACGACTGAAACCAGCGCACCACAACAAACACCCTAGAACGGGGACAAACCATCACAGGCAACCCTCAGGGCGCCCGGCACCCGACAGCCTCCGCGGGGCGCACGGAGCGCGGGCACAGAGTGCGTACGGATGGTGACACGACGGGAACGGGCGACGGAGGCCGGGCCCGGCGTGCTGCGACGGACCGGGGGCGCACGTCCTGCTATCTGCCTGTTTGGCGCGCGGGCGCTCGCCCCATACGGGGAATTGGACTCCGGACGTATGGCCGCGTCACCCGGCACCCGATGCACTAAGGCTCCACCGGTCGTCGGGAGGCTTTTCATGGCACTCATGGAGTGGACGAAGTCAATGGAGTGGCTGGCCGCCGCGTCGGAGGACCCCGGCGCCTGCAAGGAGGAGTGGCAGAACGGCATCACCGGGGTCGCTCTCCTCGCGGCCGGACGGTTCTGGGACGTGCTCATCGTGCCGGAACAGCTCGGGCTGCGCGTCGCCGACCTCCTGGAAGAGCTGCCGCTGATCGAGCCGGGTCCCTGTCTGCTGGACACCCGACGCCGCCACGTGGGCTTCTTACTGCCCCCGGAACCGCAGACCATGTGGATCGGCACCGGCATGCGCCTGCTCGGCGCGGGCACCTGGATCACCGCGCCCGCCCCGCACTGCCGCTGGGGCGCACTGCGCTGGCTCGTCCCGCCGGACGGCAGCGGCACACTGACCATGCCCGAGGTCCTGGAAGTCGCCCTGCAGCGCTGCGCGAACGAACTGTCCCGCCTCCAGGGCCATCCCGCACCCCCCACCCACAGCAGAGCGGCACCGGACGACGGCCGGCCCGACGGCCCACAGGTGGCACGCCATTGCGCGGCACGGGGATACGCCCACCCCTAGCCGACGTCACAGGCTATTGGCCGCCGGTTCGCGTCCTGACGCGGAAAATACGAGCCGTCATCGCACACACGGCCCATTCGCATTCGGTCAGCCGCAGGTCTCAAGGCGGGGAAGGCCGTCGATCTGGGCGTTCTTGTGCACTGAGCGGGTCAAGGTTGCGCAGGCGCCAGGGCCGGGACTGCCGCCGGGGACACTCGGAGTTCCACGGAGCGTCGGGCGGAGGGCCAGGGTTCGCCGTCGTGTTCGAAGGCGAGGGGGAGGCCGTCGGTGCGTTCGAGGAGAACCTGACGGCCCTGGGCGTAGTGGACACCGCGGCGGCCCAGGTGGGTGCCGGCCATGATGTGGAGGGCGAGTTCGTCGCGCTCGGCGGTGCCGAGGTCGCCGTCGATGACGCAGATGTCCAGGAGGCCGTCGTCGAGCTCGGAGCGGGGCAGCACCTTGAAGGTGCCGACGCGATGCCGGGCTCCACCGACCAGTGCCATGGTGGTCGCGCCCTTGTGGAGCACGGTGCCGTCGACGGTGACGCGCCCCGGGTAGGGACGGTACGCGGGCAGTACCTCACCCATCGCGCGGTGGTACCGCTCCCGGCCCGCGACCTCGGTCAGTTGGCTCGCGCGGGCGGTCACCTCGGCCACGAAGCCGGTGGCGGCACCGAGCAGCACCGCCCGTTCACGGTCTCCGGCCCAGGCGATGTCCAGGCGACGGGTGACGGTGGCGCGGGTGCCCAGCGCGGTGCGCAGCACCTCGGGCCAGGGAAGGTCGCCCCACAGCGCGCGGTGCACGGAGTTGCCGGTGCCCGCCGGAGCGATGAGCAGTGCGGGCCGACGGCCGGGGTGGGCCGCCCTCGCGATCCCCTCGGCGGCCTCCCGGACCGTACCGTCGCCGCCGATCACCAGCACCACGTCGGGCGCGTCCGCAGCGCTGTCCGCGGCCTGTGTCACCACGCGCGTGGCGTCCCCCGGCCCGGCGGTCCAGTGGATGCGGACACTGTCCGTGAGTACCTGCGTCGTGCTCAGGATCCGGCCGATCAGGTCCGGATCGGCGCTGCCGGCAGTGGGGTTGGCGACGACCAGACAGCGCGCGGTGGGCTGCCGCGCGGTTGTTCCGGACGTCCCGGGCGTCCCGGTCATCGTGCTCCCTCTCGGACGGGCGGACAGACACCCGGGTGAGCAGGTCTGACGGAGAGGGCAGGATTCGAACCCGCGAGGCGCATGGTGTGCGCCCGGCCGGACCTGGGCCCGGCCCCCGTTGGGCCGCTACGGGTACCTCTCCCTCTCCCCGTGGCTTTCCCGGGCTTTGGGGCGCCTTCAATACGCGGGTCCACGCCGCGACCCTCGCGCCACCCACCCCCTTCTGCGTGTGACCCACATCACACGCGGGAGGAAGGTGTCACGTCCGTATAGCACCGAGAGAGCGCGTGAGATTCTTTGGAGAACGCGCCGAACCGGGCCGACGATAAAAGCGTCCATGTGTTTACTGGAAGAGCATTGGGTCACCATGATCTGTGGTCCGAGTGACCGGTGGTGACCGGTGTAAATTCGTGCCTGACGGGGGAACAGAAATGGATCATAAAGACGGCTTGGGTTTTTCCGGAGGAGCCGACACCCAGTTCACCTGGAATTACGAAGACGGTCGTGAGCGCCTGCTCGCCCTGTATCAAAAGGGCAAGGACAAGCAGTGGGACAGTGTCACGCGGATAGACTGGGACACCGACGTCGATCCTTTTGACGTCATGGGCACGCCGGAACACATGATCTCGATCTACGGATCACGGCAGTGGCGCAAACTCAGTGACGCCAACAAACGCGAACTCCGGCAGCACCTGGCCTCCTGGGAGTTCTCGCAGTTTCTGCACGGTGAACAGGGTGCGCTGATCACCTCGGCCCGTATCGTGGAAACGGTTCCGGACCTGGACTCCAAGTTCTACGCGGCGACGCAGGTGATGGACGAGGCGCGGCACGCGGAAATCTTCTCCCGCTTCCTGCAGGACAAGATCGGCATGGTCTATCCGATCAACCCCCACCTCCAACGGCTGCTGCGGGACGCGCTCAGCGACCACCGCTGGGACCTGGCCTATCTGGGGATGCAGGTGCTCATCGAGGGGCTCGCGCTGGCCGCCTTCGGCGTGCTGCGCGACCGTACGGACAAGCCGCTTCCGAAGCAGATCCTGGCCTACGTCATGCAGGACGAGGCCCGGCACGTGGCGTTCGGCCGGCTGGCGCTGCGCGACTACTACGCCCAGCTGTCCGACAAGGAGCGCGCCGAGCGCGAGGAATTCGTCATCGACGGCTGCTATCTGATGCGCGACCGCTTCAGGATGCAGGAAGTATGGGAGACTCTCGACTACGACCAGGACGAGTGCCTCGAATACATGGACAAGGGCGAACGGGTACGTTCCTTCCGAACGCATCTGTTCAGCCGTATCGTTCCGTGCGTCAAAGACATTGGACTGTGGGGCCCACGGGTACGTGATGCCTACAGTCAAATGGGAGTCCTGCGGATGGCGGACGTCGATCTCACCGCCCTGATGCGGGACGACGAGAGCATCGCGGAGCGCGAGGACGCTGACCGGCGTGAATTCGCCGCGCGAAGCCAGGAAGTGGAATCCCTCATCGAGGCCGGAAAGCACGACGCGACCTGAGGGTGCGCAACAAATTCCACACATTTCACACCGGAATGCCCTGCTCACTAGAGACCGCAGCGATGTGTCAATAAAACGGGAGACGTAAATGACGGCGACTCCGACACCGAAGGAAGCGGACTGGGAGTCCGCGCCCAACCTCATCGAAGGGGCGATGACCCTCGAACTCACCCCGGAGACCTGCGACCTGGACTACTGGCTGTCGGCCGTCGCGCAGGGCACCCTGCGCGGCCTGGTCCGCGGGCACACCGCCGGCGCCCGGATCCCCGAGTACATGCGCCGCGAGGGGCCGCTGCGCTCCGCGCTCATCAGCGAACTGGGCTTCCGGTCCGTCGCCGAGGAGAAGGCGACCCGAGCGATCACCGTGCTGGTGGACACCGCGCCGACCATCCCGACCATGGAGTTCTACGCCACCCAACTGATCGACGAGGCCCGGCACGCCCGCGTCTTCCGTGACCACATCGTCGACCTCGGCGTCCCGCAGGACGAACTCGCCCGGACCATCGAAGAGTTCTCCGGCGACGACGTGCGCAAGGTGCTGGAGCCGCTGGAGGAGTTCACCCAACCCCTGCGCGAGCAGGGCGACTTCATGGGGGGCGTGGTCACGCTCACCGTCCTCGTCGAAGGCGTCCTCGCCCCGGCCGCCGAACTGAGCGAGCGCAAGTGGCGGGTCCTCGACCCCGCCGCCGCCCAGATCGAGCGGGGTGCCGGCATCGACGAGATCCGCCATCTCACCGTGGGCAGCAGCGTCGTACGCACGCATCTGCGCGACCACCCGGAGGACACCGGGCGGCTGGCGGACCTCATCCGGCGCGGCCGGGACCTGTGGGGTTCCGTGCCGGTACTGGAGATGCTCGGCCGACGGGAGGCGCTCTTCCAGCGAGGGCTGGAGGAACACGCCGATGCCGTGGGCGACTACGAGATCTGGCCCGGGCGCCGGCTGGTCGACACCACCGCGCCGGAGCGCATCGAACAGGC
This sequence comes from Streptomyces sp. NPDC059010, assembly GCF_042740355.1. Classification (NCBI taxonomy): domain Bacteria; kingdom Bacillati; phylum Actinomycetota; class Actinomycetes; order Kitasatosporales; family Streptomycetaceae; genus Streptomyces; species Streptomyces sp. NPDC059010. Next base: position 97,792 of record NZ_JBHYJA010000009.1, read on the forward strand.
ACTGACCTGGTCCTCCGACATGCAGGACCAGCGCATGGAGTACATGGGGCTCACCGCGGCCATGGCCGCGGGGGGCTGACCCGCGACACCGACCCGCGACACGGGGGTACACGAGGACGTGGACAGTCGCAACCATTTCGAGACGAGGACGACGTACGCGCTGCACCGGGCGGAATGGCTGGTCGCGCTGGGCGTTTCGGTGGCCCTGGCCCTGGCCCACCTGGAGGACATCCGCTGGCCGGTCTTTGTGGGCTCCTTCGCCGTCATCGACCTCGTCGGCTACATCCCCGGGGCGATACGTTTCCGCCGCAGCGCCGACGGCCGTATCCCGAAGGGCTACTACGTCGCCTACAACACCATGCACAGCCTGGTCACCGGAGCGGTCATGGCGGGGTTGTGGGCTGTGCTGGTGGAGCCCGAGTGGGCTCTGCTCGCGATCCCGATCCATCTGATGGGTGACCGGGGGCTGTTCGGCAACTCCCTGAAGCCGTTCGGCATCCCGTTCGAGCCGGCCACCCATCCCGCCTTCGCCGACTTCGAGCACAGCTACGCGCATGCCGAGGACCCCGACGCCCCGGAAACGGTCGCGACCGCGAGCGCGAGCGCGCACCAGGTGGAGCGGACCGGAGGGAGGGCGACGCATGCCGTCGACTCCTGAAGTCCCCGAGGCACCCGAAGTTTCCGATGTCCTCGACGCGCTGGAGTACAGCGACAACCCCAGTGGCTTCCTCGCGCTGAACACGGGCAACGACGTCTTCACGGCGCCGGGGCTGCGCGGCGCGGTGGTCTACCGCACCGCCGGGCGGCATCTCGTGCAGTTCGCCGGCCCGCTGGCCCCGGACGCCGACTACGAGGCGCTGCTCGCCCGGTTCACCGACTTCGCGGCCGAGCGGCGCAAACGGATACTCGCGGTCCAACTCCAGCGCGCCGACGCGGACATCTATGCCGGTCGAGGCTTCACGGTCAACCAGATCGGCGCGTCGTACGCGATCGACCTCAAACGGTTCACCCTGCGTGGCTCCCGCTTCGTCAAGCTGCGGAACAAGATCTCCCGGGCCCGGCGCAGCGGACTCGTGGTGGAGGAGGCCGAACCGGCCCGGTGGGCACGGGAGTTGGACTCCATAGACGCACAGTGGCTGCGCGCCAAGGGCCGGCACACCAAGGAGCTGAACTTCCTCGTCGGGGAGCGCGGCGGCGCGGGGGACGCGCGGCGTCGGCTCTTCCTCGGCCGGCTCGACGGCACGCCCGTCGCGTACATCACGTACGTGCCCGTGCACGGCAGCCGACCGGGCTGGTTGCACGATCTGACCCGCCGCCGTCCCGAGGTGCCGCCGGGGGTGATGGAGACGATCAACGTCACCGCCATCGAGCGGTTCACGGAGGAAGGGGCGGCATGGCTGCACCTCGGCTTCACCCCCTTCACCGGCCTCGACGAGCAATGCGAGACACCGGGATCGAGCCCGCTCGTACGACGGCTCGTCGGCTTCCTCGCCGCCCACGGCGAGGCCGTCTATCCGGCGGCGACCCAGCTTGCCTACAAGGAGAAGTGGGGACCGCACACGGTGCTGCCCGAGTACATCGCCTTCCAGGGGCGCCCCGGTCCGGGCGCGGTCTGGCAGCTGATGCGGACGGCGAACGCCGTGTGACCTCACCCCCGCGCCGACCGCGCGGGCATGCAGAGCAGACACAGAAACGGGGGCCAGGCGCGTATGCGCTTCTTGGCACGCGAACGGAGCACCATCGACAACCTGCTGCCGGGGCTCGACCAGGCCCTGGCCGGCCATCCGCTGCTCGACCTCGAACGGCCGGGCACTCCGGGCATCCAGGAGTTCCGCACGGCTGGTGGCCCCGGCCTCCTGGTGCCCACCCGGCACAAAGGCGTCGGCGCGACCGCGGTGGAGGCGGTCCGGGTCCAGCGGGCCATCGGCGCCCGCTCACCCTCGCTCGCCGTCGCCACCACCATGCACCACTTCTCCATGGCGAGCCTGGTGGTGCTGAGCGAGACCGGCGACGGTCTGGAGTGGATGCTCATGGAGGGCATCGCGACCACCGGGCAGCTGCTCGCCTCGGGCTTCGCCGAGGGCCGCTCCGGTGCCGGGATCCTCCAGCCCACCATGACCGCCGAGGTGGAACCCGCGGGAGTACGCATCAGCGGTGTCAAACGCCCGTGCAGCCTCGCCCACTCCATGGACCTGCTCACCGCGAGCGTACGGGTGCCCCGCCTCGACGGGGGCGGCGAGCAACTGGCCGTGGCGTTGATCCCCGCGGACAGCAAAGGGCTCCACGTCAGCCCGTTCTGGGGCAGCTTCGTCCTGGCAGGGGCGGAGAGCGACCAGATCACGCTGGATGGCGTCCTGGTTCCGGAGGATCTCGTCGTACGCACCGAGACGCCCGTCGGGAAGGCGCTGGACGAGCTCCAGACCGCCGGGTTCGTCTGGTTCGAGCTGCTCATGGGCGCGAGCTATCTGGGCGCGGCGAGCGCCCTGGTGGAGCGGGTGCTGCGGCGCCCCGCGGTCCCGGCGGCCGACCGGGTCGCGCTGGTCGCCACGCTGGAGGCGGCCATGGGCGGTCTGGAGAACGTGGCCCGGCAGGTACCGGAGCACCAGGCCGAGGAGGAACTGCTCGCCGAGTGCCTGTTCGCCCGGTACGCCGCCCAGGACGCCATCGCCCGGACAGTGCCGCGCGCCGTGGAACTGCTCGGTGGCATGGCGTTCGTCGTCGGCGACGACGTCGGCTACCTCGCGGCGGCCGTCCACGGACTCGGCTTCCATCCGCCCTCGCGCCCCAGAGCTGCCGAGGACCTTGCGAACTACCTGGAGGACGGACCGCTCGTCATCCATTGACCGGGTCACCGGGAACCGGTGACCCGCGCACACTCGATCATTCAACGGGGGCAAGACAATGAAGCACGGCAAGACCCAGGACCGGGCCACGATCCTGGTCACGGGCGCGAGCGGTGTCATGGGCCGCGCCCTGATAGACGAACTGGCCCATGATTACGACCTCATCTGCCTACGCCACCGCACTCCGCTGGACGACCCTCGGGTGCGCGAAGTGGCCGGCGACCTCTCCCGGCCGGACCTCGGAATGGCCGCGTCGGACCTGCGTCTGCTGACCGACCGGGTCGACATCGTCCTCAACAACGGCGCCACCACCAAGTGGACCGCCGATACCGGGGAGGTCACCGCCGTCAACATCGGCGGCGCCCGCAACGTGCTGGCCTTCGCCGAACGGGCCGAAGCACCGCTGTACCACATGAGTACGGCGTTCGTGGCGCGGGCGGAGGAGTGCGCAAGCGCCGAAAGCGGCCCCGCAGCCTACGTCGCCTCCAAGGCGGAGGCCGAACACATGGTGCGCGACAGCGGCATCCCCTCGGTGATCCTGCGGCCCTCGGTCGTCGTGGGCGACTCGCGCGACGGTCACATCGCCGCGTTCCAGGGCATCCACATGATGTCGGGCGCCATCCTGCGCAACGCGCTGCCGGTGGTCCCCGCCGACGCCGGCTCGCACATCGACTTCGTCCCCCAGGACCTGGTCACCACGGCCGTACGACGTCTGCTCGACGGGGGCGTGCGGGAAGGCGACTACTGGCTGACGGCGGGCCGGGAAGCGCTGCTGCTCACCGAGGTGGTCGACAACACCCTCGCCGTCGCCGAGTGGCTCGGCCTGGACGTCCACCCGCCGCGGATGGTCCCGTTGGAGGCGCTGGACCGGCTGCTGCTGCCGCTCCTGGAGGATGTGATGCCGCCCGGGCTGCGCAAGCGGTTCCGCGCCTTCGCCCAGATGATGCTGTTCTTCCAGGACGCCGAGCCCTTCCCGTCCGACCTGGGGCGGCTCGGGCTCGCTCACGCGGCCACCCGCGAGACGCTCGACAAGGCGTTCACCCAGCACAACCTGTACTGGGCGGAGGCCAACGGCCTCACCGAGGAAACCCGGCAGGCGGTGGCGTCATGAGTCCCCGCCCCCAGGAAAGCAGTGCCGCGCACCGGCCCTCGGACATCATCGCCCGCTACGAACGACATCTCGCCGACGGTCGGGCCGTCCTGGGCCGGCTGCTCGGCGGGACCGTCGAAGTCGCCTCCGAGGGCGCCTGGGTGACCGCCGCGGACGGCCGCCGCTATCTGGACTTCGGCGGGTACGGCGTGTTCATCCTCGGCCATCGCCACCCCGCGATCACCGCCGCGGTCCGCGCCCAGCTCGACACCCACCCGCTGGCCACCAGGGTCTTCCTGGAGCCCGTCGTCGCGCTCGCCGCGGAAGCCCTCGCCGGGGTGACCCCGGCGGGTCTTGACCGGGTGCACTTCGTCAACTCCGGCGCGGAGGCGACCGAGACGGCCCTCAAACTCGCCCGCCACCACGGCAAGGACGTCCTGGTCTCGGCCCGAGGCGGCTTTCACGGAAAGACGCTCGGCGCACTCAGCGTCACCGCCAACCCGATGTACCAGGACCCGTTCCGTCCTCTGCTGCCCGCCGTACTGCACGTGCCGTACGGCGACGAGAGCGCCGTACGCGAGGCGCTCGACCGGTACGGGGAGCGGGTCTGCGTGGTGCTGGAGCCGGTGCTCGGCGAGGGCGGCGTGGTGATCCCGCAGGACGGGTATCTGCGCGCCGTCGCGGACGCCTGCTTCGCACACGGGGCGCTCCTCGTCGTCGACGAGATCCAGACCGGACTCGGCCGGCTCGGTGCCTGGTGGGGCATCGAGCGGGAGGGCGTCGTGCCCGACATGCTGCTGGTCGGCAAAGGGCTCAGCGGCGGTGTCGTACCGGTCGCGGCCGTGGTGTGCCGGGACGAGGTGTACGAGCCGTTCAGCCGCGACCCCTTCCTGCACTCCTCCACCTTCGGCGGCTCGCCGCTGGCCTGCGCCGCCGCGCTCGCCACGGTGGACGTCCTGCGCGAGCAGGACGTCCCCGCCCGGGCACACGCGCTCGGCGAGTGGCTGCTGGACGGGGTGCGCGAGGTGTGCGCGAAGGAGTACGGCGACCTGGTCGGCGAGGTTCGCGGGCGCGGGCTGCTGATCGGTCTGGAGATGCGCCACCAGCGGGCCACCGGCGAACTCGCCCTGGAGCTGCTGGAACGGGGGGTCATCGTCAACCACTCGCTCAACGCGGGCGCGGTGCTGCGGCTCACCCCGCCCGCCATCGTCCCCGACAGCGAGGCGGAACGGTTCCTGACCGTGCTCGACGGCGCGCTGCGAGCCGTCAGACGGCGCATCGGTCCGGTCGCTTCGGCCGCGGCCTGAGCGCACCGCCGTCCGTACCTCGCCCTGCTTTTCGCCGCCTCCCTACGACTTCAGACCTCTCCGAGGAGCCACCAACAGTGCGTCATGTCACCCTCCACGTGAGTACACCCACGGCCACTCCCGCCCGGGCCTACCAGTTGATCAGCGACTTCGCCCGCTACCCCGAACTCACCGACGCCGTGAAAGAGGTGACGGTCGACGAGCCCGATGCCGACGGCGGCGTCGTCTCGACCTGGACCGTCTTCTTCCGCAACGGCCTGCTCACCTGGACCGAACGCGACGTATGCGATCCGGTGGCCAGGACCATCACTTTCACTCAGCTCAAGGGCGACTTCGCCGTCTTCGAGGGCGTCTGGCGGATCACGGAGGCGGACCGGCAGGACAGCTGCCGGGTCACCTTCGAGGCCTCGTTCGACCTCGGCATCCCCTCGCTCGCCGACCTGCTCGACCCGGTGGCCGACGCCGCACTGCGCGACAACATCCTGCGCATCCTCGGCGGCCTGCTCGGCGCGATCCAGGTGGCCGATGACGCCGTCGCAGGCGGCCGGGCACCGGACGGGAGGGGGCGCAGTGTCTGAAACCGCAGCCCTCGAACCCTCTCTGTGCCTGGACTTCTACCGAAGGCTCGCCGGTGGAGTCGCGGTGGTCACCACGCGGGGCCCGGACGGCCCCGTAGGGAGCACCGTCTCCACCGTCACCTCGGTCTCGCTGGACCCGCCGCTGCTCCTCGTGAGTCTGGCGACCGGGTCACGCACCCTGGCGGTCCTTCGCGAGCAGGGCCTGTTCGCCCTGCACCTGCTGCACGAGAGCCGCCGGGGGGACGCCACGGCGTTCGCCCGCCACCCCTGGCCGCCGGGACACGCGACGGACAGACAGCACCCCGACGAGGTCCTCGGCGTGCCGATCCTGCCGTCCTCCCTCGCCCGGACCGTGTGCGTGGTCGAGGACATCCGGCGCTACGGGGACCACCAGCTGGTCATCGGCCGGATGATCGAGGCCGCCGTGGGCACCGGGCGCCCGCTGCTGTGGCACTCCGGAGAGTTCTGGGGATTGGAGCGCCCCGCGTCATGACTGCCACGGCAACCCGGCCCACCACCATGACCGTGCCCACCACTACGTCCATGTCCAGGTCCGGTACGACGGCCGTGCCTGCCACCCCGGCTCCTCCGTCCGGGGCCTCACCGGAGCCTCCGGACGAGGGGGCGGAGCCGGCCGTACCGGGCGACCGGGTCACGCCCGTCGGCGGGCACGACCGCTGGGAGTTGCTGCTGCCGCACCGCGAACGGCTGATGGGGCTCGTCCGGAGCAGGCTGCGCGATCGGCACGACGTCGAGGACTGCGTCCAGGAGACCCTGCTGCGGGCCGCCGCCTTCCCCACTCTGAACACGCAGTACGTCGGCGGATTCCTCACCGCGACAGCGCTCAGGCTCTGCGTCGACCACTACCGGGACGCCGACCGCCGCCGTCGGCTGCAGCTGCGGCTGTCGTTCACCGAACCCATCCCCGGCCCGGAGGACACGGCGTGCGACAGTGCGGTCGGGCTGTGGCTGCTGGACGAGGTGCATCAGCTCGCGGGCCGGGAGCGCGAGGTGCTGCTGGCCCGCGCGAACGGGATGAGCACCGCGGAGGCCGCCCGCCGGCTGAAGATCTCCCGCAAGGCCGCGGAGAGCGCCTTCACCCGCGGCCGGGCGAGGCTGCGCGCGCTCTACGACGACTCCTTGGCCGAGACCTCCTGAGCGGCCTCCGGCTCCGCCGCCCCGAGCGCTCCGGGGCCCGGGGTGCCGTCGTCGGCATCGTCGGGGCCGCGCAGCCGGGAGACGACAGGGGTCGTCAGCGCGGTCGACACGAACGCCATGATGACCAGCATGGTGAAGAGCGTCGGGCTGAGCACACCGAGGTTCAGCCCGACGTTCAGCACGATCAGCTCGGTCATGCCCCGGCAGTTCATCAGTGCGCCGATCTGGCCCGACCGGCGCCAGCCGGTGCCGACCGCCCGTGCCGCCGCCGCGGAGCCCGCGAACTTGCCGAGCACCCCGGCCACCAGCACCAGCCCGCACCACAGCCACGCCACCGGGTCGGCGCCGAGCAGCCCGATCTCTGTGCGCAGCCCGCTGACCGCGAAGAACAGCGGAACCAGCAGGATCATGGTCAGCCCGCCCAGCCGTCCGCGCAGGGCGGCCACCCATCGCGAGTCGGCGGGGACGACCAGGCCGAACATGAACGCGCCGAACACGGCGTGCACCCCGATCCGCTCGGTCAGCGCCGCGCACCCCAGCAGCCCGACCAGCGCCAGCGCCACCGCGTGGTCGGGATGGCGCACGGCCAGCGTGGACTCGGCACGGATCAGCAGCGGCCGGACGACCAGGAAGAGCACCGCGGTGAAGCCCACGGTCAGCGCCGCGGTGACCAGGACCGCGGCCGCGCTGCCGCCGGTCACCAGCGCGACGACCAGGGCCAGCAGGGTCCACGCCGTCACGTCGTCGACCACCGCGCAGGTCAGCGCGAGGGTGCCGAGCTCGGTGCGGTACAGCCCGGTCTCCAGCAGGATCCGGGCCATCACCGGCAGCGCGGTGACACTCATCGCCACACCGAGGAACAGCGCGAAGGGCAGGAACCCGCTCTGTTCCGGCGCGAGCCTTTCATGGGCCCGCAGCGCCAGCACCACACCGAGCAGGAACGGCAGCGCGATGCCCACATGACTGACCACGACCGCCACATGCCCCTTGCCCCGCAGCAGCCGGGTGTTCACCTCCAGCCCGGCGAGGAACACGAACAGCACCACACCGAGTTGGGCGAGCACGTCCAGCTGCGACAGCACACCCGGCGGGACCAGCCGGCGCAGCCCGTTCGGCCACAGCGCGCCGAGCACCGACGGGCCGAGGACGACACCCGCGGCCATCTCGCCGATCACCGGCGCCTGGCCGACTCGCCCCGCGAGCAAGCCGGCCGGCTTGCACGCCGCCACGATCGCGAGCAGCAGCCGGGGCAGGGTGCTCGCGGCCGCCGCGTCCGGCCGAGCGGCGGCCCGGTCTGGCGCGGCCGTGCTCAGGAGCACCACCGCGAGCGTCGCGGGGACCAGGACCAGACCGGCGTACACGACGGCCGTACGCCGGCCGCGATGCGTGCGGATCCGCTCCAGGAGCGAGGAGGCCGGCGACGCCGGTGAGGTCCTGGGCACCTTGTCCCCTTGGGTCCTGGAACGGATCAGAACGGGTACGACCTCGGCAGCGGCAGCGGAGTGAACTCCGTGAACGCCGGGGCCAGCGGGGCGTATCGCTCGTCCTCGCGCTCCTGCGGGATCCAGAAGTTGTAGACCCGCCGGTGGGCGTCGGAGTACTTGCCGGCCGCCGCGTTGAGCGTCTCCGCCGTGGTGTCGCCCCACTCGCCCGTGGCCACCCGGTGCTCCAGCACGTCCAGCGCCGTCATGATCTCCGCCGGGCTGAGGCCGCAGGTGAAGCCGCGGTCGACGAACAGCTGCCGCAGGTTGCCCGGGTCCCCGACCAGGGCAACCCGGTCGGCGAGGGAGCGCTCGTGCCCCACCGGAGTGGGACCGTCGAGGGTGTTGTGCACGGTGACCACGGGCACCGGGGTGAGCCCTGGGAACCCGGCGGTACGCACCAGGTAGTTGCGTGCCGGGATGTCGGCCGAGACGCGCGGCGCTGCGTCGAGCGCGGCCAGGTCGGCGTCGAGGTCGGCACCGGCCTCGCGGTAGGCGTGCTCGGTCAGCTCCCGCAGGGCGGGCGTTGTACGGGCGTAGAGCGCGCGGTAGTCGACGTCGTCGTTCCAGATCGGGTTGCCGCCGGCCCGCTCCTCCATCTCCTTGCGGGCGGGCCCGAACAGGATGGAGCTGTGGGCCATGATCAGCACCCAGACCAGTTGCTCGGCGGCCTTCTCGGGATCGGTGACGGGCCGGTCGGTGTGTCCGTCCACCAGCGGCTCGATGCTCGCGACCGCCCCCGAGAGGATGAGCCGGGCCCTGGACAGGGCGTCGCCCCGGGCGGCACCGGCGATGATCGCGTTGGCCTTGTCGAAGTTGCCCTGCGGGTCGCTGATCAGGCCCAGTTCGAGGTCGTGCTCGGGGGCGAGCAGGGTGTTGACGACGTGGCCCATGTCGAGACGCAGCAGCATCTGGTTGATGACGCCGCTGGCGTCGGCGCTCAGCGACAGCGCGCCGTCGAAGCGTCGCGGGTGCAGCTGGGCGAGGGTGATGGAGGCGAGGCCGCCGGGCGAGGCGCCCCACACGTAGGTACGCTCCGGCCGGCCGACGTCGGCCATGAACCAGTCGTGCAGGAGTACCTGGTCGCGGAGGGTGTCCTCCATCATCCAGCCCGTGGTCCTGGCAGTGCCCGCGAGGGCGTAGCCGCGCTCGTGCAGCAGCCCCCGGAGCGCGCCACCGTCGAGCCGCGGCCCGAGCTCGTCGTCCGAGGGCACCGCCAGCGCGGGGCAGGGCAGGCCGGGCTGCCGGTAGTGGTGGCTGTACAGCAGCAGGGTGCCGTTCCACTGCGCGGGCATCTCGACCCGGTACTCCGCGCCGTCGAGCGTTCCGGTGTGGACCTGGGGTTCTAGGTGAGGAGTTGGCATGGTTCCTCCTGGAATCCTTCGTAACTGGTGGCGACTTGCCGTATCTCGTCCCGACTGGTCGTGGCTCACTGAACTGGTTGTGCGCCCGCCCGTCGGTGGCGGTCGGGGGCGATGGCGAAGGGCGGACGCAGGGCCGCTTCGACGAGCCGGGCGAGCAGGTCCGCCGGCAGCCGGTCCACCTCGGCGAGGCCGTCGGCGACCTCGGGCAGGCCCGCCGTGCTCAGGAACTTCTCGCGGACCAGCGCCGCGTGGTGGGCACGGGTGTGCGGCCCGGCGGCTCCCAGCGGGATGTCCCGCTGCCGGGTCGCCGTCCGGCCGTCCCGCAGGCGTACGGCGACCCGGGCACCGGTGACCTTGGTCGCCTCGGCGAAGGACTCGGGCGGCGGGCCGAGCCCTTCGAGCAGGTCGGCGAGGCCGAACGAGGCGAGGTCCTGTCCCGGCCTGCCGAACTCCCAATGGGCGGCTCGCGGTCCGGCCAGCCGCAGCGCGGCGCCGAAGGGGACCTCGGAGCGGAAGGAGTCCCGGGTCATCCGCGCGTCGTGCAGCACGCGCACCCGCTCCGCCAGCTCCCATCTTCCGGGGTCGGCCAGCCGGTCGCCGGCGAAGTCCGCCGGGAGCAGTCCGCCGGTGAGCAGAGTGGTGGCCAGCGTGTAGGGGAGCGAAACCACCAGCACGCTCACCGGGGTGCCGGGCCCGTCCACCAGGGCGCGGGTGCGCTGGTCGACGTAGGCCGAGTACCAGGATGTGTGGACGACGACCTCCTCGATGTCCTCGGGCCGTAACGGGCCGAGTTCGCGGGCGAGTTCGGCCGCGCAGTCCACCGCGGAGTCCACGCCGGGGCCGCCGGGGCGGACCTTGAAGGAGAGCGTGTCGGTGTGCCAGGTCCTGCCCAGACCCGAGGTCACCACCTCGGGCAGCGGTACCGAGGCGAACCGGGCCAGGAAGCCGTCCGGGTGCTCTAAAACATCGGCGGCGCCGCCGAGTCCGGCCTGGGCCGCGTCGCACGCGTCGAGCGCCGCCCGGACCGGGGTGAACGCGTTGAACACCTTGGTGTCGCTGGCCAGGAAGGCGGGCGCGATCACCCGCGGCGGCATGCCGAAGGCGAGCGCCCAGGCATCCACCCAGAGTTGCCGGTCCGCCCCGGTCAGATGGAACCGGCCTGCCACGGCACCCGCGAGGTGGGTATGGGTGGCGCTCTGCCCGCGGAACGGGCCCAGGGTCGCGGCGGCGGTGAGCCGGGCCGCGCACTCGTTCGCCGCGATCACCGCGGTGAGCAGTGCCCGCCCGTCGGCGCCGGTCGCCAGCGCGTAGGCCAGCGGCACGTTGACCGTCGAGTTGGACAGGTGGCCCGCGTACGCCGTGTCGTCCATCTGCAGCCACGAGGACAGACCGGCCAGCACACACGCGGACTGCCTGGCCTCGGACTGCAGCGGCGGCCCGAACGCCGACATGACCGCGTCGCCGAGCGGATGGCCCAACCCGGCCCGTACGGCGGCCAGTTGGGACAGCACCTGGCTGCGGGCCGTCCGCACGACCCGGTCCGGGACCTGGTCGAGAGTCAACCGGCTCGCCCAGTCTGCGAGTTCCTCAAGAAGCGTCATCGGCGCCGGACGATGACCACGCCCATGTAGTCGTCGGGACGGCAGTAGGGCCGACGGCCGCCATAGCGCCCCACCAGTTCGGTGACGCGCAACGCCTCCACCCGCTCGAACCCGGCCTCCTCGGCCGCCTGGAACGCCTCCTCCTCGCTCATGCCCAGGACGTACGGCTCCCCGCGCCGCTGTACCGAGCGCGCTGCTCGGCGGGCGCCCTGGAAGTGAGTGGTGCCGTTGATCACCGAGGCGTCCATGTAGTCGAAGACGAGGGTGCTGCCGGGTGCGCAGACCTCCGCGATGTCCGCGAGTGCGCGCCGGAAGACCTCGTCGCCGAGGTAGTACGACACACCGAGCCAGGTGACCAGGCTGGGCTCCGCGATGTCGAAGCCGGTCTCCTTCAGCCGGTCGAGCAGCGGGTCCCGGCCGAGGTCCGCGGCGGCGAACACGATGTTGTCCGCCTTGATCCCGATCCGTTCCAGTGCCGCGCGCTTGGCCTGCTGGGTCGCCGGGTGGTCGACCTCGAACCAGCGCATGTCGCGCAGGACCGGGTGGCGCAGCGCCGTGGCGTCGTAGCCAGCGCCGATCAGCACGGTCTGGCGTATGTTCGCCCGGAAGTACCGGTCGGCCAGCACCTCGTCGACGTACCTCCCGCGCAGCAGGATCTCGGCCAGCATCCCGCCGAAGAGACGGTCGAAGCCGACCAGCCCGGCCAGTGCGACCTTGGGGGTGAGCCGCAGCAGCCGGTACCGGGGGTTGCTGACGAAGTACCGGGCGTACGAGTCGCCCACGAGCCGATGGCCGGGACTCAGCGTCGCGTCCGCGGCCCGCATCTGGGCGTTGATCTCCGCTGTGGCGCTCGGCTGCCCGGAACTCAGCCGTTTCGCCCGCCGTTCGGCCATGGGGCCCGCCTTTCGAGTGTCGGGGCTGTCAGGAGGGTTACGCCGTTGCCGCGGCGCGACCCTCACATCAGTTCCAGGCGATTGCCGGTACAGCACGATCGTGCTAGAAATTTTTCATGAGCAAGGGCGCGGACACGAAGCAGGCCATCCTGGACGAGGCGACGCGCATCGCCAGCATGGTGGGACTCGGCGGGGTGACCATCGGCTCGCTGGCCGCCCGGACCCAGCTGTCCAAGAGCGGCCTCTTCGCGCATTTCCGCTCCAAGGAATCACTCCAGCTGCAGGTTCTGGAGCATGCCACCGGGAAGTTCGTCGACGGCGTGATCCTGCCCGCCCTCGACACCCCGCGGGGCGAGCCGAGGCTGCGGGAGCTGTTCGACGGGTGGCTGCGCTGGGCGTCGGACGCGCTGCCCGGCGGCTGCCTGTTCGTCGCCGCCGGGACCGAGTTCGACGACCAGCCCGGACCGGTGCGCGACCGACTCGTCCGCAACCAGCGGGACTGGATGGACGTGATCGCCCAGGTCTTCCGCACGGGCGTGGCCGACGGGCCGTTCCGCCCGGACGCCGACCCCGACCAGTTCGCCCAGGACCTGTACGGCGTGATGCTCGGCTACCACCACGCGAACCGGCTGCTGCGGGACCCGCAGGCCGAGGCGCGTGCCCGCAGGGCATTCGAGGTGCTGCTCGACGCGGCCCGCGACCCGCAGCAGAACGCGAGGAACTGAAAGAACCCGACGAACGGAACAAGGGGTGGGATCGAAAGTGGCGTCACAAAAAAGCACGATCGTTCGTGCTGGTCACAGGGCAACCTTTGCCGCGATCAGCACAGCGTTCAGGACGCTCGAACACACGGCCCCCGGGCTCGGCGGACGCTGGGCCGAACGACTGTGGTTCACCGTGCCGGCCGGTGGCGCTCGCGCGGACATCACCCCGGCGGCCCCGGGCCGTTCCCTCGAACTGCGACTCCAGGGCTGCCGGTTGGTCGGAGAGCACTTCGGCGAGGGGCCCGTCGTGTACCTGATGCACGGCTGGGGAGGGCGCCGGTCCCACCTCGGGGCCTTCGTGGACCCGTTGGTAGCCGCCGGCCACAGCGTGATCGCCATCGACGCCACCAGCCACGGCGACTCCGGTTCGGGTGCGGCGGGCCCCGGGCGCAGCACGATCCTGGAGTTCGCCGACGTGCTCGCCGCGCTCTCCGACGCGGTCGGTCCCGCCCATGCCGTGGTGGCCCACTCGATCGGGTGCATGGCCACGTCCGTCGCCCTGCTCCGGGAGCAACTCTCCGCGCAGCGGCTGGTGTTCATCGGCCCCATGGCCGACATCCGGCCCTACACCCGCGAGTTCGCCCGCCGTGTCGGCTTCGGCGAACGCATCCGCACCCGGATGGTGCAGCGGATCGAACAGCGGGTCTCGATGGACCTGGCCTACTTCGACGTGCCGTCGATGGCCGGGCGCATGTCCGCTCCGCCCCCTCCACTGCTGCTCGTTCACGACCGCCAGGACAAGGAGACGCATCCTTCGGACAGCGAGGACATCGCCGCCGCCTGGCCGGACGCCCGGGTGTTGCTCACCTCCGGCTTCGGCCACCGGCGCATCCTGAGCGCCCCCGAGGTGGTACGGGAGGCGGTGTCCTTCATCACCGCCCCCGCCGATGCCCCCACCCCGTCTCCCGCCGCCCCCGGCCACGACGTCAGCGCGCGTTGAAACCGCTCAATGACCCCGACGACCGCCAGTGAAAGGACGCTCCGGTGAAAGAGACACGTGGGGCCGACTGCCCCGCTGCCCGCTCCGTCGCACCGAAGCCGGGCATGGTGCTCCTGCTGACGTGCGGCGCGACCTTCCTCGCGTTCCTGGACACCACGGTGGTCAACGTGGCGTTCCCCGCACTGCGCACCAGCTTCCCCGAAACCTCCGTCGCCACCCTGTCCTGGGTGGTCAGCTCATACGCCGTCGTCCTCGCCGCGCTTCTCACCCCGGCGGGCCGACTCGCCGACGTAGTCGGCCGCAAACGGGTGTTCCTCGTCTCGCTGCTGCTGTTCACGGCGGCTTCGGCGGCCAACGCGCTCGCACCGAACATCGAGGCACTCGTCGCGGCCCGGGCTGTGCAGGGCGGCGCCGCCGCCGGCATGATCCCCGCCGCGCTGGGCCTGGTCCTGCATGAGACGCCGCCGGAGAAGCGCACCGTCGCCGTAGGGGTGTGGGGCGCCGCCGCGTCCGCGGCCGCGGCTGCCGGTCCGACGCTGGGCGGTGTGCTGGTGGAGGTCGACAGCTGGCGTGCGGTGTTCCTGATCAACGTCCCGCTCGGCCTGCTGCTCCTCGTCGGCGGTCTGCGCAGTCTGCCGGTGGACCGCCCGACCGGCCGCCAACTGCCCGACCTGATCGGCACGCTGGTGGTCACGCTCGGCATCGGCAGCTTCGTGGCCGGCCTCACGGAAGGCGCCGAATGGGGCTGGACCAGCGGCTGGACAATCTCCGCGCTGCTCGGCGGGGTTGTGCTGACGGCATACGGGCTGTACCGCTCCCGACGGCATCCGGCGCCCGCGGTGGAGATCGGGCTATGGCAGAACCACACGTTCGCCGCGGCCAACCTCACCTCGCTGCTGGCGGGCATCGGGATGTTCGCCTGGCTGCTGAGCGGTCCGCTGTTCTGCGCCGCCGTCTGGAACTACTCGGTCCTCAAGGCCGGGCTCGCGGTGACACCGGGCGCGGTCACCTCCGCGGCCGCCGCGATCGTCGTGGGCAAACGGCTGTCCCCGGCCGGGCAGCGCGCGGCGGTCCCGGTCGGCATGCTGATGTTCACCGTCACCGGGGTGTGGATGTATCTCGGCGTCGGGGCGGAGCGCGAGTTCCTGGAGGTCTGGCTGCCGGCCGGTGCGCTCGGCGGCGCGGCCCTGGGTGCCGCGATGACCGGACTGTCGACGGCCGCCGCGATGTCCGTGCCCGGCGAGAAGTTCGCCACGGGCATCGGCCTCAACACCACGGCCCGTCAGCTGGGCGGCGCGCTCGGCGTGGCGGCGGCCGCGGTGATTCTCGCCGAACGGGGTATCGCGGGACCGCTCGGATTCCGCGAGATCTTCCTCTTCAGCGCCATCGCGGCAGCCGTCGCGGCCCTGTCCGGCCTCGCCCTGCTGCGCCGCGAGCCCGCGGACGGTGGGGTGAGCCGGTGGTCGGCGACCGCCGTCGGCCCCGAGGTCAGGATCCCGCAAGAAAAGTGAACCGCACCTTTCTGGGAGGCGAGCCCCACCGGCCCGTGGGTGCTGGACGGCCTTCCCGGCCCGGCACCTGTCCACGGGGAGCCATAGACCGTCCTAAAATGGAACGAATTATCCATCGATGATCGAGGGCAACGTGTCGGCCAACGGTGTGGCATCGAACTTGTACCCGTTCGGCGCCGCAAGTGCCGGCGAAGCACCCGAGCGCGACGACGCGCTGGTCAGCGCCATCGTCGGTGCCGTGGAGCTGACCGGAGCGCATACCGGGAGCGTGTTCCTGCTCTCCGGCGACCGCCGCTCGCTCGTGGTGGCCGCGTCGTGCGGGTCGCCGCCCTCCCTGCTCAGCGGGTGGCGCCGGATCCCGGTGAACAGCGGTCTGCCAGTGGCGGAGGCGTACCGCTCCGGGCGCATGGTCCATCTGGCCGGCGCGGAGGAGACGATGCGGCGCTTCCCGCAGCTCTCGGTCGCCCTGCCCTACCCGTTCGGCTCCGCATCGGTCCCCGTACGGGCGGGCGAGCGGACCTTCGGCGCCATGGCCGTGGTGTGGACGGCCAGGCCGGACGGGACAGGGCTGTCGAGGGCGCAGCGCCGGCAGCTGCGCTCCGCCGCCGACCGGCTGGGCACCACCCTCGCCGGACTGCGGGCCCGCGGCGCGCTCGGTGAGTACGACGAACGGACGGCTCCGGTGGTGGTCCCGCTGCCGTCCGCCCCGGTGATCCGGGTGGGCCTGTTCGACTGGAATCTCGACACCGGAGCCCTCACGGCCGACGACGAGCTGTGCGCGATCTTCGGAATGCCGCCCCGCGAGTTCGACGGACGGGCGGCCACCCTGGCGGGCATGATCGAGCCCGCGGATCTGCCCGGCTTCCGGGCCGCCGCCCGTGCCGCGGTCCAAGAACGCCACGTACTGGCACACTGCCTGCGCATCCAGGACGGCCGCGGAGGCCACCACACCGTCGAGCTGTGGGGCCGGGTGCCCGAGAGCCCTGACGGCCTGGAGGCCTCGGCCCATCTGGTCGGCGCCGTACTCGACTCCGGCAGCCGCATGGCCGCCGTGGCGGCGATCGAGCAGCTCGCGGACGGCTTCTTCGCGCTCTCCCCCGACGGACGTCTCGCCTACGCCAACCACAGCCTGGAGAGTCTGCTGCGGGTCCGCCAGGACGAGCTGCTCGGCCGACGCCCCTGGGACGTCCTGCCCTGGCTGGCCGATCCCGTGTACGAGGACCGCTACCGGGCCGCCCTGGTCTCCCAGCAACCGGTCTCCTTCCTGGTCCGCCGCCCACCGGCCACCTGGCTGGTCTTCTCCCTCCACCCGGGCGCTCAGGGCATGACGGGGTGGGCGGCACCCGTGCGACAGCCCGTACCGGCCGACACCGGACCCGGGGCAACCCTCGCGGACGGGGGGCCGCCCGTCTCCTGGTCGTCTCCGCCCGCGGCCCCGCGCGTGGGGTCCCTCTACCGGGTGCTCACGCTGGGCAGCGCGCTCACCGAGGCGGTCACCACGCACGAGGTGTTCGAGGCCGTCGCCGAGCAACTGCTGCCGGCTTTCGGCGGCCAGAAGCTGGCGATCGCCGTGGTGGAGGAGCGGCGCCTGCGTCTGCTCGATCAGCGCGGCTACTCGAAGCGCTTTCTCGCCCGGTTCGAAGGCACTCCGCTGCATGCCCGGCTGCCCGTGACGGACGCGCTGACCTCCGGGGCCCCGCTGTTCGTCGAGTCCCGTGAGGAGCTTCTCCAGACCTACCCCGGGATCATGGTCAGTCAGGCCAACTCCTGGGCGTTCCTGCCCTTGATCGCCTCGAACCGCCCGGTCGGCGTCTGCCTGCTCGGCTTCGACGACGTCCACCGATTTCCCGACGAGGAGCGTGGAGTCCTCACTGCGCTGGGCGGCCTGATCGCCCAGGCCCTGGAACGCGCCAGGCTCTACGACGCCGAATTCGCCCTCGCCCGCGGCCTGCAGAACGCGCTGCTGCCGCACCGGCTGCCCACACTGCCGGGCCTTGATGTCACCGGGCGCTATCTTCCGGGCACCCGAGGGATGGACATCGGCGGCGACTGGTACGACGTCATCCCCACCGGCGACGAGGTCGCGCTGATCGTCGGGGACGTCGAAGGGCACAACGTCGCCGCCGCGGCCGCCATGGGCCAGCTGCGCAGCGCGGTGCGGGCCTTCGCCACCGCCGGCCACCGGCCGAGCGACGTCGTCGCCAACACCAACCGGCTCCACATGGACCTCGACCCCACGCTGCTCGCAAGCTGCTGCTACGCCCGCCTCCATCCTCACTCGGGGGTCGTGCGCATCGTCCGTGCCGGCCACCCCCCGCCCCTGCTGCGCCTGCCCGACGGACAGGCCGAAGTCCTGGATGTGCCCGGCGGCCCTCTGCTCGGCATCGACACGGCGGCACACTTTCCGGAGTCGGAGCTGCGCCTCGTACCCGGGTCGGTCCTGGCCCTGTACACGGACGGACTGATCGAGAGGCGTGACTCGGACATCGACTCCGACGTCGACCGGCTCCGGGCGTCACTGGCCCGCATGGGCGGGGGCCGCCTGGAGGAGCTGGCCGACGCGCTGCTGCGGAACGCCCGCGGGTCCGCTGACAGGGCGGACGACATCGCCCTCCTGCTCACCGAGTACGCCCCCAGGTAACCCAAAGGGTCCCAGGTCCTGGCACTGTCCCTGTCGGCGGCCGTAGCGATGTGGGGGGGCCACATATCCGCCGGCTCCTCGCCGATGGCGTGCCCCAGGCGGGGAGCCACGAGGTCCGCCTCCAGCATCGCCCGGCGGATCCCAGCCGTCGCACGCCGAGCAGGCGCTTCCCGCATCCGTCGTAGGGGCGTTCGATCGTGTTCACGCAAGGTACGGAGATTCGGCGGCCGCGCCCAGGACGATCTTGCTCAGCCCAGGAAGCTCAGTCGAACCTGACGGTTGACATTGTCTTTATTGGTGTCGACGAGGCACACCGACTGCCATGTCCCGAGCTCCAATCGGCCGTCCAGCACCGGCAGCGTCGCATGGGGCGGGACGAAGGCCGGGAGGACGTGGTCGCGGCCGTGGCCAGGGCTGCCGTGGCGGTGCTGCCAGCGGTCGTCGGCCGGGAGGAGGGTGTGCAGGGCGGCCAGGAGGTCGTCGTCGCTGCCGGCGCCCGTCTCGATGATCGCGATGCCGGCCGTGGCGTGCGGCACGAAGACGTTCAGGAGGCCGTCGCGGCCGGCCGCCGCCTCACGCAGGAAGGCCACGCAGTCGGGGGTGATGTCCACGACCCGCTCCGCGGAACCTGAGGCGATGTTCAGTACTCGGGTGGTGAAGGCGTCTGACATGCCCTCCATCCTCGCCCATGCCCCGGACTGCACCCGGCAGGAGACGGCGCGGTGGCGGTCGAGCGGTGATACGCAAGGTCCACTTCGCGAGACACCGTTGACCGTCACCGCGCCATCTGGCTACTTTCAGCGGCATGTTGCGTTCAGCCCTGCTCACCACGCGCGGTCATATCGACCTGCTGCGGGTGGCCTCCGCCGCGTGTCGCCGCGGCCGCTGACGCCCCTCCCCGCTCTCCTCGCCTCACCCGCGCTTCCTCCGCGTCCCCGCCCGGTCCTGACCCGAGCCCGGTGCTGAGCCAAGCCCGGTTCTGACCTGACCCGGCGGCGCTGAAGCACGTTCCCCACCGAACGCTCATCGCCCCCTTGGAGCACTCATGAGCATCAGCCATGCCCCACCCGGCTCTCGCGAGACGGATATTCCCCTCAAATCCGCCTTTACGAACGACTCACAGCCGATCCCCGTAGATCTCGTCCCCCTCCTCCCCGCCTCCTCCCGCCGCACCCGCGTCCCCCGCTGGCTGCGCCGCACCACCGGCCCCGTCCTGCTCCTCCTCCTGTGGCAACTGCTCACCAGCACCGGTGTACTGACCGCCGACGTCCTCGCCTCGCCCGGCCGTATCGCCCAGGTCGGGAGCGACCTGATCGCCGACGGGTCGCTGCCCTCGGCCATGGGTACGTCGCTCCAGCGCGTCGCCGCCGGACTGGCGCTCGGTACCGTCGTCGGGACCGGACTCGCCCTCGTCTCGGGCCTGTTCCGGATCGGCGAGGACCTTGTGGACGCGCCCGTGCAGATGCTGCGGACCGTGCCCTTCGTCGGGCTGATCCCACTGTTCATCATCTGGTTCGGCATCGGCGAGGCGCCCAAGGTCGCCATCATCACGCTCGGCGTGACCTTCCCGCTCTACCTCAATGTCTACGCCGGAATCCGCGGCGTGGACACCCAGTTGATCGAGGCCGGGGAGTCTCTCGGGCTCTCCAGGTGGGGGCTCGTACGGCATGTCGTCCTGCCCGGCGCGCTGCCCGGCGCCCTGACCGGTCTGCGCTACTCGCTCGGCATCGCCTGGCTGGCCCTCGTCTTCGCCGAGCAGGTCAACGCCGACTCCGGCATCGGGTTCCTGATGGTTCAGGCACGGGACTTCCTGCGGACCGACGTGATCGTGGTCTGCCTCATCGTCTACGCCTTCCTCGGCCTGCTCGCCGACTTCATCGTCCGCTCCCTCGAAAGGCTGCTGCTGCAATGGCGACCGACGTTCACGGGCCGGTGAGCCCCGAGGCCACGCGGGCCCCGCAAGCAACCCAGGCCGTGCGCGTGGCGGAGCTGACCCGCTCCTTCGACGAGCGCGCCGTCATCGACGGGCTCCGACTCGATGTCCGGCCGGGTGAGTTCGTGGCGCTGCTCGGCCGCAGCGGCTGCGGCAAGTCCACGCTGCTGCGCATCCTCGCCGGGCTCGACCGCGACATCGAGGGCACCGTGCTGGTGCCGCGCCGCAAGGCCGTCGCCTTCCAGGCGCCGCGGCTGATGCCGTGGAAGAAGGTGTGGCGCAATGTGCTGCTCGGCCTGCCGGGAAAGCCCGACCGCACGGTCGCCGAGCGGGCGCTCAAGGAGGTCGGCCTGGACCACCGTACGAACGCCTGGCCCAGGACACTTTCCGGCGGCGAGGCACAACGGGCCTCACTGGCACGGGCGTTGGTCCGTGAGCCCGATCTGCTGCTGCTCGACGAGCCGTTCGGCGCGCTCGACGCGCTCACCCGTATCAAGGCCCAGCGGCTGGTCGGTGAGTTGTGGCAGCGGCGCGGCTGCGCGGTCCTGCTCGTCACGCACGACGTCGAGGAGGCCGTACTGCTCGCCGACCGCGTCCTCGTGATGGACGACGGGGTCATCGCACACGAGCAGCGCATCGACCTCGACCGCCCCCGCGACATCACCGACCCCCGGTTCGCGGAACTGCGCGCCGAACTCCTTCAACGGCTGGGCGTCGACGCCGCCGCCGAAGCCGCCTGATCACCCACCCCAGAACGGAACCACCATGCGACGACGCCTCGTCCCCGCCGCGCTCCTCCTCCCCCTCGCACTCGTGCTCACCGCCTGCGGCGGGAACTCGGCGGCCGAGACCTCGACGGACATCGACGGACAGGGCTCCCTCACCCTGAACGTCGGTGACCAGAAGGGCGGTTCGGAGGCCATCCTGCGCGCCGCCGGGGAGCTCAGGAACCTCGACTACAAGATCAAGTGGTCCACCTTCACCTCCGGGCCGCCGCTGCTGGAGGCCGTGAACGCCAAGGCCGTCGACATCGGTGGTGTCGGCAACACCCCGCCGGTCTTCGCGGCCGGCGCGGGCTCGAAGATCACGGCGGTGGCCGCCTTCAAGGGCACCTCCAAGGGCGACGCGATCCTCGTGCCGAACGACTCGAAGCTGACGAAGCCCGAGCAGCTGAGGAGCAGGTCGATCGCCGTCGCGCAGGGGTCCTCCGCCAACTACCAGCTGGTCGCGTCCCTCAAGAAGGCCGGCCTGAGCCTGAGCGACGTCAAGGTCAAGTACCTGCAACCGGCCGACGCGCTGGCCGCGTTCAGCGCCGGGAAGGTCGACGCGTGGGCGGTGTGGGACCCGTACACCTCGCAGGTGCTCCTGTCCGGGCAGGGCCGGATCCTGACGACCGGCGACGGGGTCACCAACGGCCTGACCTTCCAGGTGGCGGCGCCTTCCGCCCTGCGGGACAAGAAGAAGGCCGCGGCGATCAAGGACTATCTGGAGCGGCTGCGGCGCGCCACGGCGTGGGTGCACGACCACGAGGAGGAGTGGGCCAAGGTCTGGGCGAAGGACACCGGGCTGCCCTACGACGTCGCGCTGGCGTCGGTGAAGCGCACCAACGCCACCCGGATACCGGTCGCGGTCGACAAGCCGCTCATCGCCTCCGAGCAGGAGATCGCCGACACCTTCACCGCGCTGAAGCTCATCCCGAACAAGGTCGACTTCGGCGACTTCGTGGACACCCGGTACAACGGCGGGCTGCCGCCGTCGACCTCTGCGGCGCATGCGTCGGAGGGGTCGTGACGCGGCGCACGCGCGCGCCGCACGACGGCTCCCCGTCCGGTGCCTCGGGGGAAGATCCTCGCCCCCAAGGCTGTTAGTGGAAGCGTGAACAATACTGAGGCGGTCGATGCGATCGAGGCAGTCGACGTGGTTGACGCGGTCGACACCGTCGACGTAGTCGTCATAGGCGCTGGTCAGGCAGGACTCTCCAGCGCCTACCACCTGCGGCGCACCGGTTTCGAGCCGGACCGTGACTTCGTCGTCCTCGACCACTCGCCCGGGCCGGGCGGCGCCTGGCAGTTCCGATGGCCCTCGTTGACGTACGGCAAGGTGCACGGGATGCACGCGTTGCCCGGTATGGAGCTGACGGGTGCGGCGGCCGAGCGGCCGTCGTCCGAGGTCATCGCCGAGTACTTCGACACCTATGAGCGGACCTTCGACCTGCGGGTCCGGCGGCCGGTCGACGTGCGGGCCGTGCGTGAGGGCCCGGGCGGGCGGCTGCTCGTCGAGAGTTCGGCGGGGACCTGGGCGACGCGGGCGCTGATCAACGCGACCGGCACCTGGGACCGGCCGTTCTGGCCACGCTATCCGGGGCAGGAGACGTTCCGGGGGCGGCAGTTGCACACCGCGCAGTACCCCGGGCCGCAGGAGTTCGCCGGTCAGCGGGTCGTCGTCGTGGGCGGCGGCGCCTCCGGCACCCAGCATCTGCTGGAGATCGCCCCGCACGCGGCCGCCACCACGTGGGTCACACGGCGCCCGCCCGTGTTCCGTGAGGGCCCCTTCAGCGAGGACGTGGGCCGGGCGGCCGTCGCGCTCGTCGAGGAGCGGGTCCGGCAGGGGCTGCCGCCGAAGAGTGTCGTCTCCGTGACGGGGCTGCCTCTCAACGACGCCGTCCGGCAGGGGCTCGCGGACGGGGTCCTGGACCGGCAGCCGATGTTCGACCGGATCACACCCGACGGTGTGGAGTGGCAGGACGGGCGGCGCGTGGAGGCCGACGTCATCCTGTGGGCGACCGGTTTCCGGGCCGCCGTCGACCACTTGGCTCCGCTGCGGCTGCGCGAGCCGGGCGGTGGAATCCGGGTGGACGGGACACGCGCGGTCGCCGATCCCCGCGTCCACCTCGTGGGCTACGGGCCGTCGGCCAGCACGATCGGCGCCAACCGGGCCGGGCGCGCGGCCGTACGGGACATCAGGAGGTTGCTGGCTCAGGAGCCGGTCGCCGTGTGAGGCTCCCCCGGACACCGAGCGGCGTGCCTCACTTCGACGGCTTGGGGCTCGCCTTCTGCTGGGCGTTGAACGCGGCGACATTGCGCTGATGTTCCGCGTAGTCGGCGGTGAAGCGGGTGTCGCCCGGCTTGACGGTGACGAAGTACAGCCAGTCTCCGGCGGCCGGGTTGATCGCGGCGCGCATCGCCTCCTCGCCCGGGTTGGCGATCGGTGTGGGCGGCAGGCCCATGCGCTGGTACGAGTTGTAGGGGCTCTCGATCCGGGTGTCGGCGTCGGTGGTGCGCAGCGTGGAGCGGCCGAGCGCGTAGTTGATGGTGGAGTCCATCTGCAACGGCATCCCGCGTTCGAGCCGGTTGAAGACGACCCGCGCCACCTTGCCCATGTCGGCCTTGCCGCCGGCCTCGGCCTGCACGATGCTCGCGATGGTGACCGCCTGATAGACGTTCATGGCGTTGCGCTGGGCGCCGGCCGCGATGGGGGCGCCGCCGAACTTCTTGTTGGCGGTGTCGACCATGGCCGACAGCAGGGATTCCGGCGTCGCCTTCTTGCCGTCCTTCTGCTGCAGCGGATACGTCGCCGGGAAGAGGTAGCCCTCGGGGTTGCCCTCGGCGTCGTTCGGCAGCTTGAGGTCGAGCTTGCGCAGGGACTTCTTCGTGGCACCGCCCGGCAGGTCGAGGGCCTTGTCGACGGCGTCGTAGACCTGGCTCGCGCGCCAGCCCTCCGGGATCACCAGCGAGGTGGGCTTCGCCTTCTCCTCACCCGGGCTCAGCAGCGGAACCGCCACGGCGGTGCCGGCCACGACGGCGCCGGCGGCGATGAGGGCGATACGGCCCCGGCGCGTCAGTCGAATCGTGCTCCGTGACGGAGTGTTCAGGTACATGCGGGAACGGTAACCCGCACATGCTCACAAACCCGGCATAACGTCACCCCGTCGGCTCCAGTTGGGCGTCCCGGCGGACCAGCCCCGCATAGCGTCCCTCCCGCTCCAGCAGTTCCTCGTGCGTACCCCGTTCGGCCACCCGCCCCGCGTCGAGGACGACGATCTGGTCGGCGCCCCGGATGGTGGACAGCCGGTGCGCGATGGTGACCGTGGTGCGGTTGGCGGACAGGGCGTCGATGGCCTGCTGGACGGCGTGCTCGGTGCGCGTGTCCAGCGCGCTGGTCGCCTCGTCGAGGATGAGCACGGGCGGATCGCGCAGGATCGTACGGGCGATGGCCAGACGCTGTTTCTCGCCGCCGGAGAAGCGGTGTCCGCGTTCGCCGACGACCGTGTCGTAGCCGTCGGGCAGGGCGGCGATGTGGTCGTGGATCTGGGCCGCCTCGGCCGCCGCGTGCAGTTCCTCGTCGGTGGCGTCCGGCTTGGCGAAGCGCAGATTGTCGGCGACGGAGGCGTGGAAGAGGTACGTCTCCTGCGAGACGACGCCGACCGCGCGGGCCAGGGTGTCGAAGTCGAGGTCGCGTACGTCGACCCCGTCGAGGGTGACCCGGCCGCCCGTCACGTCGTACAGACGCGGCACCAGATGGCCGAGCGTCGACTTCCCGGCGCCGGTCGGGCCGACGACCGCGAGGCTGCCGCCCGCCGGGACGGTGACGTCGATGCCGTCGATGACGGCGCCGCGCTTGGCGTCGTCGTTGTCGTAGCGGAACTCGACGTTCTCGAAGCGGACCTCGCCCTTGACGCGGTCCAGGTGGACCGGGTTCTCCCGCTCGGTGATGTCGATGGGCAGGTCGAGGTACTCGAAGATGCGCTGGAAGAGCGCGAGCGAGGCCTGGATCTGGACTCCGGTGGACAGCAGGCTGACCGCCGGGCGGAACAGTCCCTGCTGGAGCGAGACGAAGGCGACGATCGTGCCGATGGAGGCCTGCGGGCCGCCGAGCTGGAGGGCCATGCCCGCGGTCCAGTAGATGAAGGCGGGCATCGCGGCCATGACGATGGTGATGACCGCCATGCGCCAGCGGCCGGCCATGTTCGCCTTCACTTCGAGGTCGACCAGGCGCTCGGACTCGTCGGAGAAGGCGTCGGTGAGCGAGCCGGAGCGGCCCATCGTGCGGCCGAGCAGGATGCCGCTGACCGAGAGCGACTCGGTGACGGTGGCGGCCATCGCGGCCATCTGCTTCTGGCGCTCGGTGGTGATCTTCTTGCGTTCGTTGCCGACGCGGCGGCTGATCCAGACGAAGACCGGCAGCAGGAGAAGGGAGACGACGGTCAGGCGCCAGTCGAGGGCGATCATCGCGATGATCGTGGCGACCACGCTGGTCAGATTGGAGACCAGGGAGGTCGCGGTGGAGGTGACGGTGGCCTGCATACCGCCGATGTCGTTGGCGATGCGGGACTGGACCTCGCCGGTGCGGGTCCGGGTGAAGAAGGCGAGCGACATGCGCTGCAGGCGGCCGTAGACGGCGGTGCGCAGGTCGTGCATGACCCGCTGGCCGACGGTCGTGGAGATCAGGGTCTGCAGTACACCGAAGACGCTGGTCAGGACGGCGCTGAGGATCATGCCGAGCGCGAGCAGACTGAGCAGGCCGGTACGGCCCTCGGGGATGGCGACGTCGAGGATCGCCTTGAGGAGGAACGGCGTGGCGACGCCGACCAGCGACGCGGCGCCGACGAGGAGGCCGACGACGGCCAGACGTCCACGGTAAGGACGGAAGAGCTTCAGGATGCGGCGCACCTGCCGTGGTTGTTCCTGCTGTGCGGCGGGCGGCGTCCAGGTGGGTTCGCTGTCGGGGTGCATGGGCTCCTTCGGAGGTGTGGTGATGCGGACATGCGGCCTCGTGGACCGCTGACGGAGCTTAGCTCATTGTTACCTATGCTCACAATGAATTTAGTCCTGATATTGTTCCCGCATGACCACCCCCGATCCCGACGGCCCGCTCGCCGAGCAGCTCCTCCGCTTCACCCGCCGGGTGCACCGGATCCAGAAACGGCACCTTCAGGAGTGCGGCCTGGGGATCACCCCGGCTCAGTCCCGTCTGCTGCGCACCCTCGCGCACTACGACTCGCCGCCCCGGATGGCCGACCTCGCCGAGCGCCTGGAAGTGGTCCCGCGTGCCGTGACGACGCTGGTCGACGGGCTGGAGGCGAGCGGGAAGGTGCGGCGGGTGCCGGATCCGACGAACCGACGGGTGATCCGGATCGAGCTCACCGACGACGGGCGGGGGGCCCTGCGGGAGCTGCACGGTGCGCGGCGGTCGGCGGCGGAGGAGATTCTGGCGCCGTTGACGGACGAACAGCGGTTGGTGCTGGGTGAGTTGCTGGACGCGTTGATCGACGGGGCTGGTGCGCGGAGGTGTTGAGCGCGGGTGCCGGTGGCGCTGAGCACGGGTGCGGGTGGCGCTGAGCGCGAAGGGCCGCGGCCCCTGCTCCGTACTGCTGGAGCGGGGGCCGCGGCCGTGGTGGTGGCTGGGGTGGTGGCTGTGCTGAGCGTCAGCCGGCCTCGGCGGCCGTCTCCTTCTTGAGCTCCGGCTTCTCGGGGTCCGGCTTCGTGAGCTCCGCCTTCGCCGGCTCCTCGTCCTCCAGCTCGACCACGATCTCGCCGTTCAGGACCTTCTTCGCCCGCTCCCTGTCCAGGGCGCCCTCCCAGCGGGCGACGGCGAAGACGGCGACGCAGTTGCCGAGCAGGTTGGTGACGACGCGCATCGAGTCCATGATGCGGTCCACGCCGAGGAGCAGGGCGACGGCTCCGGCCGGGATGGCGCCCAGCGAGGACGCGGTCGCGGACAGGGCGAGGAACGCCGAACCGGGGATGCCCGCCATACCCTTGCTGGTCAGCATCAGCACCAGGATCACGGTGATCTGCTGGCCGAGGCTGAGGTCGACACCCACGGCCTGGGCGATGAACAGCGTGCCGATGGACAGGTAGAGCGAGGCACCGTCGAGGTTGAAGGAGTAGCCGGTCGGCAGCACCAGACCCACGGCGTCGTCGCGGGCGCCGGCCTTGCGCAGCTTCTGCATCACCCGCGGCAGCACCGACTCGGTGGACGCGGTGCCGAGCGCGAGCAGCATCTCCTCACGGATGTAGCGCAGGAACTTCCAGAGGCTGAGCCCGGTGACCACCTTCAGGGCGACGGCGAGGAGCGCGATGAACAGCGCCGCGGCCGCGTAGCACAGGATGATCAGCTTGCCGTAGGTCTCGATGACACCGAGCCCGTAGTTGCCGATGAGGACGGCCATCGCGCCGAACACGGCGATCGGGGCCAGTCGCATCACGAAGCCGACGATCGCGAAGATGATCTCCTGGGCCTGCTCGATGGCCGGCAGCACCTGCGGCACCTTGGTGTGGCCGAGATGCAGCAGCGCGGCGCCCACCAGGCAGGCCAGGATCAGCACTTGCAGCAGCGAGTTCTCGGCGAAGGCGCCGATGAAACTGGTGGGAAGGGAGTTGAGTACGAACTCGGCGGTGGAGGGCAGGTGTTCGCCGCCCGTCTTCGCGTCGACCGCCGAGGCGTCGAGCGAGGACGGGTCGACGTTCATCCCGGATCCGGGCTGGACCACGTTGGCGGCGAGGAGCCCGATGACCAGCGCGAGCGTGCTCGCGACCTCGAACCAGATCAGGGCCTTCAGCCCGATCCGCCCGAACGCCTTCAGGTCGCCGGCCTTGGCGATGCCGACGACGACCACGCAGAACACCAGCGGCGAGATGATCGTCTTGATGAGCCGGATGAAACCGTCGCCGAGCGGCTGGAGATCCGCGGCGAATCCGGGCCACAGCTTCCCGACGACGATTCCGAGCACGATCGCGAGGGCGACCTGTGCGAAGAGAGAGGTACGCAGCATGCGTGCGACGCGTCGCGGCGGGGACGGTACGGACGGCGGCACGGGAACTCCTTGGGGACGGCGGCACACAGAAGTCCCCAGGGACGGTTGGGACTTCTGCCATACGGAAAGCGGATTCCGTGCCGATCACTTTGAAGGTGATGATGTCCTTACACAAGACCCCCGTGTTGCATCTGTGTAAATCGCGCCCCGAGTGACCCATCGCACACACCCGTCTCAGCAGCCGCCGCGATCCTCGGTGAGAACCCCTTGGACGCTGGTCAGAGCACGGCCGTAGCAGCCGCCCGAGCCGTACGACCGGTAGCGCTCGCGCGTCGTGCCGACCGCGTGCCGCTGGTCGCGCGGCACGTTCATCGTCCAGGCGGCGTCCCCGGAGTAGGTGTCGTCGAGCCGCGACCGGGCGGTCCGCCGTCCCTCCCGGGTCGTGACGGCCGTGGCGCGGTCACCGAGGGTCAGCACGGTGCGCAGGCGGTCCCCCGCGCCGATCGTGGTGGTGCCGTCCATCGTGTACGTCCGCTGCGCACGGGCCGTTCGGGCCGGACCGCGTCCGTCGACGGTGGTCGTCTGGTCGTCCGTCCAGGTGGCGTCGAGGGCGTCCAGGTTCTCGCCGTCGGTCCAGCGGTGGACGGAGGTGTTGGTCAGCGCACGGCGGACGGTGGTCGTCACCCGGCCGTGCGAGGTGTCGACATAGCCGGCGACGGTCAGCCGGTGCCCACCCTCCGTGTTCACCCGGTGCTCCGAACCGGGCGTGTACGTCGAGGAGTTGGCGAGGTCCCCGGCCTGGTGCGCGGTGAGCTTCCCGGTGACGTGCGCGCTCTTGGTGTCCTGCCAGACGAGGACGTTCACGGGTGCGCTCCACCCGCTCTGCCCCTCGGGGACGCCGGCGACGGAGACCTCGACGCGGTGCGGGCGGCCGTCGTTGAGGAGGCCGGCGAACGGGGTCAGGTCGTATTCGATCGGCTTGACGTCGAAGGCGCGCGGTCCCGGGACGACGTACCAGAGGAAGGGGTTGGACCAGCCGCCCGTCCACACATGCGGGAACGGTGCGGCGATTCCGGCGAGTTGGCCGTCGACCTTGATCTGCACCTCGCGGTAGGGGCCGCCGGACGCCTTGCAGGAGTAGGGCGCCTGGTCGGGCACGGACAGATACCAGTACTCCTCGCAGCCGCCGCCGGAGCCGGTGGCGTACACCTCGGCGACGATGCGTTCGCTGTTGCGCGGGGTGGTGAGCGTGCCGTTCTGGAGGGTGAGGACGCGGTCGGGTACCTCGGTGGCGGGGGCGGGGGCGGCGTAGAACGTCAGCGTCACCTTGACGTCGATGATGCCGGTGTAGGTGTCGTCGACGACGTTCCCGATGAGCATCTCGACGTCCTGGGCGCGGCGGAGAGTGTCGCTGTAGCGCGTGACGTCCTTCTCCACGGACCACTGGATGCCGTCGGGTGACGGCTCGGGAGTCGACGTACGGAAGATCTCGACGCCTCCGACGTGTAGATAGCCGAGCCGGTCGTACTGACGCCCCTTGACCTTGCCCTCCATCCGCAGCACGACCTTGCTCCAGCGGTCGCCGCAGTCCTCGGGCGGCGCGTAGGTGCCCTTGTACGGGGTGAAGTCGCGGAACTGCGCCTCGGCGACGGTGACTTGGCAGGACCTGCCGGAGGGTCTGCCGACGGGTGGGGCGGCGGTGATGGGGTCGTGCCAGTCGGTGCCGAACTCGGCGGGCACATCCGCCGGTTGGGCGGCGGGTATATCGGCCGGTTGGGCGGGCCGCATATCGGCCGATTGGGCGGGGGGCGCCCCGAGCAGCGAGCCCGCCAGGAGGGTCGCTCCGGCGAGCATGGACATGACGATCCGTCTCTTCATGGCCGGTGTTCTACGGGGAGTCGGGCATCCGCCGCAATGAGGCCTCGGGCCCTCCCGTGTCAGTGCGAGCCTTTCAGGTCGGCCCTGTCCCCCATCACCACCACGGGATGCCGATCCGGATCGAGCGTGCGCAGCAGATACGCCATCGCCGATTCGGACAGACTCACACAGGCCGAGGTACCGCTGCCGTGGTCCATGTGCAGCCAGATGCCACCACCCTTGGACTCGCCCTGGGGGCGGGTGGGGTCGTTGGGCGGGGTGCCCTTGACGCGGTTGTAGTCGATGGCGATGACGTAGTCGAAGTCGTGCCAGTGCGACTTCGCCCACCAGCGCGGCGCAGCGATGGCGGCCGACCGCGTGTACGGCAGCTTGGCCCCGGGATCCTTCAGTACGCCGCCGGCGTCGCTCAGCGTGAACACGCCGACGGGGCTGCGGTTGTCGCCCTCGTGGTGGTCGGTCGTCCAGCCCTTCTTGCCGTTGTGCGCGGGCCAGCTGCCGACGCGGGTCCAGGGGGAGCCTTGACCGGTGGAGCCGTGACTGGCGGAGACGCGCCCGGCGGAGTCCTGCCCGGTGGACTTCTGCCTGGTGTAGAGCACGACCGTGGAGTTCGGGGAGTCCTTGCCGTCGCCGTAGACCGCCACGACCTGGCTGGAGTTGGCCGGGATGCGTCGCTGCCAGCGGTCGGCGACGTCCGGGATGCGCGTCGGGTCCTGGGCCTGGCCCTCGGTGGCGGCCGGGCGCGAGCGCGCGGCCTTGGCCCCATCCGCGCCGCCACCGTGCTCCGTGCCGCCGCACGCGGTGAGGGTCGTCAGGGCCGTCAGAAGGGATCCGATGGCCGCCGTCGCGACCAGGACACGTCGTGCTCCGCCGTTCCGCATCGGTCCATGGTCGCACCCGGTTCGAGGCGGCGGCGGAAGCGACAGCCGCCGCCAGCCGGACGGACAGTCGAACCGGCGGCCGAACAGGCATCGAACCCGTTGGCGAACCGGCAGCGAACCCGGCGCCGGACCCCTCTGCCGATGGCAGCCGGATCTGTGCGACGGCGTGGAAAACCGTTTGCGTCCGACCACGCTGCGACGCGAACCTGTCACGGTTTGCTGCCGCCGTACGCGGTCCCGCTCCGTATGCCGGCATCCGACCGACCCCCCACATCTCCCCATCCCCGATCCCCCCATTGACACGAGCCACTGGGACGTCATGCAGATTCAAGACCTTCCCTATCCCGACCCAGGTGTGCCAGACGCACGCTCGGGTCCCCGATTCCTGTGGTGGCTCTTCCGGAACCAGCTGGGCGGGCAGTTGAAATCCCTCTCCTGGGGACTGCTGCATTTCCTGTCCGTCTCCGCGCTGCCCTTCTGCGTGGGTGTCGCCGTACAGGCCGTCGTCGACCGCTCAGGTTCCCAACTGGCCCTGGCCGGTGGGCTGTTGGTGCTGTGCAGCGCCGGAAACGCGATCGGCGACACCTTCCTGCACCGCACCGCCATCACCAACTGGATCACGGCCGCCGCCCGCGTGCAGCAGTTGCTGGCCCGCAAGGCCGCCCATCTGGGCTCCGCGCTGACCCGACGTGTCGCGGCCGGTGAGGTCGTGGCCGTCTCCACGGGCGACGTCGAGAAGATCGGCTGGTTCGTCGAGGCCTGGTCACGGTTCACCGCGGCCGCACTCGCCGTCGTGGCCGTCTGTGTCGGCCTGCTCGTCTACCAGCCCGCGCTCGGTGTGGTCGTCGCCGTCGGCCTGCCCGTGCTGGCGGTCGCCGTGCTGCCGCTGCTGCCCCGGGCCACCCGGCGGGCGGACTTCCAGCGCGAGAAGGCGGGCCGCGCCACCGAACTGGCCTCGGACACCGTCGCCGGTCTGCGCGTCCTGCGCGGCATCGGCGGCGAGGAACTCTTCCTCGACCGCTACCGCCGCGCCTCCCAGGAGGTACGCCACGCCGCCGTGCGCAGCGCCCGGATGTGGTCCC
The DNA here is from genome assembly GCF_042740355.1 of Streptomyces sp. NPDC059010. NCBI lineage: Bacteria > Bacillati > Actinomycetota > Actinomycetes > Kitasatosporales > Streptomycetaceae > Streptomyces > Streptomyces sp. NPDC059010. The sequence continues at coordinate 129,490 of NZ_JBHYJA010000009.1, forward strand.
TGATCTCAGCCATCCAGGTACTGCTGCCGGGACTGCTGCTGATCGCGGTGGTCTGGTACGGCGTCCACCTGGCCCGCCAGGGCCGCGTCACCGTCGGCGAACTGGTCACCGCCTACAGCTCGATCATGATCCTCACCTATCCGCTCCGCCACTTCGAAGAGATCGCGATGGCCTACTCCTTCTCACGCCCCTCGGCCCGACGGGCCGCACGCGTGCTGTCGCTGGAGCGGGTCACCGACACCGCCGGGTCGCGCGACGGATCCGAGGTGCCGTCCGGCGATCTGTACGACCCGGCCACCGGGCTGCTCGCTCCTTCCGGCCGGCTCACCGCGGTGGTGTGCGGCGACCCCGACGCGGCGGGACGGCTGGCCGAACGGCTCGGCGGACACCCCTCCATGGAGGGCACCGCGGTGCTGCTGGGCGGCGTCCCGCTCGACGAGCTGCCCCGCGACTGCGCCCGCACGGCCGTCCTCGTACAGGACAAGGACCCGGTGCTGCTCTCGGGCACGCTGCGCGAACTGCTCGACGTGCCGAGGTCCGGCGACGTCGCCGCCGCGGAGGCGCTTTCGGCCGCTCAGTGCGACGACGTCCTGGCCGCACTGGTCCAGGGGTCGCTCGGCGCCGAGGACCCGATGGACGCCCGTATCACCGAACGCGGCCGGTCCCTGTCCGGCGGCCAGCGCCAGCGCCTCGCGCTCGCCCGGTCACTGGTCACGGACCCCGAGGTGCTCGTCCTGGACGAGCCGACCTCGGCCGTCGACTCCCACACGGAGGCACGGATCGCGCAGGGCGTGCGGGACCTGCGGGCGGGGCGCACGACAGTGATGTTCACTTCGTCGCCCCTGCTCCTCGACCGCGCCGACCGGGTCGTACTGGTCCACGACGGCGAGGTGGCCGCGGTCGGCGTGCACCGCGAGCTGGTGAACGCCGAGCCTCGGTACCGGGCGGTCGTGACCCGGGAGACCGACGAGGAGGCCGCCCTGAACGCCCGCAAGGACGGACCGGGCACCGGATCCGCCCTCAACGACGTGCTCAAGGAACTGGAAGAAATCGAGGAATCGGCATGATCGGCGTGGCGCCACCGGCGTACGACCCGGCTGCCCCGACGACGGCGAACACCCTGCCCGTCGGCGCCCCCGAGACCGTACGCGCCTATGTGGTCGAGTTGTTCCGACGGCACCGCCGTGCCTTCCTGCTCCTCATCACCGTCAACACGGTCGCCGTGGTCGCCTCGATGGCGGGGCCCTGGCTGCTCGGCGGGCTGGTGGAGCGAGTGTCGGACGGGGCCGGGGACAGGACCGGGGACGGCTCCGGACTCGGTGCGCAGGAACTCCATCTGGAGCTCACCGTCGGCCTGTTCGTGGCCGCGCTCGTCGTACAGGCCGTGTTCGTACGGCAGGTGCGGCTGCGCGGCGCCATGCTCGGCGAGCGGATGCTGGCCGATCTGCGCGAGGACTTCCTCATCCGGTCGGTCGGGCTGCCGCCCGGCGTCCTGGAGCGCGCCGGCACGGGTGACCTGCTGTCCCGGATCACGACGGACATCGACCGGCTGGCCAACGCGATGCGCGAGGCCGTGCCCCAGCTGGCGATCGGCGTGGTGTGGGTGATCCTGCTGCTCGGCGGCCTCGTCGTCACCGCGCCACCGCTGGCCGCCGCCGTGCTGATCTCCCTGCCGCTGCTGGTGATCGGCTGCCGCTGGTACTTCAGGCGGGCACCGTCCGCCTACCGCTCGGAGTCCGCCGGTTACGCCTCCGTGGCCGCCGCCCTCGCCGAGACCGTGGACGCCGGGCGCACCGTCGAGGCCCACCGCCTCGGCGAGCGCCGTGTCGAACTGTCGGAGCAGCGGATCAAGGAGTGGACGGCCTGGGAGCGCTACACGCTCTGGCTGCGGTCGGTGCTCTTCCCGTTCATCAACGTCACCCATGTGATGATCCTCGGTTCGGTCCTGATCGTCGGCGGCGTGTTCGTCCTCCAGGGCTGGATCGGGGTCGGTCAGCTGACCACGGGTGCGCTGATCGCACAGATGCTGGTGGATCCCGTCGGGCTCATCCTGCGCTGGTACGACGAGTTGCAGGTGGCCCAGGTGTCGCTGGCCCGGCTGGTCGGCGTCCGGGACATCGAGCCGGAGGCCGGGGACGCCCAGCTCACTCCTGACGGCCGCGACGTGCACGCCGACCGGGTGCACTTCGGCTACCTGGAGGGCGTGGACGTGCTCCGCAAGGTCTCCCTGGAGGTCGCCCCCGGCACCCGACTGGCCCTGGTCGGTCCCTCGGGTGCCGGCAAGTCGACCCTGGGCAGGCTGCTCGCCGGCATCTACGCACCCCGGGACGGCCGGATCACCCTGGGCGGTGCGGAACTGTCCCGGATGACCGCCGAACGGGTCCGTTCCCATGTGGCCCTGGTCAACCAGGAGCACCACGTCTTCGTGGGCTCCCTGCGCGACAACCTGCTGCTGGCCCGCACCGACGCGACCGACGCCGAGCTGTGGGCGGCGCTGGGCGCGGTCGACGCGGACGCATGGGCCCGGGCGCTCGACGAGGGCCTGGACACCGAGGTCGGCTCGGGCGGCTTCTCGCTCACGCCGGCCCAGGCCCAGCAGATCGCCCTGGCCCGCCTCGTGCTGGCCGACCCGCATACCCTGGTCCTGGACGAGGCGACCTCGCTCCTCGACCCACGCGCGGCCCGCCATCTGGAACGGTCCCTGGCCCGTGTCCTCGACGGCCGCACCGTCGTCGCCATCGCCCACCGCCTGCACACCGCCCACGACGCGGACGTCATCGCCGTCGTCGAGAACGGCCGCATCAGCGAGCTGGGCAGCCATGAGGAGCTGGTCCGGGCCGACGGGGCCTATGCGGGGCTGTGGCGGTCCTGGCACGGGTGACTCGTCGCATGGGTGAGTGGTGCGCGGATGAGTGGCCTGTGGGTGATCGGCATGTGTGTGAGTGACATGTGCCTGAGTGGCGTGTGGGGGCGCCGGTCGACCTGTGCCGGAACGAGGTGGGGCCGGGCCGAGAGCCCCGGGCTGCTGAAGCTGTGGCCGGTCGGGGCAACGGTCGGCCCGATCCGAAGGGACGGTTGTCGGCGGGGCGGCTTGCTTCGCCCGAGGGCACGGATCGCAGTAACGAGGGGCGCAGGGCAAGGGGAGCGAGGGCGCGGGCCCCGGCGGCCGGGGGCGCGCCCCACGGTCACAGGAGACCCGGCGCGCTCCGCCCTGGGACGCGTCCGCACATGGCCGGAGCCCCTGCCCTCGGTGGCCTGGGCTGCAGCTCTCGTCGGTCGGGGGCGCAGATGTGAAGGCACGGCCGACGAGAGCGGCAGCCTCGGCGCGAGGCTTCCCGTGCGCCGAGCCGCGGGATCGGCGCAGGCTGGACCCGACCGGCCTGGCCGGCCCGACCCGCCCGACCGGCCCAGCCTCAGCCCCGGCCCCGGCCCCCGCCCGACGGCGCTCCACCGAGCCCGGAGGAGCCGAACGGCTCGGCCTGGGTCCGTGGCGTTGCGCGGGGGCGAAAAGGGGTGGAAGGCTGGATACCGGCACCGGTTCGGGGGCACCCGGGAACCGCAAGACTCTCGTCGGGTGTGGCCTGTGCCCCGCTCCGCGGCGGTCCCCCGCCGACCGCGGTGACTTCGGGCCCGTCCCCACCACCTGGAGGTACCCGTGAACAGCGTCGACGGATGGGGGGACGACGTCTATCAGCCCGATGCATCCGGGCAACGTGAGGACTCGGGGCTGCTCGACGCCGAGGACACCCTGGACAACGACGGCGTCGACGACCCCCTGGATCGGGGCTGGTCCCCTCCGGAGCGACCGTGGGCGGTGGAGCACTCCGGTGTCACGGCCGCCGAGCGCCACCAGGGCGAGACCCTCGACCAGAGGCTCTCCGAGGAGCTGCCGGACCTCGCCCCCCAGGACGGCGACGGCCTCGGAGACGCCGACGGCACCGACGGGGAACTCCTCGACAACGAGGTCGGCGCCATGCGCTCCGGCCGCCTGGTGGCACCCGACGAAGGGGCCCACGAGGACGAGGAGAGCGCGCTCGTCGCGACGGACGTGGGCATCGACGGTGCGGCGGCGTCCGCCGAGGAAGCCGCCATGCACATCGTCGACGACGACGCCCTTTACGGCTGACCGCTGTAGGGCCGACCGCTGTACGGCCGGGCGTCGCAGGACCGACCGCTGTGCGGGTGAGCATCCAGCCCCGATGCCGACGTCAATGCCGATGCCTCCGGAGGAGGAGTTCGCATGCAGCAGGACACGCACCCCGACTACCACCCGGTGGTCTTCCGCGACCGCGCCGCCGGCTACGCCTTCCTGACCCGGTCCACCGCGACCAGCGACCAGACCATCGAGTGGGACGACGGCGAGACCTACCCGGTCGTGGACGTCGAGATCTCCTCGGAGAGCCATCCCTTCTACACCGGCAAGGCGCGGACCGTGGACTCGGAGGGCCGTGTCGCGGCCTTCGAGCGTCGCTACGGCGGCGGATCGGGTCAGGGCGGCTGATCCGGCGAGCGGTCCGGAGATCGGTGGCGTGCGGCTCAGATGACGTTGAGCGCCGCCGCGCAGCCCACCCCGCCGAGCACCATGAACACCGGCATCAGCACCTTGAGCTCGACCCAGCTGCCCGCCCGGAACCGCATGGCCTTGGGCGGACCCAGCGGGTACCAGCGCTTACGGCCGACCGGGATCGGCCACAGGATCGGGCAGCCGGAGACCGTCAGCGCGTCCCCGATGTCGTGCACCAGCGCGCCCAGCACGATCGGCAGCCCCAGCCACAGGTACTCCTGGCCCGGCGCCGTGAACAGCCAGTCCGAGCCGTTGCCCGGCTTGTCCAGGACCCCCGCGATGATCCACGAGCTGGTGGCTGCCAGCAGCCAGACCAGGACATCGGCGCTGGAGCCGCGGGTCGCACGCCAGAGCAGGCCCTCGATGGCGAGCACCATGTGCACGAACAGGATCCCCAGGACCGCCCACCGGCCTCCGGTGATGGCTATGACGGAGGCGCCCGCCCCGATCATGGCCGCCCACAGCCAGGTGTGCGTGAGCGTGCGGTGCCCGCCGGAGCGGCGCGGGTCGCCTTGCTTCTTCGTCGCCTTGTAGACCGCGTACGACAGCTTGTCGACGATCTCGCACAGCCAGCGCGACAGCGGTCCGAAGGCCCGCGAGATGGTGGCGGCCTTGTGGTCGAGGTCCGGGGCGAGGGCCGCGCCGGCGCAGATCAGCGCGCCGGCCAGTAGGACCGGCCAGGGCATTCCGTGCCCGGCCGCGGCCGCGGCCGCTCCGACGCCGAGCCAGGCGGCAGCGCCCGACAGTGAGTGTGCTGGTCCCATCATTGGCCTTGCCTGCCCCATCCCTCGTGTGCCGCTGTCCAGTTGACCGGGTGCGCTGACGTGTCGTCGGCGACACAGAGTAGCGTCCGCGATCTTCGTGCCCGCAGCCGATTCCCCTATGGGGCAGGAGGACAGGCAAGATGGGTGGGTGACCCTCATCGATCAGCTGCCGCCGACCGCCGACCCCGACGCCCTCTACGAAGCCTTCGAGGCGTGGGCCGAGGAACGCGGTCTCACTCTCTACCCCCACCAGGAGGAGGCGCTGATCGAGGTGGTCTCCGGCGCGAACGTGATCGTGTCGACGCCCACCGGCTCCGGCAAGAGCATGATCGCCGCGGGCGCCCACTTCGCCGCGCTGGCCCGGGACGAGGTCACCTTCTACACCGCTCCGATCAAGGCGCTGGTCTCGGAGAAGTTCTTCGAGCTGTGCAAGATCTTCGGCACCGAGAACGTGGGCATGCTGACCGGTGACGCGTCCGTCAACGCCGACGCCCCCGTCATCTGCTGCACCGCGGAGGTCCTCGCGTCGATCGCGCTGCGCGACGGCAAGCAGGCGGACGTCGGCCAGGTCGTGATGGACGAGTTCCACTTCTACGCGGAGGGGGACCGCGGCTGGGCCTGGCAGATCCCCATCCTGGAGCTTCCCCAGGCGCAGTTCATCCTGATGTCGGCCACGCTCGGCGATGTCTCGATGTTCGAGGAGGACCTCACCCGGCGCACCGGCCGGCCGACGTCGGTGGTCCGCTCGGCGACCCGTCCGGTGCCGCTCTCCTACGAGTACAAGCTCACCCCGCTCACCGAGACCCTGACCGAGCTGCTGGAGACCAAGCAGGCGCCGGTCTACATCGTGCACTTCACCCAGGCGCAGGCCGTGGAGCGGGCGCAGGCGCTGATGAGCATCAACATGTGCTCGCGCGAGGAGAAGGACCAGATCGCCGAGCTGATCGGCAACTTCCGCTTCACCACCAAGTTCGGCCGCAACCTCTCCCGTTACGTGCGGCACGGCATCGGCGTCCATCACGCCGGCATGCTGCCCAAGTACCGGCGTCTGGTGGAGAAGCTCGCGCAGGCCGGTCTGCTGAAGGTCATCTGCGGCACGGACACGCTCGGCGTGGGTGTCAACGTGCCCATCCGCACCGTGCTGTTCACGGCCCTCACCAAGTACGACGGCAACCGGGTCCGCACCCTGCGCAACCGCGAGTTCCACCAGATCGCCGGACGCGCCGGACGCGCGGGCTTCGACACGGCGGGCTTCGTGGTCGCCCAGGCGCCCGAGCACGTCATCGAGAACGAGAAGGCGCTCGCGAAGGCGGGTGACGACCCCAAGAAGCGCCGCAAGGTCGTCCGCAAGAAGGCGCCCGAGGGTTTCGTCGGCTGGACGGAGAACACCTTCGAGAAGCTGATCGCGTCCGAACCGGAGCCGCTGACCTCCCGCTTCCGGGTGACACACACCATGCTGCTGTCGGTGATCGCCCGTCCGGGCAACGCCTTCGAGGCGATGCGGCATCTGCTGGAGGACAACCACGAGCCGCGCAAGCAGCAGCTTCGGCACATCCGGCGCGCGATCGCCATCTACCGTTCGCTGCTGGACGGCGGCATCGTCGAGAAGCTCGACGAGCCGGACGCCACCGGCCGTATCGTCCGCCTCACCGTCGATCTCCAGCAGGACTTCGCGCTCAACCAGCCGCTGTCCACCTTCGCGCTGGCCGCGTTCGAGCTGCTGGACCCGGAGTCGCCGTCGTACGCCCTGGACATGGTGTCCGTCGTCGAGTCCACGCTGGACGACCCGCGCCAGATCCTCGTCGCCCAGCTGAACAAGGCGAAGGGCGAGGCCGTGGCCGCCATGAAGGCGGACGGCGTCGAGTACGAGGAGCGCATGGAGCGCCTCCAGGACATCACCTACCCGAAGCCCCTGGAAGAGCTGCTCTTCCACGCGTACAACACCTACCGCAAGAGCCACCCCTGGGTCGGTGACCATCCGCTGTCGCCGAAGTCCGTCATCCGGGACATGTACGAACGGGCGATGTCCTTCACGGAGTTGGTGTCCTTCTACGAGCTGGCCCGCACCGAGGGCATCGTGCTGCGCTACCTCGCCAGTGCGTTCAAGACGCTCGACCACAACATCCCGGACGACCTCAAGTCCGAGGATCTCCAGGACCTGATCGAGTGGCTCGGTGAGATGGTGCGCCAGGTCGACTCCAGTCTGCTCGACGAGTGGGAGCAGCTCGCCAACCCGGAGGAGATGACCGCCGAGGAGGCGCAGGAGAAGGCCGACGAGGTCAAGCCGGTCACCGCGAACGCGCGCGCCTTCCGTGTCCTGGTCCGCAACGCCTTGTTCCGCCGCGTCGAGCTCGCCGCGCTCGACCAGGTCGAGGAGCTGGGCGAGATGGACGCCGAGGCCGGCTGGGACGCCGACGCCTGGGGCGAGGCGATGGACAAGTACTGGGACGAGTACGAGGACCTCGGCACCGGACCCGACGCCCGCGGGCCCAAGCTCCTGGTGATCGAGGAGGAGCCGGAGAACCGCCTGTGGCGGGTCCGTCAGATCTTCGACGACCCGAACAGCGACCATGACTGGGGCATCAGCGCGGAGATCGACCTCGCGGCCTCCGACGCGGAGGGCCGTGCGGTGGTCCGCGTCACCGACGTAGGCCAGTTGTGAGCACAGGAGAATCCCACCCATGACGACGAACCCGGCCGAGAGGCTCGTCGGCCTGCTCGACCTGGAGCAGATCGAGGTCAACATCTTCCGTGGCCGCAGCCCGCAGGAGTCCCTGCAGCGGGTCTTCGGCGGCCAGGTGGCCGGCCAGGCGCTGGTCGCCGCCGCGCGCACCACGGACGGCGACCGGCCCGTGCACTCACTGCACGCGTACTTCCTGCGGCCGGGGCGGCCGGGCGTACCGATCGTGTACCAGGTCGAACGGGTGCGGGACGGCCGGTCGTTCACGACCCGCCGGGTCACCGCCGTGCAGCAGGGCCGCACGATCTTCAATCTCACCGCCTCCTTTCACAAGCCTGAGCAAGGGAGCTTCGAGCACCAGCTGCCGCCGGCCCGCAAGGTCCCGGCCCCGGAGTCGCTGCCCTCGGTCACCGACGAGATCCGGGAGCATCTGGGCACGCTGCCCGAGCAGTTGGAGCGGATGGCACGCCGTCAGCCCTTCGACATCCGCTATGTGGACCGGCTGCGCTGGACCGCCGAGGACGTCAAGGACGCCGAGCCGCGCAGCGCGGTGTGGATGCGCGCGGTCGGGCCGCTCGGCGACGACCCGGTCGTGCACACCTGCGCGCTGACCTACGCCAGCGACATGACCCTCCTGGACGCGGTCCGCATCCCGGTCGAACCCCTGTGGGGGCCGCGGAGCTTCGACATCGCGTCGCTGGACCACGCCATGTGGTTCCACCGGCCGTTCCGCGCGGACGAGTGGTTCCTGTACGACCAGGAGTCGCCGATCGCGACCGGTGGACGGGGCCTCGCCCGCGGACGGATCTACGACGTGGAGGGACGCCTGCTGGTGTCCGTCGTCCAGGAGGGTCTGTTCAGGGCGTTGTAGCCCGGGGATTCCGGCGCCGCAGCCAGCTCATCAGGCCGCGCGGCTGCTCCGGCTCGTCGGGCGGGGGCGAGCCGATGTGCAGCGGATGCGCCGGCACCGGGGCCCGGCTCGCTGTGGGTCGCGGCGCGGGCCGCCGGTCGCGGGCTTCCTCCAGGACCGCCGTCAGGTCGGCCCGCAGCAGGCTGATCTCGTCCGGGTCGTCCGCCGTCATGATCCTCTCGGCGATGTGCGCGGCGGGCGAACCCGGCACTCCGGACACCGGCGGTCCCGGCCGGAAGCGGATGAGGTGGGAGCGCTCGTAGGGGTCGGGGACGATTTCCGCGATCTGGACGGGATCGAGGAAGGCGGCCAGCGCTCCGGCGCTCTGCCATGGGTCGTCGGTCTGCCGCAGCAGGAATCCCCGGTGTCGTCCGCGCCAGTTGCGCGGACGCAGATCCACGCCCGCGTCCAGCATGCCGCGCAGCCCTTCGGGCATACGGCGGCCGTTCAGCAGTGGCGTGTTCTTCTCGTCGGCGGCGAACCGCTTCAACTCCTCGACGAGATACAGCCAGACGACGGCTCGGTAGCGGTTTAGGTACCACTTCACCGGTACGACCAGGCCCAGGCGGGCGAGGCGGGTGAACCTGCCGGCGGGCACGTCCATGAGGCGCGCGCCCTGCGTGGTCCCCACGACCTCCACGCGCTCCAGCAACGAGCCGGGGAACCCGGCGCCCGAACGCACTCGTTCGATCTCGGAACGGAGGACGCGTCGACCCCCGCCTCCCTCGTCCGGCACGGTCCTGATGAGTCCGAGGTGGACGGCGAGGTCCAGATCGCTGCGTTTCAGTCCGAGCTCCCTGGCCGCCCGGGTCGGCGCACAGGAGGGCTGTTGCGGTGTGGTGATGGTGTCGCCCGACATGGTCGATCTCCCCCGTGGAGTCAGTGGCTCACGCTGTGTGCGCTCGCCGTGACAGAACCGTAGCCGGTCCGCCAGATCTCGTGGCGGGCCTGTGGATAACTCCGCGGGGGTCGACGAATCAGCAGGTCAGAGGTCTGTCCTCGGTGCCCGTTCGGGTTGTCGGGCGTCCACGTCGAGATGCTCGCCGACCCGGTTCACGAGCAGGGTCATCTCGTAGCCGATCTGGCCTATGTCGGCTTCCGCGCCGCTGAGCACGCACAGACAGGCGCCGGTACCCGCCGCGGTGACGAACAGCACGGCGTCGTCGAACTCGACCATCGTCTGGCGTACTCTGCCCGCGCCGAAGTGCCGTCCCGAGCCCTTGGCCAGGCTGTGCAGTCCGGACGAGACGGCGGCGAGGTGCTCGGCGTCCTCCCGTCGCAGTCCCGTGCTCGCGCCGGTCACCAGGCCGTCGTTGGACAGCACCAACGCATGCCGCACATGATCGACGCGCTCTGTCAGGTCGTCCAGGAGCCAACCAAGTCCCTGGTTCTGCGCCATGATCCGGTCTCCCCGTGTAGATGTCTCCCCCTGCGCCGGAGGAATCCCTTTCGCCACCCTTCCCGACGATCCGGCCCATGGGCAAGGAGGATGGGGGCATGGCGCAGAAGATGACCGATGAGGAATGGCGGGCGTTCGTCTCGCACGGCACACGCACCGGGAAGCTGTCGACCGTACGGGCCGACGGGAGCCCGCATGTGACGCCGATCTGGTTCGTGCTCGACGGGGAGGAGGTGGTGTTCAACACGGCCAAATCGAGCGTGAAGGGGCGCAATCTGGTCCGTGACGGCCGGCTGGCGCTGTGCGTGGACGACGACCGGCCGCCGTACGGATTCGTGGTGCTGCAGGGCCGCGCCCGGATTTCGGAGGACCTTGATGAGCTGAGGCACTGGGCCGGGCGTATCGGGGCGCGGTACATGGGCGAGGAGCGCGCGGAGGAGTTCGGGGCCCGAAACGGCGTTCCGGGGGAACTCCTGATCCGCGTCACGGTCGAGAAGGTCCTGGCGGAGAAGGGCGTGGCGGAGTGACGGTGGACCGGACTCCGGTCGGCGTCGGCCAGGTCGGCGGCGGCCGGCGCGACTGAGGCAATGTCAGCCCACGGAGTCGAGCAGCCGGGCGGTGTGCATCCGCCCGGCGTACTCGACGAGCCGGATCAGCACCTCCTTTCCGGAGTCGCGGTCCCGGGCGTCGCAGAGCACCACGGGTGTTCCCCGGTCCAGGTCGAGGGCGCGTGAGACGTCGTGGGCGCCGTATGTCCGGGCGCCGGCGAAGCAGTTGACGGCCACGACGAACGGGATGTGCCGGTGCTCGAAGTAGTCCACGGCGGGGAAGCAGTCCTCCAGGCGCCGTGTGTCGGCGAGGACGACCGCGCCCAACGCTCCTTGCGACAGTTCGTCCCACAGGAACCAGAAGCGGTCCTGCCCAGGGGTGCCGAAGAGGTAGAGGGACAGGCCGGACCGGATGGTGATGCGCCCGAAGTCCATGGCCACGGTGGTGGTGACCTTCTGGTCCACGCCGCCGGTGTCGTCCACCGACTGACCTGCTTCGCTGAGCAGTTCCTCGGTGCGCAGCGGCCTGATCTCACTGACCGCGCCCACCAGGGTGGTCTTGCCGACGCCGAATCCGCCGGCCACAAGAATCTTCAGCGCCAGGGCGCCCGTGTCACCGTCGTAGGCGTCGGAGTGCTCGGAGACCATCGATCACTTCTCTCTGGAGTGCCGGCGTCGGTAGGCGCCACTGTGCGAAGTCAGCATCAGCATCATGACAACTAGCGCCGCACTTAGCGGTGTTGGACCGCTTTTTACCCGATCCGACCATCTTGTTCCTGTTCGATGTCTGGACGCATGCACGAGTGGGTCGTACGGGACCGGCTGGTTCTGACATGTCATCTACAGCGCCCGTAGCCCTTCGATCAGCTCGCGCAGGATCCGCTCGTCCGGAAGCTGTGCGGGCGGTACCGGGCGGCTGACGGTGACGCAGCCCAGTTCCAGCAGGTCGCCGAGCAGCACCCTGACGACCCCCACGGGCAGATCGGCGCCCGCGGCGAGCTCCGCGACCGACTGGGTCTCCGGGCGGCACAGCTCGATGAGGGCCCGGTGTTCCGGGCCGAGCACGGTGTCGTCGTCGGCTCCGGGTGCGGCGGCGTCCAGGGTGACGAGGGCGATCAGGTCGAAACGCACCCCGGTGGGGCCGGGTCTGGTGCGCCCGCCCGTCATGGCGTAGGGGCGCACGAGGGGCCCGGCCTCGCTGTCGTACCACTGGCTGCCCTGCTCGCGCGGGGTGTTCGTCGTGTCCTCGGTCATGTGCGCGGACGCCTTTCCGCTCATCCCGCGGCGGGCGGCCGCGCGGCTGCGCGCGTCGGCGTGCGGAGGTGCTCGCCGACGCGTTTGACCAGCCGTGCCATCTCGTAAGCCACCAGCCCGATGTCGGCGGTCACGGCGGTGAGGACGGCGAGGCAGGAGCCGTCGCCCGCCGCCGCCACGAACAGGAAGGCGTCGTCCATCTCCACCATGGTCTGGCGCACTCCGCCGGCGCCGAAGTGCCGACCCGCGCCCTTGGCCAGGCTGTGGAAGCCGGAGGCGACCGCGGCGAGGTGCTCGGCGTCCTCGCGCCGGAGGTCGCTCGACGCGCCCACGGCGAGGCCGTCGTTGGACAGCACCACGGCGTGCCGCACCTCACGCACCCGCAGCACCAGGTCGTCCAGCAACCAGTCGAGTTCGCCGGACCGCTGGGCGGCCCTCATGCTCGGATCCTGGATCATGCGAGATCTCCTTCGCTGCTGTCGCTGCGCGCCGGGGAATCGGAAGTGGCCCGGTGGCCGGGCTGCCTGCCGCCGCCGCGCGTCCAGCCGTCGCGGTACGCCGCCATCCGGTCTCTGACGAGTTCGGGGGTGCGCTGGTCGTCGTGGGAGGTGTGCGTGGGCGTCCTCGGCGGTTCCTCGGCGCGTCCCTCGCGCAGTTGGGGGGCGAGGCTCGCCTGCCGTACGCGGCGTGGGAGGTCGTCGGAGGCTTCGGGGTCGGCCGGAGGGCGGTGCAGTCGCAAGGTGGTGACTCCGGGAGGCGGGGTGTCGGACGTGGGCTCGGCCTCGGACGGTGCGGGGGCCACCAGCGCGGGTCGGTCGGCGGGCGCGGGCACGGATTCCTGGTGCCGGTCGGTGACCGGGCGGGCGGATCCCTGGTGCCGGTCGGCGACCGCGTGGACCGAACCCTGGTGCCCGTCGGCGACCGCGTGGACCGAACTCTGGTGCCGGTCGGCGTCGGGCACGCGCGCGTACTCGCGTTCGGCGGGCAACGCCCTGTCCGCCCGGTCGCCGGGGGAACGTTCCGCCGTGGTGTTGTGCAGCAGTGCAGTGGGCAGCAGGACGACCGCGGTGGTGCCGCCGTAGGGCGAGGTGCGCAGGTGCACCTTGATGCCGTGCCGGGACGCGAGCCGGCTGACCACGAAGAGGCCGAGCCGGTCGCTGTCGAACAGGTCGAGCGCCTCGGACTGCTCGATGCGCCGATTGGCCTCGGCGAGAGTCTCCTTGCCCATGCCCAGCCCACGGTCCTCGACCTCGACGGCGTAGCCGTTGCCGACGGGCTCGCCGGTGATGCGCACGCGCGTGTGGGGCGGCGAGAACTGGGCGGCGTTCTCCGCGAGCTCGGCCAGGAGGTGGGTGAGGTCGGCGACGGCCGCACCGATGACCTGCGCCTCGGGAAGCTGTCGTACCTCCACGCGCGCGTAGTCCTCGACTTCCGAGACGGCCGCGCGGACCACGTTGGTCAGGGACACCGGCATGCGCCAGGCCCGCCCGGGTGCCGCTCCCGAGAGGATGATCAGGCTCTCGGCGTGGCGCCGCATGCGGGTGGTGAGGTGGTCGAGCCGGAAGAGGTCGCTCAGTTCGTTCGGGTCGTCGGAGCGCCGCTCCATGCTGTCCAGCAGGGTCAGCTGGCGGTGCACGAGGACCTGGCTGCGGCGGGCGAGGTTGACGAAGACCCCGGAGATGCCGCTGGCGAGCTCGGCGCGCTCCACGGCGGCCCGGAGCGCGGCACGGTGGACGGTGCCCAGGGCCTCGCCGACCTGACCGGTCTCGTCCTCGGCGGGTGGTCCGGGCGGCGCCTCGGCCCGCACGTCGATCTCCTCGCCGGCCCGCAGTCTCCGCATGGCTTCGGGAAGTTTGCGCCGGGCGATCTCCAGGGCGCTGTTGCGCAGGCTCACCAGCTCGACGACAAGGCCGCGGCCGATGCGTACGGAGATCACGAGTGAGGCGGCGACGGCGGCGAGGCCGAAGAGAACGGCGGCACCGGCGGGGGTGAGCAGACCGCGGGTGAAGGGGTCGGCGCGCTTCGCCGCATCGCGCCCGGCGTCCTGTTCGATGGTCCGCATTGCGCCCTGCACGCGTGCGTGTGCCTTGCTCCAGGTGGCTTCCGCCGCCGCTTCGACCGCCTGCACTCCGGGTGCGTTGGCGAGGACCTTGTCCTCGACGGCGGCCACCGTCCCGTAGGCGCTGCCGTCGGCGAGGGTCTGCCAGGCCGCGCGTTCCGGGCCCCTCAGGTCGGCTACGGCGGACTCGGTCAGGGCGCGGCGGGTGTCGACGGCGCCGGTGAACAGCCGCAGCCGCTGTCCGTCGAGGTGCCCGGCGAGGCGTGCACTGTCGAGCACGACATCCTCCTGGGCCAGTGCCTCGCCCGCGCGGGCGAATTCGAGCAGCACGCGGGCGTCGGAGCCGAGTTCGGCGTCCTGGATGCCGGTGAGCGCGCCGCCCACCGAGAACGCGCCGGCGATGGTCTTCGTGTACTGCCCGTACGTCTCGTCCCAGCCCGTGCGGCGGTCGAGTACGGCGCTCCGTACGGTGGTCAGCTGCTCGGCGCCGGTGACGAAGGCTTCGAGGCGCCGGGCCACTCCGGCGGGGAGTTCCTCGCCGTCGGCGACCGTGTTGCGGTCGTCGAGCCGCAGCCGCGCCACCGCCTTGTCCGTGTCCTGCGCGAGCTTCTTGTAGGCGACGCCCTGTTCGGCGGACGGGTCGCCCGCATAGTGCACCGCAGCCGCGCGTTCGGCCTGGAGGGCGGCGACGGCGGCCGCGACGGGGGTCCTGATCCCGGAGTCGACGCGCTGCAACTGGCGCAGCCTGGAGACGTCCTGGGCGGTGGTGACGGTGGCGTAGGCCCACAGCGCCAGCAGCGAGACGACCGGCACCATCAGCAGGCACACGATCTTGGCGCGGACGGTGCGCGGGCGTATGCGCCATTGCTCCGCGCGCGTGGGCGAGTCGTCCGGCGTCACGCCCGTGGGCTCTTCGGAGCCTTCGTCGGCGGGTGGTCCGGCATGGGCGCGGCGGCCGCGCACGAAGGGCGGGGACGGCGTCCGGCCGTCGGCCTCAGTGGTCCTACGGGGTGTACGCATGGCCTCCTCGCTCGGAAGTGGTTCGGGGGCGTGCCTTCGCGCTCGGAGGTGGCGCGGAAGTGTGCCCGCTGTGGCCGTCGCCGGTCGGCACCCGCCGCTAGCCGACGGCGCCCTCGACCGGCCGCTCGGCCGACGCGGATGCCTCGCGTTCCCCCGTGGTGGGCGAGAGTGCGACGAAGGCCGAGGTCAGGAAGAGATAGGACCCGAGGCCGACGGCGAGGGGGAAGATGAACTGCATCGCCGTGGCCCCGGGCAGGACCTCGCCGGAGGGCGCGACGTCCACGGAGACCGCGAACATCCCCGTGTAGTGCATGCTGCTGACCGCCGCGCCCATGATCAGGGAGGCGATGGTGACGGCGACCGGCGACTTAATGTTGAGCGCCGCCCATAGGGCCGCCGTCGCCGCCACGACGGCGATCAGGACGGAGAGTGCGACGAGGACGGGGTCGTAGATGACGTCACCGTGCAGTCGTACGGCGGCCATGCCCAGGTAGTGCATGCTCGCGACGCCGAGCCCGGTGGTGAGCCCGCCGAGGAGGAGCGCGCGGGTGCGGTCACGGCTGTGGCCGACGGCGAAGACGCCGGCACAGACGACGGCCATGGCGACGAGGAGGCTCACGATGGTGAGCGGCACGTCGTAGCGGATGTCGGTGCCGCTGACGCTGAAGCCCAGCATGGCCACGAAGTGCATGGTCCAGATGCCGGTGCCGATCGCCGAGGCCGCGGTGATGAGCCAGTTGCGGCGCGACCGGCCGGTGGCGCCGAGCGCGCGGACGGTGCAGCGCAGGCCGAGCGCGGCGCCTATGCAGGCCATCGCATACGACAGCACGGGGGTCAGCCAGCCGAGGGCGGCGTGGTCCAGGTGTCCCATGGCTCCGGGACGCTAGCCGGGGCAGGGGCGCACGAAGGGGGCGCATTTCGAAAGCTGTTGGAATATGACGCAGAGATGCGCCGGAACGATCGCGTCGCGCTCGAACGTGTGCACAGCGGCATCCTCCGTGTCGGTGAGGGATCATGCGGTGCATGAGCGACGACCACACACATGTGCAGGAGTTCTTCGGCGCCCGCGCCGCCGACTGGGACAGCCGGTTCCCCGACGACGGCCCCGCCTACGCGGCCGCGGTCGCCGAGCTCGGGCTGCGCGAGGGGAACCGCGTGCTCGACGCGGGCTGCGGCACGGGACGCGCCCTGCCGCCGCTGCGTGCCGCCGTGGGGCCCTCGGGAGTGGTCGTCGGGGCCGATCTGACCCCGGCGATGCTGGAGGCCGCCGTACGGGCCGGACGGGCCGCGGACGGGCAGTTGCTGCTCGCCGACGTGGCCGCGCTGCCGGTGCGGTCGGAGTCGCTCGACGCCGTGTTCGCCGCCGGCCTCATCGCGCACCTGCCCCATCCGGCGGAGAACCTCCGGGAGTTGGCCCGGGTGGTGCGCCCCGGCGGCACGCTCGCACTGTTCCACCCGATCGGCAGGGCGGCGCTCGCCGCACGCCAGGGCCGGCAGATCACCCCGGACGATCTGCGCGCCGAGCCCAACCTCCGGCCGCTGCTGACCGGCTCCGGGTGGCGTATGACGTCGTACGCCGACGAGGACGACCGCTTCCTTGCCCTGGCCGTACGGGAGTCCTGACCCCTCAGCCCTGCCCGGCGACCGCCGCCACGAAGGCGTCGGGATTGTCGAACATGACGTTGTGGCCGGCGCCGGGCACGGTGACGACACGCACGCCGGCGGTCTCCAGGGCTTCCCTGCCGGGGAGTTCACCGCTGAGCTCGCCCTGCAGGTACACCCGGTCGACCGACAGCTCTTCGAGGATGTCCCGCATGATCGGCTCGGAACCGCGTCTCAGCCAGGTGGCACTGCGGTGCAGGGCGCGCGGGTCGGCCAGGCGCATGGTCGCCGCCCACAGCGGCCCGACTCCTTCCAGCACGCGCGCGTGCCCGCCGTCGACGAACTCGTCCTCCTCGTAGGCCGTGATCCAGGCGCTCCCCGCGGCGGGAGGGGGCGAAGCGTCGAGGTTGGCCTCGGTCAGAAGCAGACGGGAGACGAGGTCGGGCCGACGGCGGGCGAGCACGATGGCGACGGAACCGCCCATGCTGTGCGCGATCAGCTCGGCGCCGGTCAGCCCGGCCGCGTCCAGGGCCGCCGCCAGGGCGTCGGCGTGGTCCTCCAGCCGGTAGCCGAAGTCCTCGGGCCGGTCACTGATGCCGTGCCCCGGCAGATCGACGAACAGGCTCCGGCGGCCCGCGAGTTCGGCCCGAGCCGCGATGTGCGCGTGGTACACGGCGGAGACCGACCCCAGTCCGTGCACATACACGCGCGCGGGCTCCTCCCCCGGCGTCTCCGTCCAGCGGATGCAGTTGCCCTTGCGGTCGAACTCGGCCTGTCTCATCGCGTCCTCCTTGGAGTCTCGGTCGGCAGGCAAAATGGTATACCTCGCTCTCGATGTATTACCACAACGATGTACACCACCTCGGTTATACGGCAGAGCAGATGTACAGCGGAACTGAGTGACAATGTGGGCATGCTGGAGCTCGCCATCCTCGGATTCCTCTACGACACCCCGCTTCACGGCTACGAACTGCGCAAACGCATCGCGGCGCTCACGGGGCACGTGAAACCGGTCGCCGAGAGCACGCTGTACCCCGCGATCAAACGGCTGGAGAAGGCAGGCCTGCTGGCCCGCGCCACGGAGCCCGGATCAGTGGCCGCTCCGCGTCACGTCCTGACGCTGACCGAAGCGGGACGACAGGAACTGCGACGCCGACTGGCCGAGCCCGACCCGCGCGACATCAGCGACGAGAACCGCTGGTTCACGGTGCTCGCCTTCCTGCGGCACCTGGACGACGCGGCGGCCCAGTCCGCCGTACTGCGGCGCCGTCTGGCCTTCCTCGAAGAGCCCGCGAGCTTCTTCTACGACGGTGACCGGCCGCTCAGCGCGGAGGAGCTGAACGATCCCTTCCGGCGCGGCATCCTGACCATCGCGCGTGCCACGTCCCGTGCCGAACTCACCTGGCTGCGCGAGACGATCGCCTCACTCGGCGGCTGACCGGTCGATGTGCCGGACCGGGCAGCCGCTGACGCCGGGAACCGGGTTGGTGCCGAGCTCTTCGAGCCGGTAGCCGTCGGGGTAGCCCTTGATCTCCCAGTTCTGGCGTGCGTAGTGCGGCGCCCGGCGCGGCGGCAGCAGACGCACCACCCGCCCACGCGCGCGGACCGCCCGCCGCACGAGCGCGCGGGTGGTGGCGCTCGGCGCCGGGTAGCGGAAGGCCTGCAGCAGCGACTCGTCGAGCAGGGCGAGTGTCGAGGTGCGCAGAAGGGGCGCGAGGGAGCGCGGATACCAGGAGGCCATCAGATCGATGGTCGCGTCCGAGACCCGTCGGGCGCCTTCGTCCCAGGCGAAGTGGGCCTCCTCGTAGGCGTCGAGGCAGGCCTCGAAGTCCTCGTAGGACTCGGGTACGCCCTTGATGCCCATGTGCCGGCCCAGGGTGCCGTAGTGGACGGCGGAGGCCACGATCTCGTGACGGGAGAGCCTGCGCCAGCCGTAGGCGTCGATCCATCGCTTGGGCATGACGACGAACGTGCACAGCACGTAGCGCATGTCGTCGTTGCTGATGTCGTAACTGCGGTGCATCTGGTTGATCCGGCGGATCGCCGTGCGGCCCTGTTCACTGCCGAAACCGTGCTCGACGACGGCGTCGAGGAGCAGCGAGGTGTCGTCGTAGCGCTTCTGCGAGCGGCCCGTGAGCTCGGCCGTCTCGGCGAGGAGCCGGCCGATGCTGGGCACGGCGTAGGTCCGGTAGAGCGCCAGCTCCAGCGCTCTGGTGAAGTCCCAGGGGAACTCGTACGCCGCGGTGAGCCGGTAGATCTCCGAGGCCTCGCCGAACGGGTCCATCCGTCTGATCTGTTCCAGCCGCGCGAAGCGCTTCACCGCGCCGTCCCCCTTCTGCCGCCGAGGCTCCAACTCTACGTTGAATAAGGGAAGATGGATGATCAGACACATAGGCCGGACAGGGGGAAGGTGCTCAGTATGTGGGCCAGGGTGCGCAAGTCGTGTGCGAGATTGCTCCGCTCCTTGCGGGTGGAGGCGGACACCCGCAAGGACACGCGCACGCACAATCTGTTCGAGGCGGCAGCCGTGTATGTGTCGGCCCGCGCGGAGGACGACCAGGAGCAGGTCGACGAGGCCGCCGGCTGGGTGTCTCCGGAGGCGCTCTCGTTCGGCGTGAGCGAGCTGGCGTGCCGGGCCGTCATCGCGCTCGCCCGGGAGCGCGACGAGTCGCCGCAGACCGTCGCGCGGGACCTCCTCGGGATCCCGGCGGCCTGACACTGCGGACAATCGCGGTCGATTCGCCCCGTCCAGTCGGAAAACTGCAGCTCCGGGTATGTCTGGGAGTCGTGACAAGCTGCTTCCGGTCGCACTAGGGTGCGCGCCGATGGACGAACCGATGGGGAGGCTGGGATGGCCGGGACGGACGAGGACGCCGTCGCCGCCGAGGACGACGCGCTCTATGTGCTCACGGCGGTGTTGCTGACGCCGGCGAAGTTCCCGAGCGTGCTGGGCGACGACTATCCGGAGGCCTGCGCGGCGCTCGACCTCGCGCCGCTGGCGGACGGATACGGCCTGGTCCTCGGCCAGGACGGCGACGGCGCCCGGTGGACGGTCGTCATCGACGACGTCTCCCTGGTCGCGGTCGCCATCGCGTCCTGGGACTGCGGCATGGAGTACGACCTCTCACCCGACGAACGTACGGTCGTGGCCGCGCTGCCCGGCTGGCCACTCGCGGTCGCCGTCGCCGCCCCCAACGTCCCGGCACCGCACGATCCCGATCCCGAGATCGCCGACGGCCCCCCGCTGACGCCGCCCGACACGAGCGTGTGGGGCCCGGCTCAGCGACGCCTGGGCGCCGACGAGATCGCCCTGCAGTGGGCGACGTGGCGGGAGCAGATCGACGACGCCGAGTTCGCGACGCCGGGCGAAGCGTCGGACGCCGCCGAGGGCGCTGACGGGGGCGACGGCAGAAGCGATGACGGAGGCGACGGCAAGGGCGAGGACGCCGAGGACGCCGAGAAGGCCGGGACCCAGGGTGGCCACAGCGGCATCCGGCGGGTCCTCGCCGAGGCACGCGCGTACGTGGAGTCCCCGCCGCCTCTCGGTCGCGTCCGGTCGTCGTTCGCCCCCGGCGACGCGCGGACTCTGCGCGCGGACGGCCCCGGCTGGTCGCTCGTCGCCAGGACCGACGACATCGCCTTCGTGCTCCTCGACGACGAACCCGGCGAGGTCCTGCCGGTGGGCCGTGGCCCGGAGCTGCCCGGGCTGCTGGAAGCGCTGGACAAGATGGCCGTACGGCCGATCTGAGCCGCACCCCGGGCGACGGGTGTCGACACAGCTGCAGGTGCGTGGGACGGGTCGGCGCTCCCCGGTGCACGGAAGAGCCGGGGAGACTCGCACCACTCGGGCGTAGTCGGCGCGGGCGGACCTTTGCCGCTGTCTTGGGACCCCATGTCGCGACGGCGTTCGATGTGGCCCCAACCCATGGAAGGCCCGGAGTCCGACCCGCACCATGAGGCAGCCTTCACGGCTCCGACCTCTCCCGTCGTGCTCCGTCTCCCGCCTTCCAGGAGGCCTTCATGCGTCTGTCCCGAGGTGTCCCG
Source organism: Streptomyces sp. NPDC059010 (assembly GCF_042740355.1). Classification (NCBI taxonomy): domain Bacteria; kingdom Bacillati; phylum Actinomycetota; class Actinomycetes; order Kitasatosporales; family Streptomycetaceae; genus Streptomyces; species Streptomyces sp. NPDC059010. The sequence continues at coordinate 150,334 of NZ_JBHYJA010000009.1, forward strand.
TTCGTCGCCGCCGTGCTGGTGGCCGGTGCGCTGAGCTGGCCGACTCCCGTAGCGGCCAAGGCAGTTGGTGAGCGACACTGCCCGCCCCCGGAACGCGTCCGGGTACCTGGCGCGGCCTTCCAGCAGAGCGCCTGTCTCGCGGATCTGACCACGACGGGACTCGCCGGCACGCCCTACACCGACATGGCCGACCAGGCCGGGCTGACGGCACGCGGCACCCGGACGCCGGCCGGGGTTCCCGGGATGCAGATCGACGGCTACTTCCCGGACTCCTCCCGTTTCAACGCCACGCACGGCCTGCACCACGACGCACAGTTCGTGATCCGGCTGCCGGACCGCTGGAACGGCGGACTGGTCGTCACCGGAGCCCCTGGCACCCGCAGGCAGTACGCGACGGACACGGCGATCTCCGACCAGGTGCTCGCCCTGGGTTACGCCTACGCCGCGACCGACAAGGGCAACAACGGCGCCGACTTCTACCGCGACGGCAGGCGGCCCGGAGACGCGGTCGCCGAGTGGAACACCAGGACCACCGAACTCACCCGGGCCGCCCGCCGGGCGGTGGCCCAGCGGTACGGGCACGCTCCCCGCCGCACCTACATGACGGGCATCTCCAACGGCGGGTATCTCACTCGCTGGCAGTTGGAGAACCATCCCGAGTTGTACGACGGCGGCGTGGACTGGGAGGGCGCCCTGTGGACCGCTGACGGCCCCCATCTGCTCACCTCCTTGCCCACGGCAGTGGCACGCATGCTGGGCGCCGCGCGGGACGAGGACATGTACGCGGCCGGTTTCGCCCGTGGCTCCGAGTTTCTGTGGCCGTACCACGAGCAGGCCTACTGGGGAGTCACCCAGAAGATCTACCGCGCCGAGTTCGACCCGGCGTACGACGCCCGCTGCCCCGGCCCGTCCGCCGGGAGCAAGCCGGAGCAGATCCTGGCACCGTGCCCGTCCGATGCCGCGTACCACTACGCGTCACGGCCGGCGTCCGTGCACCGCGCGGTGGCCCGCGTCGCTCTGACCGGGCACATCGGCAGACCGCTGATCACCCTGCACGGCGATCTGGACGCGCTGCTGCCGAAGGCCGCCGACTCGGATGTGTACGCGCGCATGGTCGACGCCGGCGGACGGGGCCGACTGCATCGCTATTTCACGATCGCGGGCGGCACGCATGTGGACGGGCTGTACGACACCCATCCGGACCGGCTCCGGCCGATTCTGCCCTGCTACCGGTCGGCGTTCGACGCGCTGGTGTCATGGGTGGAGCGAGGCACCCGACCGCCCGCGGACCGTACCGTCGGCAAGCCCGCGAACGGCGATGTGCTCAACACCTGCGCACTGTCCACCCCGGTCGCACCGGCAGCCGGGTGAGGGTCAGCGGCCGAGTTCCTTGCGCGTGGCGCGGCGCAGCCTGCGCCGCTGTGACGGGTCGAGCGTGAGGTACGCGGCGGCCGGGACTCCCAGGACTATCAGGAGCGCGGCCCACCAGGGCAGCCAGATCAACAGGATGATGCCGGCCGCCACACCTCCCGCGGCGATCTTCGCGTTCTTCGACATCTGCGTCGCCTCCTTCGCGGCCACTGCCGCTGTCTGACCTGAGAACGGGTCCGCGCTTCCAGCGGTTCCGAACCGCGACCCTGAGACGACCCTGAGGTGCGGCCCCTACTGGTCAGGTACCCAGAGATACCCACACCCACTGACGAGTGACCCAGGTCACGAAGTAAGGATGCCGGGTTCACCACCGAAGTGCTGTACTCTCGGCCACCCAATCGCGGGTAGTCAAATTTGAGGAGTGCTGCAGAGCTGTGCCGAGGCTTGCCGGGGCAACACCGTCCGAGATCTCCGAACTGGCATCCTGCTGTGCCGTCTTCCTACCCGGCGAGCCGGCCCGCACCGGCCGGATCGCCTTCTGGCGAGCGGATGGCGACACCGCCCCGCTCGTCGCGTCCGGATCCGTCGAGGACCTGACCGTCGCCCTGCCCGGCGAGGACGGTGTCGAGCTGCTGGGCGTTCCGTCCGTCGTGCTGCCGGTGCGCGCCGCTCTGCCCGTGCTCACACGCGTGCGTGCCGACGCGCAGGGGCACCGAGCGGCCGCTTTCTGGGGCGCCGCCTCGGTACTGGCCCTGCAACTCGTGGCACGCGGTCTGCTGTTGCCCGGCCTCTCGGCCACCGACCACGACGCATGGCGCGTCGGCCCCCTGCGCCCCGAGGACGTCGAACGCATCCGCGCCCTCGCCGCCGCGATGCCGCCCGAGGCGCACGCCGTACCCCTGGAGGGCGCCGCATCGCTGCGGTTGCCGGACCCTGAGCGGCTGCTGCGGGCCTTCCTGGACGCGGTCGCCGACGCGCTGCCCCGCTCCCCCGCCGCGCCGCTGGTGACGGGCGGGCCCGCCTATGCGGCGCAGGAGCCGCAGCACGTCCCCGAGCAGCGCGCGTGGGCCGCCGATGTCGCCGCGGGCCACGACGCGGGCGTACGGCTGTCTCTGCGGCTTGAGGTGCCCGGCCTCGCCGCGGCGACGCAGGAGGACGCGGCGCTGTCGTTCCGGGCGGTACTGCAGGTGCACAGCGTGAGCGATCCGACGCTGGTCGCGGATGCCGGTGCCGTATGGGCGGGTGACGTACGGGCGGGGTCCGCCGCCTTCGGCCCGCGGGCGCGGATGGACGCTCTGCTGGCGCTGCGCCGGGCCGCGCGTGCCTGGAGTCCGCTCACGCCGTTGCTCTCGGCGGCCGTTCCAGACGCCGTGGACCTCGCCGACGAGGAGGTGACCGACCTTCTGGGACCGGGCGCCCAGGCCCTGGCCGGGGCCGGCGTCGACGTGCACTGGCCCAAGGAGCTGACCCGCAAGCTGACCGCCCGCGCGGTGATCGGTCCGCCGGACGACGAGTCCGTGCCGGGCAGGTTCTCCTCGGACACCCCGTCGTTCCTGTCGGCCGACGCGCTGCTCGCCTTCAACTGGTGGTTCGCACTGGGCGACCAGCGGCTCACGCGCGAGGAACTGGACGCTCTCGCCGAGTCGAACCGCCCAGTGGTGCGGCTGCGCGATCAGTGGGTCCTCGTCGATCCGCAGGAGGTGCGACGCGCCCGCGCGCAGCAGGACCACAAGGTCACCCCCATCGACGCGCTCGGTGCCGCGCTGACGGGCTCCACGGAGGTCGACGGCCGCCAGGTCGAGGTGCGGCCCACCGGGTGGCTCGCGACGCTGCGCGAACGGCTGGCGGATCCCGAGGCGCAGGAGCCGGTCGGCCAGCCCGCCGCCCTCGCGGCCACACTGCGGGACTACCAGCGGCGGGGCCTGAGTTGGCTGGCCCGGATGACGTCCCTGGGGCTGGGCTGCTGTCTGGCCGACGACATGGGCCTCGGCAAGACGATCACACTCATCGCGCTGCATCTGCACCGGCAGTCCGACGCCGAGTCCGCCGGTCCGACGCTGGTCGTGTGTCCGACGTCCCTGATGGGCAACTGGCAGCGCGAGATCGAGAGGTTCGCGCCCGGCACGCGCGTACGTCGCTTCCACGGGTCGCGGCGCGACCTGGACGCCGTCGGGGACGGGGAGTTCGTGCTCACCACGTACGGCACGATGCGCATGGACGCGGGACGGCTCGGCACGGTGCCGTGGGGCATGGTCGTGGCGGACGAGGCACAGCATGTGAAGAACCCGTACTCGGCGACCGCGCGGGAGCTGCGTTCCATCGGCGCACGCGCACGCGTGGCGCTCACCGGCACGCCCGTCGAGAACAACCTGTCGGAGCTGTGGGCGATCCTCGACTGGACGACTCCCGGCCTCCTGGGCCGGCTGGGCACCTTCCGCACGCGCTACGCGCAAGCCGTGGAAGGCGGCCAGGACCCGGCCGCCGCCGAGCGTCTCGCCCGGCTCGTACGCCCGTTCCTGCTGCGCCGGCGCAAGTCGGATCCGGGGATCGCGCCGGAGCTGCCGCCGAAGACGGAGACGGATCACGCCGTGTCCCTCACCCCCGAACAGGCGGGCCTGTACGAGGCCGTGGTCCGCGAGACACTCGCGGAGATCTCCGGCGCCGACAGCATGGCGCGACGCGGCATGATCGTGAAGCTCCTGACCGGCCTGAAGCAGGTCTGCAACCACCCTGCCCAGTTCCTCAAGGAGGAGCGGCCGAGGATCACCGGACGGTCGGGGAAGCTGGAGCTGCTGGACGAGTTGCTCGACACCATCCTGGCCGAGGGGGCGAGCGTGCTGGTCTTCACGCAGTACGTGCGCATGGGACGCCTCATCGAGCAGCATCTGGCCGCCCGTGGCACGCCCTCGCAGTTCTTGCACGGCGGAACGCCCGTTGCCGAGCGCGAGTCGTTGGTGCGCCGCTTCCAGGACGGCGAAGTGCCCGTTTTCCTGCTGTCGTTGAAGGCCGCGGGCACCGGGCTGAACCTCACCCGCGCCGAACATGTCGTGCACTTCGACCGCTGGTGGAATCCCGCCGTCGAGGCGCAGGCCACCGACCGGGCCTACCGCATCGGACAGACCCGGCCCGTGCAGGTGCACCGGCTGATCGCCGAGGGAACCATCGAGGACCGTATCGCCGACATGCTGAGCCGCAAGCGGGAGCTGGCCGACGCGGTGCTCGGCGCCGGCGAGGCGGCGCTGACCGAACTGACGGACGCCGAACTGGCCGATCTGGTGGAACTGCGAGGGGGCGCACGATGACTGGGCACGACGGTGACATGGAGCGCACGTTCGCAGCGCTGCCGCCCGCGCAAGGGCGGGGGTTCGCGCAGACGTGGTGGGGTCAGGCCTGGCTGAAGGCGCTGGAGGAGACGGCTCTGGACCTGCAGCAGCTCAAGGCCGGCCGCAGGCTCGCGCGCGCGGGTGCGGTCGGCGCGGTGTCGGTGCGTCCGGGGCGTATCACGGCCGTCGTACAGGGCCGCGACCGTACGGCTCATCGGGCCGATGTGCTGCTGGAGGAGCTGTCCGCGCAGCAGTGGGATCGCTTCCTGGACATGGCCGTCGAGCGGGCGGGGCATGTCGCGGCGTTGCTGGACCGCGACATGCCGCCGCACCTGGTGGAGGACGCGGCGGCCACCGGCATCGAACTGCTGCCGGGCATGGGCGATCTGGAGCCGGAGTGCGGCTGCGGCGCCTGGGACCACTGCGGGCACACGGCCGCCCTCTGCTATCAGGTGGCACGGCTGCTGGACCAGGACCCCTTCGTCCTGTTCCTGATGCGCGGACGTGGCGAACGCGACCTGCTGGACGATCTCCAGGCCCGCAGCGCCACCCCCGTCGGCACGCCGCCCGAACCGTCCGCGCCGGCCGAGCCGGAGGGCGTCGATGCCGTGGAGGCGTATGCGACCGGCGACATCCTGCCGCCGCTGCCCGCCGTTCCCGAGCTGCCCACCGAGCCGGGAACACCGCCGTCCCTGGACACCGAGACACCTCCCGCTCCCGGCGTCGACCCGGCCGCCCTGGAGTTCCTGGCCGCCCGGACGGCCGCGGAAGCGCACCGCCTGCTGGCGGACGCCCTCTGCACGAGCCCGGAACAGCGGGCGGTGGAAGCGGAGTTGACGCTCGCCCAGGATGCGGTGCGTCTCGCCGCCGGATCTCCCGCCGAGGAGATGACGGAGCGGCTGACCGACGGGTCCGGGCGCGGCCGGGAAGGGCTGGCGCTGGGGCTTCATGCCTGGCGTCTGGGGGGCGTCGCCGCGCTGTCCGTGCTCGACGAGGAGTGGACCGTCGAGGGCGAGACGCTCGCACGCACGCGTGCCGTCCTAGAGTCCGCCTGGGACGAGGGCGAGCGCCCATCGCTGCGGGCGCGGGGCAACCGTTGGACGGTCGTCGGTGCGCCGAGCCAGCTGCGCCTGGGACGCGACGGCCGCTGGTGGCCGTACCGCGAGGAACGCGGCCGCTGGGTGCCCGCCGGAGGCCCGGCCCAGGACCCGGCGACGGCCCTGGCCTCGACGCAGCCCGCGTCTGAGGACGGGGCACTGTAGGGCGTCCGGCGAGGCGCACTGAGGGGCACCGAAGCGGTCGGGGCCGAAGTCGGCTCGACGAGCACCCGTCGTCCCGCGTTCACCTCATGGTCGTACGGCGTTCCGCGCGGGCTCCAACTCTGGCCGCTGTCAGCGAACTTGTTTCACAGGAGGCCCGATGTCCCCGCACACCACCGGTCGGCGCAGCAGCCGCCGCTTCGTCGCCGGAGGCGTACCCCTCGCCGTGATCGCGGCGCTCGTGGCCGCCGGGCCCGCCTCCGGCGCCGGGGACGAGGGCGGCGACGCGCGCGTCGTGCGTACGGCGACGCTCGGCGACCTACCGCTCGGCGCGTTCAGCAACGCGCTGCTGCCCGGCACTGTGGACAACGACCGGGGCGTGGACCTCGGCGGCATCGGCAGCGACATCTATCCGGCGGGCCGCAAGGGCGAGTTCTGGACGGTCACCGACCGTGGCCCCAACGGCCAGATCAAGGTGGACGGCAAGAAGCGCCGAACGTTCCCCGTGCCGGGCTTCGATCCGACGATCGTGAAGATCCGGGTGTCGGGAGACACCGTGCGGGTGCTCGACGCGATCCCGGTCACGACCGCGTCCGGGAAGCCCGTCACCGGGCTGCCGAACCAGGCGGGACGCGACGAGGCACCGTACTCGTACGACGCGCGGACTCCGCTGGCGTACAACGCGAACGGGCTGGACACCGAGGGCATCGTGCGGGCCGCCGACGGGAGTTTCTGGCTCATCGACGAGTACGGGCCCTCCCTGGTGCACGTCTCCGCGCGCGGGAAGGTTCTCACGCGCTATGTGCCCAAGGGGCTCGGCCTCACCGGCACGGACTACCCGGTGGTGGAGGCGCTGCCCGCGGTCCTGCTGCACCGCAAGGTAAACCGCGGCTTCGAGGGGCTGGCGCTGCTGCCGGGCGGCGATCTGGTGATGGCCGTCCAGAGCCCGCTGTCCCTGCCGGACACGGACGCCGGGGAGGCGTCGCGCACCACGCGGCTGCTGCGGTTCTCGCCGAAGAGGAAGGCGGTCACCGCCGAGTACGCGTACCGCTTCGACCCGGTGAACGTGGTCGACCCGAGCGAGGACGACCCCTCCGAGCTGAAGATCTCGTCGGTCGTGTCCGTGGGCGGGAACCGGCTGCTGGTCGAGGAGCGCACCGACAAGGCCGCTCGGCTGCAGCTGGTGCGTCTGGACCGCGCGTCGAACATCCTGGGTGGCCCCTGGGACGACGACACGACGTCTCCGTCGCTCGAACAGCTCGACGACCCGGCGGCCTCCGGCGTGCCGGTGCTGTCCAAGAAGTTGGTCGTCGACCTGGGCACGGTCACCGGTGTGCCGGGGAAGATCGAGGGCGTCGCGCGCGTGGACCACGACACGCTGGCTCTCATCAACGACAACGACTTCGGGATGACGGACGGCGCGGGCGCGTTCGACGCCGAGGGCCGGCTGGTCGACAGCGGTGTGGAGACGTCGGTGATCTACGTCAGGCTGCCGCGCGGCATCTGACAGCCGTTCACGAAGCCCGGCTGGACGACGGCACACGCGCGTGGGCGATGCTGAGCACCACGCGCGTGTGCCGTGCGCTCAAGCCCAGCCGGGCCATGGCCGGCTACGGCCGCTCGTTCTCCGGTTACGGAATCAGCGACTCAAAGTCACTCGGCAGGCCACTGGGCAGCTCGCTGGGCAACCCCGACGGCAGTGATGTCGGCAGTTCGCTCGGCAGCTTGCTGGGCAACTTGGTCGGGATGCTGAACGACGGCTTGGGCGAAGCGCTCCCGCTGCTCTCGGACGACGGCTTCTCGCCGGGCGAGTCGTCGCTCCCCGAGAGCATCAGAACCACGGCCACCACGGCTCCGACGGCCACGATCGCGGCGAGCAGGATGAACAGCGGGGTCCGCCGCCGCCCTGGTCCACCGCCTCCGTCGGGCGGTTCCGACGGAGGCCAGCCACCGTACGTGGGCGGGCCGCTGTCTCCCGGAGGGGGACCGTAGCCTCCTGAGGACCCGGTGGGGCCATAGCCGCCAGGAGGCGGTCCGAAGCCGCCGCCCGGAGGCGGCGTGCCACCCGGCGGTCCGGGCGGCTGAGGCGGTACGGGCGGCATGGCCATACCGCCAAGAGTCGCCTCATATCCGTCAGGAAGCGACCCCCGCGTGGGAGTTGATACGGCCCCATGCCATGGATCGCACGATTCCGGCACACGCCGCGCGGCGACCGGTCAACTCACCCTGGCCCCAGGGGCGCTACTCGCACCCGCGCGCGTGGCCTCGCCCTTCGACGGACGGGCCACACGCGTGGCGGTCCCGGCAGCCTCAGCTGCGGGCGCCCAGGAGATGGTCCATCGCCAGCTGGTCGAGTCGCTCGAACGCCATCCCGCGCGCGGCGGCCGCCTCGACGTCGAACTCCTCGAAGGCCGTGCGGTCCGCGAGCAGCGCCTTGAGGCCGTCCGCGGCCGTCGGCTGGGCCAGCTCGTCCAGGCGGGACGCGCGCAGGGCCTCCTGGACCTCCGGGTCGGCGCGGAAGGCGGCCGAACGCTCCTTCAGGACGAGGTAGTTGCGCATGCAGCCCGCGGCCGACGCCCACACGCCGTCGAGGTCCTCGGTGCGCGGCGGCTTGAAGTCGAAGTGGCGGGGGCCGGAGTAGCCGGCGCTCTCCAGGAGGTCGACCAGCCAGAAGGCGGCGCGCAGGTCACCGGCACCGAAGCGCAGATCCTGGTCGTACTTGATGCCGGACTGGCCGTTGAGGTCGATGTGGAAGAGCTTGTCCGCCCACAGCGCCTGTGCGATGCCGTGCGGGAAGTTGAGCCCGGCCATCTGCTCGTGGCCGACCTCCGGATTGACGCCGTACAGCTCGGGGCGCTCCAGGCGCTCGATGAACGCGAGCGCGTGGCCGACGGTGGGGAGCAGGATGTCGCCGCGCGGCTCGTTCGGCTTGGGCTCGATCGCGAACTTCAGGTCGTAGCCCTGGGTGGTGACGTACTCGCCGAGGAGGTCGAAGGCCTCCTTCATGCGGTCGAGAGCCACCCGCACGTCCTTGGCGGCGCCGGACTCGGCACCCTCGCGACCGCCCCAGGCGACGTACGTCTTCGCGCCCAGCTCCACCGCGAGGTCGATGTTGCGGATCGTCTTGCGCAGGGCGTAGCGGCGCACGTCGCGGTCGTTGGCGGTGAACGCGCCGTCCTTGAAGACCGGGTGCGTGAAGAGGTTGGTAGTGGCCATCGGCACGGTCATGCCGGTCGTGTCGAGCGCCTCACGGAAGCGCTTGATGTGCGCCTCGCGCTCGGTGTCGGAGGACCCGAAGGGGATCAGGTCGTCGTCGTGGAAGGTGACGCCGTAGGCGCCGAGCTCGGCCAGGCGCTGCACCGTCTCGACCGGGTCGAGGGCACGGCGGGTGGCCTCGCCGAAGGGGTCCCGTCCCTGCCAGCCGACAGTCCACAGGCCGAACGTGAACCTGTCCTCGGGGGTGGGCTGGAAGCTCATACCGCGGCTCCTTGCTTGCTGACGACTGCTTGCACGACTCGCTACGACTATTTCGTCATGGCGATTTACAAATTAGTATGCCGTCGCGTCCCTGGGAAGGGACCAGATGTCGCCGAAGGGGTGACGTCCGGGTCGTGGTATTCCGGGGCACCCTTGAATCAGCAGGTCAGATCCCGCAGAGCCGCGGAAGAGGGAGAGCCCGATGTCAGCAGCCGAGGGTCCGCTCGTCGTCGGCGTGGACACGTCCACCCAGTCCACGAAGGCCCTGGTCGTCGACGCGTCGACCGGGCAGGTCGTCGCGAGCGGCCAGGCGCCGCATACGGTTTCCTCCGGGGCCGGCCGCGAGAGCGACCCGCGCCAGTGGTGGGAGGCACTGTGCGAGGCGCTGCGTCAGTGCGGCGACGCCGCGCACGAGGCCGCCGCGGTGTCGATCGGCGGGCAGCAGCACGGCCTGGTCACCCTGGACGACCGGGGCGAACCGGTGCGTCCGGCGCTGCTGTGGAACGACGTGCGCTCCGCGCCGCAGGCCCGCCGGCTGACCGAGGAGCTGGGCGGCGCGAAGTTCTGGGCCGAGCGCACGGGCTCCGTCCCGGCCGCGTCCTTCACGGTCACGAAGTGGGCCTGGCTGGCCGAGAACGAGCCGGACTCGGTGCAGGCCACCAAGGCCGTACGCCTCCCCCACGACTACCTCACCGAACGCCTCACGGGGCAGGGCACCACCGACCGAGGCGACGTCTCGGGGACCGGCTGGTGGGCGTCGGGGACGGAGTCGTACGACGACGAGATCCTCGCGCATGTGGGGCTCGACCCGGCGCTGCTGCCCCGCGTGGTCCGGCCCGGTGAGATCGCGGGCACCGTGCGCGACAGCCATGACCTGCCGTTCTCCAAGGGCACCCTGGTCGCTCCGGGCACCGGCGACAACGCGGCCGCCGCGCTGGGCCTGGGCCTGCGTCCCGGTGCGCCGGTGCTGAGCCTCGGTACGTCGGGCACGGTGTACGCGGTGGCGAAGCAGCGCCCCGCCGACCCGACCGGCACGGTGGCGGGCTTCGCCGACGCGCACGGCGACTGGCTGCCGCTCGCCTGCACCCTCAACTGCACGCTCGCCGTCGACCGCCTCGCCGCCCTGCTGGGCCTCGACCGCGAGGCCGTGGAACCCACCACCGGCCTGACCCTCCTGCCCTACCTGGACGGCGAACGCACCCCGAACCTGCCGAACGCCTCCGGCATCCTGCACGGACTGCGCCACGACACGACCGCCGGCCAGCTCCTCCAGGCCGCCTACGACGGTGCGGTCCACTCGCTGCTCGGCGCCCTGGACCTGGTCCTGGACGACGACGCGGACCGCTCGGCCCCGCTGCTGCTGATCGGCGGCGGCGCCCGGGGCACGGCCTGGCAGCAGACCGTGCGACGGCTGTCGGGGCGTCCGGTACAGGTCCCCGAGGCCAAGGAACTGGTCGCGCTCGGCGCGGCGGCCCAGGCGGCCGGCCTGCTGACCGGCGAGGATCCGGCCGCGGTCGCGCGGCGCTGGAACACCGCGCGCGGGCCGGTGCTCGACGCCGTGGAGCGGGACGAGGAGACGCTGGCCAGGATCAGCGGGGTACTCTCCGACGCGGCCCCGCTGCTGGAGCGGACCCCCGAGACACACTGAGGACTGACGGAGGCATGACCGCACCGCTGCACGAGGCCCACCCGGGCGCCGGACGGGCGCTGCCCAACACCCAGCAGGGCATGCGCCGCCGCAATCTCGCCCGGGTGATGCACACCGTCAGCGCCGAGGGTCCGCTCTCCCGCGCCGCCGTGGCCTCCCGCATCGGGCTGACCCGTGCGGCCGTGTCCACACTCGTCGACGAGCTGATCCGCTCGGGACTGCTGGAGGAGCTCGGTCCCGAGCGGCCCAGCCGGGTGGGCCGTCCCGGATCGGCGCTCGCCGTCAGCGGGCACGGTCCGGCAGGCATAGGCGCCGAGGTCGGCGTCGACCATCTCGCCGTCTGCGCGGTCGATCTGCGCGGTGAGGTGCGGTCCAGGGCGGTGCGGTACGGCGCGAACCGGGGCCGTGCGCCCGAGCCGGTGATCGAGGAACTCACCGGGCTGCTGCGCCGGGTGCTCGCCGAGGCCGAACGCGAGGGTCTGTGGCCCGCGGGTCTGGCGGTCGCCGTACCGGGTCTGGTGGCACGGGACGCCCGGACGGTGGTACGCGCGCCGAACCTCGACTGGCGCGACACGGACCTCGGCGTTCTGCTGCCCGTGGACTTCCCGCTGACCGTGGGCAACGAAGCCAACTTCGGCGCGCTCGCCGAACTCTGGCTCGGCGACGGCACCCCACGTGACTTCCTGCATGTGTCGGCGGAGATCGGCATCGGCGCGGCCGTCGTGGTGGACGGGGGGCTGCTGCACGGAACACGCGGTTTCGCCGGCGAGTTGGGGCATGTGCCCGTCCGGCCGGACGGCCCCGAGTGCGCGTGCGGGGGACGCGGCTGCCTGGAGCAGTACGCCGGTGAGGAGGCGGTACTGCGTGCGGCCGGGCTGGAGCCGGGCGAGGACCGGGTCGGACTGCTGGCCGAGCGTGCCGCCGACGGCGACCAGGACGTACGGCAGGCGTTGCGCGATGCAGGGACCGCGCTCGGTATAGCCCTGACCGGCGCGGTCAATCTGCTGGACCCCGAGAGTGTGGTGCTGGGCGGTGCGCTGGCCGGGCTCGCGCCTTGGCTGCTGCCGTCGCTGGAGGCCGAGTTGGACCGGCGCACGGCCGGGCCCGCCTGTCCGGTGTCCGTGTCGCGACTGGGCCCCGAGGGGCCGTTGCTGGGGGCCGCGCACTCGGTGGTGCGAGCGGTGCTGGACGATCCGGCGGTGGTGGCGGAGCGGGCCTGATCCCCGGTGGAAGGCCCCTCGGGGCGGCCCGGCGGGCCCCGGTGGGATGTGCGCAATCGGTGCCGAACGGGCCGGATTCCAGGCGGAGTTCACTCGTGTGAGTGAGCGAGTTATCCACAATTCCGCGCCTGTCCACGGAATCACGGCGCACTCTTCTGCCCAACCCACCAGCGCCGTACCGTGATTCACGCGAGCCGCAGCCGTGCTGTCACGGCGACGGCGGGGCGCATCGGCGTGAACGAGGGGATTCACATGTCGGGGGAAACGACGGGGCGGGCAGCGCCGGGGTTACGGCGCGACGCCATCGGACTGCGCGAGGTCCTGTTCCAGAGCATCACGGCCATGGCGCCGGCCGCCGCGGTCGCGGCGTCCATTCCATCGGGCGCCGCCTTCGCGGGTGGAAGTCTACCGTTGTCGGTACTGATCGCGCTCGTGGCCTGTCTGTTTACCGCCTCGTGTGTCGCCGAGCTGGCCCGGGAGTTGCCCGCCGCGGGCTCGGTGTCCACGTATGTGGCGCAGGGGCTGCATCCCGCCATCGGCTTCCTCGTCGGCTGGGGCTATGTGTTCGTCGAGGCGCTGGTCCCGCCGCTGCTGCTTCTGCAACTGGGCTTCACTACGGCGGGCACGCTGCACCAGGAGTGGCCGTCGTATCCGGCGGACCTGTGGTGGCCGTGGGCGCTGGCTGGGGCCGCGATCATAGGCGTCTCCGGGTACTTGGGGGTGCGTGCCTCGGCCCGGTTCGGCACGGTCCTCGGCATCTTCGAGGTTCTCGTCCTTGTGGTGTTCGCCGTCTGGCTGATCGGGAAGGCGGGCGGGGACAACACGTTGTCCGTGTTCGGGACGTCCCATACTGCCGACGGCTACGCGGGCCTCACCGGGGTGTTCGCCGGGTCGGTCTACACCGTGCTCGCCTTCGCCGGATTCGAGGCCGCGGCCCCACTGGCCGAGGAGACACGGAACCCGCGCCGGACCATGCATCGGGCGGTGCTCGGCGCGGCTCTCGCCATCGGTCTGTTCTACGTGCTCACCACCTACGCGATGACCGTGTATTTCGGGCCGGACCGCTTCGGGGAGTTCGGAGCCTCGGGTGCCGCCTCCTGGGAGGGCGTGGCCCGGGCGTCGTTCGGGCTGTTCTGGGTGCTGGTGTTCCTGGCCGTGGTCAACTCGGCGATCGCCAACGCCAACGCCTGCGCCACCGTCTCCACCCGGACCGCCTTCGCCCTGGCCCGCATCGGCGTCCTGCCCCGCTTCCTGGCGGTGCTGCACCCCAAGTACCGCTCGCCCGCGGCCGGTATCGCCGTGCAGACCGTCATCGCGGTCGCCGCGGTGCTGGGACTCGGCTTCGCCTACGACCCCGTGACAGCGTTCCTGCTGCTGGCCACGGTGATCGTCACAGTGGTGATCGGCGTGTACATCGTCGTGAACCTGGCCTGCGCCGGCTACTTCCTGCGTCGCAGGCGCGAGGCGCTCAAACCCGTACGGCATCTGCTGCTGCCCGTCCTCGGCATCGTCGCGTTCGTGCCCGCGCTCCTGACCGCGGCGGGACTGCCCGTCTTCGACTTCGTCTCCGAGCTGACCGCGCCCGTGTCGTACGCCGGACCGGTGGTCGGGGCGTGGATGGCGACGGGAGTCGTGGTGCTGGTCGTGCTCGTACGGCGCCACCCCGGACGCATAGCCGAGACCGCCCGGGTCCACCTCGACGACCCCTCCCCCACCGGCCTTCCGCAGAACGGAGCTGTGCAGCGATGAGCGACCCCCGGATCCTGACCGTGCGACCCGAGCCCGGCGAGTACGCCTGGACGTTCGGCGGCGCACCGCCGGTGGCGCGCATCGCACCCGGCACGGTTCTCGACCTGTACACGGAGGACTGCTTCGGCGGGCGGGTGCGGTCGGAGAAGGACCTGGTGTCCGAGGTGTGCGAGTTCCCCTACCTCAATCCGCAGACCGGTCCCTTCCACATCGAGGGCGCCGAACCCGGTGACACGGTCGCCGTGCACTTCGTGTCGATCGAACCGGCCCGGGACTGGGCCGCCTCGACCACGGTCCCGCTGTTCGGCGCCCTCACCTCGACGCACAGCACGGCCACGCTGCAATCGCCCCTGCCGGAGACCGTCTGGATCTGGCAGCTCGACCGGACACGGCGTACGGCGCTGTTCCGGGCCCACGACAGTGGCATCGAGGCCGAGCTGCCCATGGATCCGATGCACGGCACGGTCGGGGTGGCGCCCGCCAGTCTGGAGGTGCGCTCGGCCCTGGTGCCCGACGCGCACGGCGGGAACATGGACACACCGGAGATGCGGGCGGGCGTCACCTGCTATCTCGGGGTGAACGTCGAGGGCGCGCTGCTCAGCCTCGGCGACGGCCATGCCCGGCAGGGCGAGGGCGAGACCTGTGGGGTCGCGGTCGAGTGCGCGATGAACACCGTGGTGGTCGTCGAGCTGCTCAAGGGGCTTGCCACGCCGTGGCCGCGCATCGAGTCGGACACGCACATCATCTCGACCGGCTCGGCCCGGCCGCTGGAGGACGCGTTCCGGATATCCCAGCTGGACCTGGTGCAGTGGCTGGTGCGTGACTACGGGTTCAGTGAGCTTGACGCGTACCAGTTCGCCACCCAGGCCGTCGAGTCGCCGCTGGCCAACGTGTGCGACACCAACTACACCTGCGTGGCCAAGATCCGCAAGCAGTGGCTGCCGGCGCGCGAGACGCACCGGGGAGTGCACGCACGACTGCGGGAGACGGCGGCGGCTCTGCGCTGAGTGCCCCGGCCCGCCTCCACCATGAAAGGCAATCCCCTTTTGGAAAGCGCACGACCACGCCTCAGCCGACGCCGGATCCTCCAAGGCACCGCCCTGGCAGCCGTCCCGTACGCCCTGCTCCCCGCACCGCGGGCCGGTGCGCACATACCGGGCCCGGACTACCCGCTCGCCGAGTGGCGGCCGGCGAGCACCGCCAACTACACGGCGGCGAACCGCCCTGCGACCCATCCCGTCGACCAGGTGATCATCCACGTGACACAGACGGCCTACCCCAACACCCTGATGGTCTTCGAGAACCCCAGGAAGCAGGTGTCCGCGCACTACGTCGTCCGGTCGGCCGACGGGCACACCTCCCAGTGCGTTCGCGAGGCGGACATCGCCTGGCACGCCGGGGACTGGGAACACAACACACGCAGCGTCGGGATAGAGCACGAGGGCTGGGTGGACGAGCCCGGCTACTTCACCGACGTCCTGTACGAGACGTCGGCCCGGCTCACGGCGACGATCTGCGCCAGGCACGGCATACCCAAGGACCGCGCGCACATCATCGGGCACTACGAGGTGCCGGGCACCGACCACACTGATCCCGGTCCGCACTGGGACTGGACGCGTTACATACGTCTGGTCAACCGGGCCTGAGCCGGCCTCCGGCCTCGCACCGAGAGCTCACCGGGCCCAAGCGGCGGGCTCGGCCTTCGCGTCGCACCGTCGAAAAGGACGAAAAGGTTGTCCGCACGCGTACCCGGAGTGACGATGTCCCCAGCCGCATCGCTTTCCGGGGAGGCCGTGTTGACCGATCCGTGGGTGGCCCTGGAGCCGGGGGCCGACCCCGCCGAGCGTGTTCGGGTGCTGCGTCGTGCGCATGAGACGTTCACCGAGGCGGGGACGGTGCCGAAGCCGGTGCGTGCCGTGGTGGCCGACTCGTGGCGGCGTTCCGCGCGCGCCGGTGTCGGTCCGGACGGGACCGCGAGTGTGGAGCTGGCGGACGGGGACCTCGGCGCCTACCGCGCGGAGCATCCGCTGGCGCCGGTGATGCCGCTGTTCCGGGAGCTGCTCGGTACGTTCGCGGCCGACGGCGAGCATCTGCTCGCGGTGTGCGACGCGCACGGCAGGCTGCTGTGGGTGGAAGGGCATCCGACGACCCGGCGCCGGGCGGACCGGATGAACTTCGTGCCGGGTGCGCGGTGGGCGGAGACCGCGGTCGGGACGAATGCGCCGGGAACGGCGGTCGCCGTGGACCGGCCGGTGCAGGTGTTCGCCGCCGAGCACTTCATCCGCCGGGTGCAGCCCTGGACCTGTGCGGCAGCGCCGGTGCACGATCCGCGGACCGGGCGGGTGCTCGGGGCGGTGGACATCACCGGTGGGGACGGGCTCGCGCATCCGCACAGCCTGGGGTTCGTGCAGGCGGTGGCGCGTGCCGCGGAGTCCCATCTGGCACTGCTCACCCCGCCGGTGCCGGCTGCCGACACGCCGGAGCTGATCGCGCTGGGCCGCGACGAGGCGCAACTGCTCACGGGCGGCCGCCGGATCAGGCTCAGTCGTCGGCACAGCGAGATCCTGGTGCTGCTGGCCCGCCATCCGGAAGGGCTGACCGGGGACGAACTGCTGTGCGCGTTGTACGAGGACGAGTCGGTGACGCCGGTGACGTTGCGCGCCGAACTGGCCCGTCTGCGCCGAGTACTCGGTCCCGGTCTGCTCGCCTCACGGCCGTACCGGCTCACGGTGCCGGTCGAGTCGGACTTGGCGGCCGTCGAGCGTCGTCTGGGGACGGGTGCGGTCACGGCCGCGGCCACGGCGTACCGCGGCCCGCTGCTGCCCGGCTCCCAGGCACCGGCGGTGGTGCAGCTCAGGCGTCGCCTCGCCGACGGCCTGCGTACGGCGCTGATCGCCCGCAGCGACCCCGACCTGCTGGCCGACTGGGCGCACGCGCCGTGGGGCGAGGACGACCTGGAGGTATGGCGGGCGCTCGCCGCGGTGCGCCCGACGGCGGCGGTACGGTCACGGCTGGCCGCGCTGGAGTCCGAGCTGTCGGCACCGCACGCGTGGGAGCACCGTCCGGCGCGCTGACCGCGCCTCGCTCCCGCGCCCTGGCACGGGGTTGGAGCGGCGGCTCTCCGTTGGAAAGGCGGCGTCCTGCTGGAGCGGTGGCTCGCGCAACGTACTTGCAACCTCGCCGTCCCTAGCCTCGCGCCGAGAGCTGCCCAACGGCGGGCAGCGCTTCTTCGGGAGGCAGAGCAGTATGACCCGTTACGCGGCGCCCGGCACCGAAGGTGCGATCGTCTCCTACCAGGCGCGCTACGACCACTTCATCGGCGGGGAGTACGTGCCGCCGATCCGGGGGCAGTACTTCGAGAACCCGACGCCGGTGAACGGGCAGCCGTTCACCGAGATCGCGCGGGGCACGGCGGAGGACGTGGAGCGGGCGCTCGACGCGGCCCACGCGGCCGCCCCGGCGTGGGGCCGGACGTCGGTGGCCGAGCGGTCAGACATCCTGCGGAAGATCGCCGACCGTATGGAGGCGAACCTGGAGAAGCTGGCGGTCGCCGAGAGCTGGGAGAACGGCAAGCCGGTGCGGGAGACGCTGGCGGCCGACATTCCGCTGGCCATCGACCACTTCCGCTACTTCGCGGGGGCGATCAGGGCGCAGGAGGGCTCGCTCGGGGAGGTCGACGACGACACGGTGGCGTACCACTTCCACGAGCCGTTGGGCGTGGTCGCGCAGATCATTCCGTGGAACTTCCCGATCCTCATGGCGGTGTGGAAGCTCGCCCCGGCGCTGGCCGCGGGCAACGCGGTCGTGCTCAAGCCTGCCGAACAGACCCCGGCGTCCATCCACTACTGGCTCAGTCTGGTCGCCGACCTGCTCCCGCCGGGCGTGGTCAACGTCGTCAACGGTTTCGGCGTCGAGGCGGGCAAGCCGCTGGCGTCCAGCCCCCGGGTGGCCAAAGTGGCGTTCACCGGGGAGACCACGACGGGCCGGTTGATCATGCAGTACGCCTCGGAGAACATCACCCCGGTGACCCTCGAACTCGGCGGCAAGTCCCCGAACATCTTCTTCGACGACGTCTGGGCTGCGAACGACGACTTCCGGGACAAGGCGCTTGAGGGCTTCACGATGTTCGCGCTGAACCAGGGCGAGGTGTGCACCTGCCCGTCCCGGGCCCTGATCCAGCGCGGCAACTACGCCGAGTTCATGGAGGCGGCGGTCGCCCGCACCGAGCGGATCACGACCGGTCACCCGCTCGACACGGACACGATGATCGGCGCGCAGGCATCCAACGACCAGTTGGAGAAGATCCTCTCCTACCTCGACATCGGCCGACAGGAAGGTGCGCGGGTCCTCACGGGCGGCGAACGTATCGAGCACGACGGCGAGTTGAAGGGCGGCTACTACGTCCAGCCGACCGTCTTCGAGGGCGACAACCGCATGCGGATCTTCCAGGAGGAGATCTTCGGGCCGGTCGTCTCGGTGACGTCCTTCGACGACTTCGACGACGCCATGAAGATCGCCAACGACACGCTGTACGGCCTCGGCGCGGGCGTGTGGACGCGGGACATCAACACCGCGTACCGGGCCGGCCGCGCGATCCAGGCGGGCCGCGTCTGGACGAACTGCTACCACGCCTACCCGGCGCACGCGGCGTTCGGCGGCTACAAGGGGTCGGGGATCGGGCGTGAGACGCACAAGATGATGCTGGACCACTATCAGCAGACCAAGAACATTCTTTGTTCTTACAGCCCTAGGAAGCTTGGGTTCTTCTAGAGCTCACAGTCGCAGACCAGCGGAGTGGGGGGGGGGGGGTGAGGGGGGGACACGCCGGGGGGGGGGGGGGGGCGGGGAAAGGGGGGAAAAAACACAAAAAAAAACAGTGTCTGATAAAAAAAAA